>JAQBQQ010000024.1 GCA_028286915.1 Candidatus Peribacteria bacterium | reverse complement strand
TTTCTCGAGTGTAACGTTAATGCGCTTCTTAGTCGTTGGCATAGAAATTTAGAGGAATATAGCAAGTGTATCAAAAGTGTGACACTTTCGCAAGTCAAAGCTATATTTTTTGTGCGATATATTGATGCAATCTACCCCTCCTTGATCGCTATCCATTTGTTCTTTCGCGAGCGCCTGGCTAAAAAGAACCCGGCCAGGAGTACATTGCCGGTGAGGGTTATTTCCGGGGACATGTGCGGGGAATTCGCCTTATTATTGCGGAAATACGGGTCAAAAGATGGGTTATGGATGGAAAATACTGTACCTGTGAGCTTATTTGGTCGTTATCTATTAAATAATCCAGACCATATACTCATGTATGGCAAATACTGTACAATGGCGCCAGCAAGAACAAATGAAGAACGATGCGTCAGTCTTGCCGTGACTTTCTCACCCTCATCCATGCAAGAACGTATACAGAAAATACTCTCCGGCCGCGGGGTCGCTTCACGCCGGAAGGCGGAGGAATATATTGAGCAGGGACTGGTAAAAGTAAATGGCAAGGTGGCCACGCTTGGCCAGAAAGCCGATGCCGATGTGGATAAAATTGAAGTCGATGGCAAGGTGCTGCAGGAGCGCAAGGAGATGATGTACTATGTTATGAATAAGCCGGTGGGTGTGGAGACATCCAATGTGGATACCAAGACTATTGTGCAGAAAAAAGCCGCCGCCGGTAAGCCGATTCCCAAGCACTTGCAGCCGCCCAAGAATGCGCCGCCCAATGAAGTGCGTACGGTGCGCGATTTACTTTCAGCCCAGCTGGTAGGGAAAATCTACCCGGTGGGCAGACTGGATAAAGACTCGGGTGGCCTGCTTCTTTTTACGAATGACGGCGTGCTGGCCTACCGTCTTACGCACCCTACATTCACGCACGAGAAAGAATATGAAGTCGTGCTCGGCAAGCCCATTGAGCCGCTTGCGCTCAAGAAGCTGGAAGAAGGTTTTATACTCGATGGGTCCATGACCAAGCCGCTCAAGGCATGGAAAGTAGGTCCCGCTATTATCCGCATGATTCTTACCGAAGGCCGTAACCGTCAGATCCGTCGCATGTGCCAGAACGTGGGCTATACGGTGAAAGAACTTAAGCGTGTCCGTATTATGACGCTGGAAGACAACCGCTTGAAAGCCGGCTTTATACGTGAGCTCAGCGATGGCGAGCGGAAGGCGCTCTTGAAATCGGTCGATCTGGACCCGGAAAAAGATCAGCCAGCTGCGTAATAGATACGTAACGTATGCAGGGAAATATAAAATAGTATTGGCAAATGGCTTTTGCGAATGCGCATAGGCAGAACGCTACGGCCAAGTATTCTGATGTACATATAGTACATCTACTTCTTTTTACTTTATGAAAATCATTCCCCACGGCGCCGCACGCGAAGTAACCGGTACATGCCATGAAATTCAGGCCAACGGAAAACGTATTTTGCTGGATTGCGGTTTATTCCAGGGCCACCGCGAAGAGGCGGCGGTTAAAAATCAGACGTTTAATTTTGATCCGTCCAAAGATATTGATGCCGTGGTCCTTACCCACGCGCATATGGATCACGTCGGTCGTATTCCTTTGCTGTATAAAAAGGGTTTCCGCGGTAAAGTAATGTGCACGTACGCCACGAAAGATCTGGCTGAAGTAATGATGAAAGACGGCGGCTTTATTCAGGAGAAAGACGAGGAATTTTTCTGCAAGCACCTGGCCAAGTCCATGATGCCATGCGACGGTCCGCTCTATACCCAGCAGGATGCCATTGATTGCGTGAAGATTTTTGAGGGAAAGAATTATCTGGATTGGTTTGATGTGGTTCCCGGTATCCGGGCGCAGTTTCTGGATTCGGGTCATATTGTAGGTGCCGCCATGGTGGTGCTGGAAATTACAGAGAATGGCGTCACGCGCCGCATCGGTTTTAGCGGAGATCTGGGCCGCAGCACATTGCCTATTATCCGCGATCCGTCCGCCATGCCGCCGGTAGAAATGCTCATTTGTGAATCCACGTATGGAAACCGCAAGCATGAAGATATCAATACGGCGATGACTCAGTTAAAAGATGTCATTATCCGCACGGCCCAGCGCGGTGGAAAAGTGATCATCCCCGCCTTCTCGCTGGAGCGCACGCAGGAGATTGTGTACGACTTGCATAAGCTGTGGGACGCCAAGGAGATTCCGGCTATCCCGATTATTATCGATTCGCCGCTGGCATCCAGCGTAACGGATGTCTTTATGAAGCACCCGGAATGTTATGATACCGAAATCTTTGAGAAATTCCTCAGCCGTCAGCACAATCCGTTTCAGTTCAGCCTGGTTCGTTACACGGAAAGCGTGGATGAAAGTAAGGCGTTGAATCATGCGGCAGGATCCATGATTATTATGGCCGCATCCGGTATGTGTGAAGCCGGACGTATCCGGCATCACTTAATGAACGAACTGGAGAACCCGAAAAACACCATTCTGGCCGTCGGTTATATGGCGGAGAATACGCTCGGTCGTAAAATTGTGGATCCTACCGTGCATGAGGTGAAAATATTTGACGAGCTGCGCGAGAAGAAAGCGGAGATAGTCCAGGTGGATGCCTACTCCGGCCACGGCGATATGGCGGATCTGGATTCCTATGTACTGGCTGTTGAAGGCCTAAAAAAGGTAATCCTGGTTCACGGCGAAGTGGAGCAAATGGAGCCGTTTGCCGCCCGCCTCAAAAATGTGAATTCCGGGCTGGAAGTGGTTATGCCGGCAAAGGAGCAGGCGGTGGAGGTGTAAAAAATGTATAAAATTCTTTTGATAAATGGCAGTCCGGGAATGCATTCCCGGACTGCCCGCTTTCGTCGTTAACCGGGGCTTGAGCCTCCGGCTAACGTGACGCGTGAGCATATGTTTCGTGCCGTATTTTGTAATTTACAGCCCCAGTTCCCCCGCCACGCTTTTCATTGCATCCAACACCATGCCAATCATTTCATCCAGGGGAATGCCCAGCAGCTCTTCGCACTTTTTAATCTGCTCGCGATCCACTTGTGCGGCGAAGCTTTTATCTTTCAGCTTCTTCTTCACGCTGATCACTTCCACATCGGCAATTTTTCTGCTTGGCCGGACCATGGTGACGGCAATAATAAAACCGGTGAGTTCATCCACACAGTAGAGAGACTTGCGGAGCATACTATCCAGCGGATACTCGGCACCGTACTTGGTCGCGTAATGTGCACGAATATCGCCCAAAAGCTCACTGGGAGCCGAAATTGTCGCGAGCATCTGTTCCAGCGTAGTACCACAATGCTCTTCATAATCCTTCGCCAGCTTGTCCCAGTCCAGGTCATGCAGCGTGCCGGCAACTTTCCACGTCTGTACGTCACCGCCGAATTTTTTGGCGAGCGCTTCCATGGCCGCACCGGTTGCAATTAGATGCGGCTTGGTTTGGACGGCATGTTCTTCCAGAAGCATGTGCGCTTGCGGGAGCAGGTGGCCGTACTCGGCGTGCTGGAGAAGCGCGGGTTTGTTCGATAGTTGGCTCGTTGGTTCGTGTATCGTTTTCGGTTGGTTGTTTGGTGGATTAGTTGATTGGTTGATTGGTAGAATTGGCTCAGTTATCTCTGTTCCCCCTGCTTCGCTTGTACCCCTTGTTTCCCTTCCTTCATCCGGCTTCATAAGTGGAAACAGCACCACGTCTCGTAAATTCGTTTGCTGTGTTATCAGCGCCACAATTCTGTCCACTCCCATGCCCCAACCGGAACACGGCGGGCAACCGTAGCTGAGCGCTTTGACGTAGTCATCATCTTTCTCATGAGCGTCGCTGTCGCCGCCGGCATGGGCGGAGGCCTGGGCATCAAACCGTTCCTGCTGATCCACCGGGTCCACCAGCTCGCTATAGGCATTTACAATTTCCCAGCCGCCGACTACCAGCTGGAAGCGGTCGGTAATACCGGGGTGATGGTCGTTGCGCCGGGCAAGCGGGGAGAGTTCAATCGGGTGCTCCATAATGAACGTCGGCTGGACAATGTCCGGCCGCGCCACTTTCTTGTAGAGCTGATCAATCAGGTTACCGAAACCGAGTTTTTCCACGTCTACTTCCAGCTTGATACCTTTGGACTTTATGGCTTTTAACAGGGCTGCCTGTGAATTTTCTTTCATAAAATCAATGCCGCATTTTTCCAGGATGGCTTCCCGGATAGAGAGCCGCGGCCATGGTGGCGCAAAGTCCACTTCCACCAGTTTGCCGTCGCGGTCCGGGATAGAAATTTTGGTTGTTCCGGTCATTTTTTCCAGCAACGTTGAAAGCATCTGCTCGGTAAAATCCATATTCTTCTTGTAGTCCCAGTAAGCCGCATAGTGCTCCACCATGGTGAAGTCCTGTAAGTGGCTTGGGTCCACGCCTTCGTTGCGGAATACTCTGGCTACTTCAAATACGCGGTCAAAGCCACCGACAAGGCACTCCTTCAGAAATGTTTCCGGCGCAATGCGCAGAAAGACATCCAGGTCATACGCTTCGTGATGCGTTTTAAATGGTGCGGCCAGCGCGCCCGAGGCGGCATTCACCAAAACCGGCGTTTCCACCTCCGTAAAATCATGCTTCCAGTAAAACTCGCGCATGAGACGAACAAAAAGGCTTCGGAATTGAAAGCGTTTGAGTGTGTCCTGGTTGCTCATCATATCCAGATAGCGTTGGCGCCAGGCTGTCTCCTGGTCGGCAATGCCGTGCCACTTTTCCGGCGGCTGGCTTAGTGCCTTGGACAGCATCACCCATTCTTTTACCATGAGTGTCGGCTCGCCTTTATTCGTCTTGAATCGCTCGCCGTTCACGCCGATAAAATCGCCGCGATCAATGAGTTCCAGTATTTCCGCATACCCTTCTTTGCCCAGAACATCTTCGCGGAACAGAATTTGCAGCCGCTCGGTGTGGTCTTGCAGGGTGGCGAAGGTTAGTTTCCCCATGTCCCGCATGAGCATCACTCTGCCGGCCGTATGGGCGTGCATGCCGTCAGTCAGTGTCTTTGTTTCCAGCAGCGTATGCGTTCGTTCAAAGGAAGACGCGTACGGCTGCTTGCCGGCATCACGGATTTTTTGGGCTTTTTCAAGGCGGAAGGGGTCGAAGTGCATGGAAAAAGCATAACGCAGATTTCTCCTTGAGGGAATTGCAAGAACAGAAGGCATGGTATGTCATGGTTTCCATACTTTCTTTGTGCCGGCCCTGTGCTAGCATCCCGGCCACATGAAAACGATGAAAATGCTGCCCGGGTGTGTTGTCGGAATCGCCATTCTTTTTCTTTCGGTAAGCCATTCTTCCGCCGCCGTCTTTCCGGATGTCTCCGCGTCGCACCCGGCATCTGCCGCAGTGAGCTACTTGCAGTCGGAGGGAATTATAGACGGCTACCCCGATGGCCTTTTCCGGCCGGACGCCAACGTAAACCGGGCGGAATTCACCAAAATGGTTGTAGGCTCCATTTCCACGGCGGCCGTGTGTACGGACAATGCCGGTGTGTTTCCGGATGTTCCGGCGAACCAGTGGTTTGCCGCGTTTGTCTGCAAAGCGTCGGGCGCCGGTATGGTGGACGGGTACCCGGACGGGCTTTTCCGGCCGGCCAACGACATTACGTTTTCCGAAGCCGCTAAAATACTAGCCCGCGCTTTTGTGGATTCTTCGCTCCAGGACAGTCCGGATACCTGGTATAAAGCCTATGTGGACGCGCTTGCCGAGCGCGGCGTTATTCCGCCGGGCATCCGCAGCTTTAGCCGTGCCGTCACGCGCGCCGAAATGGCAGAAATGCTCTACCGGTTACGCGCGGATATACGCTCACTTCCAACAAAAACCTATGATGAAATCCAGAAGAACACGGAAGAGGATGCACAGCAGAATTCTTTGTCAGGCTATTATGCACCGGCAGCAAGTTCTTCAGTGGCCGGTAGTTCGATTTCCGCCACACAATTATCCGGTACATTGCTGAAAGCACGTTCGGGCTCTTTGCTGCTCCGGACATTCGCGTTACCGGCCGGATTCAATACCGCCATTATTGCCGTGACTGCAAAAGATCCGGATGACTACGCATTGTACCAGCATGATCCGGTTAATCACCGTTTTACGTACATGACTATGAACGGTCTCCTGGCGGATCGTATGGCAGCACCAGTCGTGTCTCCGGATGAGCGCCGCATCATCTGGTTCCGTACAGGGCACAATGCTCCATCCAGTTTGTGGATGGGCAACCTTACCGGTGATACGGCGGGGAAAATTGTACAGCTGGGTACAGGCGAATCCCTGTCTGCCAGCATCAGCTTTAGTGATTTGCTGTGGGTTGATAACTTCACTGTCCGGTATCGCGTTATGGGTGCGGATGGAACAATGACAGACCGTTTGTTGACAGTTGGAAAGTAGCCTTTCTGTTATTGGATGAATATTCAGGTATGCTGGCGGGTAATTCCCTCCCTTTTTTTGTTTATGCGCTATTTCCTCCTTACCGCCGGTGCATTTGTTCTGATGCCGGCTGCAGCCTTCGCATCATTTTCTGATATTTCTTCGGATCATCATAATTACGATGCCGTTAATTATGTACAAGAACAGGGCATTGTTTCTGGCTACAGTGACGGAACATTCCGCCCCAATCAGTTCATCAACCGTGCAGAATTTGCAAAGATTGTTGTTGGCGCGAACTTTACGCCGAAGGCGCTGGAAACCTGTGATCCAAATTTTATGGTTCCGTTCACAGATACGCCCAAGACCGCTTGGTACATTCCATATTTATGTGTCGCGGCTCAGTCAAAAATTATCGGCGGATATCCAAACGGGACTTTCCAGCCGGACAGTAAAATCAATTTTGCCGAATCAGCCAAAATACTGGCTATTCTGACGTATTTCAGAAATGGCGACCAGACCGCGGAAGTCCCTGCGGCTGATCCGAACGATCCATGGTATGCACGCTATATTCGTATTTTGGACCAGCACAAAGCCATCCCGATTTCCATCACCCGCTTTGATCCGTTTATTACGCGTGGCGAAATGGCCGAAATGGTGTACCGCTTAAAGGCGAAAGTGACGAATAAGCCGAGCCCGACATATGATGACCTAATGGGAGTCGCAAAGCCTGTCGCAAAGACAGCTGTGCGTCAGTATATAAATGAACAATTGGGCGTAAGTCTGAATATTCCGCTTGCCTGGCCGGAGCCTGTTGTGCAGATGGAGAATGTGTATAGCCAGGGCGGAGAGGCGACGGATTCACCGTTGTGGCGTATAGAGCTTGGGCCCAAGACGCCCTGTAAAAGTGGTGAATGCCAAGAATATAATTGGCATATTGATGGCTTTAAAGTAAAGGATGAACAGCAGTTGCTTTCAAAGTTGCAAGGCAACAGCATAGTAAAAGTGCTTGGTTCCACTATTCAGCATAATCAGACCCACATTGTGTATGTGGAAGGCGGTATGTGCGGCAATAAGGATGCATTTATTCTTGGCCCGTCATCTGCCGTCCGTTTGGCATGGGATTGCGGCGGTGACAGTACCGATGCCGAGCAGAAAGCTATTTTTAATACCATTGAAGGAAGCCTGCAATTATCCACTGTCGCACGTTATAAAAATGCGCAGTGGGGGTACCGGATTGACTATCCATCTGATTGGCTCGTAAAGGAGAACACAACGTTTGTCGAACTGGATGACGGCACCAAAGGCACGCTCATTCATGCTGCCGGCAGTGACACTCCTGCTCTGTTCATTGCTGTCGCCGCTACATGTCCAAAAGTTATGCCTGCAAAAGGCGAGACACAGTTTGCGCTGGGCATACTTGGAATGACATTCACTGGAACTACCTGGTCCGATGGAGCGGCCGGGACAATATATGAAGGCGCAAAGTATGTACAGATGACATCGGCTTCACCCTGTGTCTATATACAGACGGTCATGTCTTTCCCCGGCCCCGGCGCGTTTGATAATCCAAAGCAGGTGGCGGCTGCTCAGGCTGCAGACAAGGCAAAACTTACCAAGCAGTTTGAAGCCACAATCAGCTCATTCCAGTTTACCGATAAGTAGCATTTTCCTCTTCTCTCATTTCCTCCATGCGCCTCCACCATCTCTCTGTTATAGGTTTTCTGGCTCTCGTTCCGGCATCAGCCTTCGCCTCTTTTTCTGATGTTCCCGCCACACATCCAAATTACGATGCCATTAATTATGTGCAGCAGGAAGGAATTGTAGAAGGGTACGCGGATGGAACGTATAAGCCGGATGCAACTATTAATAGGGCGGAGTTTGCGAAAATTTTGGAAGAATCTATTCCTGACGCGCCCAATGGTGTGGGTCTTTGTCCAATGGTGTCGGAAGACTTCACAGGCTTTTCGGATGTTCATGATGAATGGTTCTGGATGTACGTGTGTATGCAGAAAGGACGCGGAATTATTGGCGGTTATCCGGATAAAACATTCCGTCCGTCTGCGAATATTAATTTTGTAGAGGCTGCGAAGATGCTGTACGGCGCCAATCATCTGGATGACCGGGGAATTTTGGTGGAAAAACCTACAGCCACCAAACCATGGTTCCAGGTTTACGTTCAGTATCTCGAGCAAAGACGCGCTATTCCCTTGTCTATTGCAAGTTTAGACCAGCAGATTACCCGCGGCGAAATGGCGGAGATGGTGTATCGGTTAAAGGCGCAGAAGATAGATAAGCCGAGCCGGACGTATGATGAATTGGTTCAGGCATCTGCCTTGGCACAGTACAAGGATAAAAAATATAATTTCAGTGTTGAATATCCGGCAGATTGGCAGGCGGAGGCTTCGGTGGGTTCTAATAATGACTTTGGTAATTACACCGTAAGTTTTACTGTTCCTTCGGAGCAATTCAGTCCGCTTATATCTGTCTTTGAAAATATGACGGTAGGGATGGCAGAAAAAAATATTATTGCTGATCATTCAGACGGGCACAGTAAAGTGATAACAGTCGGCGGATATGTTGGGCGTGAAGTTACATATGAGGAGGATTCTGGCTTTGGGATTAATAGAATACTGATTCCGTTTGGAACTGGAATACTGGAGTTTATTTCCCCGGATCCTACAAGTGATGTGTGGTTACAAGTGATTGCATCATTGCGTTTATAAAATTGATGTAAAAAAGCATTGACGTACTACTAGCCCCGTCTCTACACTCCCCGCACTTCGCCCTCAAAAGCGTTCCAACTAGTTGAGGTTGGCTTATGTTCATGTTTGATGTCACCCTGAGCTTGTCGAAGGGAACTAATCAGACTTCAAGAACCGCCAAGCACCCCAACGCTTCACTTTGTTATTATGTCAGGCCTTATCGCCAAAAAAGTCGGCATGTCCAGAGTCTTCCTGCAAAACGGGGAGGCTGTGCCCGTAACCTATCTCTCTATTGAGCCGAACGTTGTCGTGCGGACCAAAAATGAGCAGAAAGACGGCTACAACGCCGTGGTGCTGGGAATTGGTTCTAAAATGTGGAGGAGCCGCAAGGGTAAAGAAAATACGCGCTATGCGCATCAGAAGGAGTGGAAAGTGGAGTCCCTCGACGGCCTCGACCCCGGTACCCAGCTGAAAGTTGATTTGTTTGATACGGACACGCTCGTAACGGTTACCGGCGTAAGCAAGGGTAAGGGTTTCCAGGGTGTGGTACGCCGCCACGGCTTTGCCGGAGGTCCTGCATCGCATGGTTCGCACTTTAAGCGTGAGCCGGGTTCCATTGGTATGCGTAATAAGCCAGGTCGCGTGTTAAAGGGTCACCCGATGGCCGGACACATGGGACAGGAGACAGTCACACTCCAGCACCGCTCCGTTATGGTGGTGGATGCAGCCAAAGGTGTTATCGCCATTAAAGGACCAATTCCAGGACCAAACGGCTGTACAGTCTTCCTTACCAAAGAATCCTCCCCCTCCTAAGTAAAGACGCCATATCATGGCGTCTCTACTACCCATCTCTCCAATGACAATCGACGTATACACAGCAACGGGTTCGAAAAACGGCACACTGGATCTGCCGGCAGCCCTGTTTGGCGCCCGCATCAACCATGGTCTCATGCATCAGGCGATTGTGCTCCAGCAGAGTAACCGCCGCGTTGGAACGGCACATGCCAAGAACAGAGGGGAAGTGGCAGGTTCCACCCGCAAGCTGTACGCACAAAAGGGAACCGGTCGCGCACGCCGCGGATCTATCCGCAGCCCGCTGCTGCGTGGTGGTGGAAAGGCGTTCGGACCACGTTCGGACTCTAACTTTACGAAAGAAATGCCAAAGGCTATGCGCCGCGCCGCTTTGTTTTCCACGTTGTCCTACAAGGCCAAGCAGGGTGCCATCGTTGGCCTGGAAGACTTTGGCGGAGCCAAGACCAAAGAAATGGCCGGCTTGCTTACAAAGATGCCGGTTGATATCGGTCGCCGCATCCTCTTTGTTCTCCCCGAGAAGCAGGAAGCATTTGCCCGCTCTGCGCGCAATATCCCTGGCGTGAAGATTATTACCGCCTCCTACTTAAACCCGGAAGACGTCCTCAATTCCCGCCACCTTATCTTTGTCGGCAATGCCGTGGAGAAAGCGGAGCAGGTATTTGGAACCAAGACGGTTCGTGTAAAGGCTAAAGTGAAAGATCCAGAGGATGTAAAAGAATCAAAGGAGAAGAAGGCTCCGCGAGCCAAAAAGCCAGCCGCAAAGAAATCTGCAACAGCCAAGAAATCTTCTGATTCCTCAGCCTCTTAACTATGGATCTCACTCGCGTCATCATGGGCCCTATCGTTACGGAGAAGGCGGAAATCCTTAAGGCATCCGACACGCACCGTACCTATACGCTGCGCGTATCGCCTAAGGCTACCAAAGTGGATGTAAAGAATGCACTCAAGCGTTTCTATGATGTAGATGTCGTGAGCGCCCGTGTATTGAATACCCGCCCGAAGACCCGCGCCGTTGGCAAAGGAACCATGGAGAAGCGCCACCGCATGAAGAAGATGTTTGTAACGCTCAAGAAAGGCAGCAAGACGCTCGATCTCTCATCATTCAGAGTAGATTAATTTTACCCCCTGCCGGCCATAGTCCTGAGCTTGACGAAGGACGACGGCTGGAACCCTAACCCTACCATGGCCATCAAGAAGCCTAAACCAACGACCCCGGCACGACGTCAAATGACGATCGCCGACTTCTCTGGCCTCACAAAGAAGCGCCCGGAGAAGAGCCTTGTCCGTGGCAAAAAGCAGAATGCCGGTCGTGACAGCAGGGGAAGAGTGGCAGTTCGCCACCGTGGCGGCGGGCATAAGCGCCTGCTCCGTGATGTAGACTTTAAGCAGACCACCAAGCTGAATATTCCGGCAACAGTCGTTGCACTGGAGTACGACCCGGGCCGCACAGCCCGTATTGCACTGGTGCACTATGTAGATGGACAGAAGAGTTATTTGTTGGCACCGGAAGGCTTAAAAGTAGGGGATAGCGTTGTTGCCGGCGAACGAACCAAGGTAAAGCTGGGCAACCGCATGCAGCTCCAGCACATTCCCGTTGGTTACCGCGTGTTTAACTTGGAAATGCAGATAGGCAGGGGCGGTCAGATTGTCCGCAGTGCCGGTACGTCTGCCACGCTGGTTGGGTTTGATAACGACTACGCCATCATTCAGATGCCATCTTCCGAAATCCGCAAGGTGCGCCGTGAATGTTTTGCCACTATCGGTACGGTGTCTAACCCTGAACATAACCTTATCACTATTGGAAAGGCCGGCCGTATGCGCTGGATGGGTCGTCGCCCGACTGTTCTTGGTAAGTCCATGAACGCCGTGGATCACCCGCATGGTGGTGGTGAAGGACACAGCCCGATTGGTTTGAAGGCGCCAAAAACGCCATGGGGTAAGAAGGCACTGGGTGTAAAGACCCGCAATGCCCGCAAGAAGAGTGACTTGATTGTCCGCCGACGCGTTCACAAGAAAAAGAAGAAGTAAGCCGGTTTTCAGTATACATTTTCAATTTTTCCTTCTACATTCCACCTCCATGTCTCGTTCTCTCAGCAAAGGCCCTCACGTTGATCCAAAGCTTTTCAAAAAAGTGATGAAGATGGTGCAGGCTGGTGAAAAGAAGATCATCACCACCTGGGCACGCGACTGCGATATTCCACCGGAGTTTGTCGGGTTCACGTTCGCGGTTCATAACGGCAAGGAGTTCCCCCCGGTCTACGTAACAGAACAGATGGTTGGCCACAAGCTCGGCGAATTCTCCTGGACTACCAAGTTCAAGGGACACGGCGGAAAGGCCGCAACGTCCGTCCCCTCGGCCCCCAGTGCCGCTCCGAAAGGCCCTCCCAAAAAGTAATCTACCTCTACTGTAAAGACGCCCGTCGCGGCGAACGCGTCAGTCTCCCTCTACATCCCACTCACCCATGAAAGCGCATCTCGAATCCGTCCGCATCGCCCCTAAGAAAGCCAACCTCATCGCGAAGTTGGTGCGAGGTATGCCGGTGCCCGATGCCATGGAGGCATTGCGCCGCACGCACAAGAAAGGCGCTCGTATTGTGGAGGAACTTCTCCGCTCCGCCATTGCCAATGCTTCTCATAATGATAAGCAGAATCCACAGGGTATGGTGGTGAAGACAATCGTCGTCAACCAGGGACAGGCCTACCACCGCGGTGTGCCGAAGGCTCGCGGTCAAATGCGCCCGATGCGCAAGTTCCAGAGCCACATTACCATCACGCTCGGGTTCCCCGGTGATATTCCTATGCCGGCTCCCAGGAAGGCGGCAACGGTAAAGCCGGCCTCCACGAAAGACGTTTCTACCAAAAAAACGCCAAAAGCCGCTTCACAAGCAGCGAAGAATAAGGTAAAAACTTCCAGCTCATTAAAGAAGGCTGACACAGCTCCCAAAAATGACGCAAAAGTTTCTGCTGATTCCTCTTCCAAAGAGAAAGCGCAGGAAATTTCCTCTGATTCACACTCTTAATCTCTCAACCCCCCCCGCTACATGGGACAGAAAGTGAACGCCAACGGCCTCCGCATCGGACACACGCATACGTGGCCGAGCACCTGGTTTGCCAGCGGTTCCAAGTTCAAGGACCTGCTCATTCAGGATGTACAGATTAAGCGGTATCTGCGCGTGAAGTTTAAGGAGTCCGGTCTCAGCGATATCTTCATTGAGCGCGGCAAAAAAGTGATTGTCACGATTCACACCAGCAAGCCCGGCGTACTTATCGGCAAGCAGGGTGCAGCTATTGATGATCTGCGCAAGGAGCTGGAGATACAATTCGGGACAAGTTTTATGGTTGAGGTGCAGGAGGTACGTAATCCGGACAGTAACCCGGATATTATCGCCGAGACTATTCAGGGCCAGATCCAGCGCCGCATGCCTTACCGCCGCGCCGTAAAAATGGCCATGGAGAAGGCGCTTCAGTCTGGTGCCGTCGGTATTAAAATCACAGTTGCCGGTCGTTTGAACGGTGCGGAAATTGCCCGCGATGAATTATTCAAGCAAGGTACTATTCCTTTGCAGATGCTCCGTGCCAACATTCAGCATTCCAAAACGTTTGCCATGACCAAGTTCGGAACGATTGGAATTCAGGTGTGGGTCAATAAAGGAATGGTATTCAAAAAAGTACAGCAGGCTCAGTCTTCTACTCTTAATACCCAGGCCGCGTAAGCCTCTCTCTCATGTTAGAACCCAAGAAGATCAAATACCGGCGTCAACATCGCAATCGCGGTGCCTTCGGTGGCAAGTCCTGGAGAGGTGCGGAACTTGCTTTCGGTTCTATTGGCCTTAAGGCTATGGATGGCGGTGAGCTTACAGCGCGTCAGATAGAAGCTGCCCGTCGCGCCATGACGCACAGTGTCCAGCGCGGAGGTAAAATCTGGATTCGCGTGTTCCCTCATAACCCTGTTACCAAGAAGGCGGCAGAAGTACCGATGGGATCGGGAAAAGGATCGGTGGAGTACTACGCCCTCGTCGTACGTCCGGGACTTATCCTCTTTGAAATGGGAGGTCTGTCCGAGGAGATTGCCCGGAAGGCACTTACGCTTGCCAGCCACAAATTGCCCTTTAAAACGAAGATTGTTACCACTCTTTCCTACGCTGCGTAATTATGGCCACTTACTCTTCCACTGCCGAGCTGCGCAACATGGATCTCCAGGATCTGTTACGCGATATCCGCGCCCACGAAGCCACAACGGCTCAGCGCAGACTGCATATTGAACTTAAAAAGGAGAAGAATTCCGCATTGTACCGTTTCGAGCGCCGCTACGTTGCCCGCTTAAAGACCATATACGCAGAGAAGATGACGAACAAAGAAATTTCCGCCCCTGCCGCAAAAGAAGTATTGAAGCCTAAGGCAAAGACACGTACAGTTCGTGCCCCCAAGAAATCATGAGAACCAAGCAAGGTATCATCACATCGGCAAAGATGACTGACACTGTAACGGTGACTGTCCATCGCTCGGTCTTCCACCCCATCTACAAGAAGAGGTACCGCACCAGCAAGAAATTTTTAGCTGATGCCAAAGGCTACGACCTGGCGGAAGGCGATATGGTCATCATTAGCGAATGCCGCCCGATGAGTAAAAACAAGCACTTCCGCGTAACGGAAATCGTGAAGTCCGCACCTCGTCTGAGCAAGTTGAAAGAAGAGGAGCATGTCACCGCTGCATTGAACCATAAAAAGGAAGTAACCGAACAGGAAGAGGTAAAAGAAAAGTCACCTTCACCATCGTCAAAGACGTCTCATCCTTCTAATTCCCAGTCATGATCCAGCCTCAAACCATTCTCGGCGTTGCCGATAACACCGGCGCAAAGTCCGTTATGTGCATTCGTGTACTCGGCGGCACCCGCCGTCGCTACGCGCACGTAGGTGATGTGGTTATTGTGGCCGTAAAGGAGGCAACTCCCCGTGGTACGGTAAAGAAGAAGGCTGTGGAGCGTGCTGTTATTGTCCGCACGCGTGCGGTTACGCGTCGTAAGGACGGATCCGGTATCCGCTTCGACGACAATGCCTGTGTCATCATTCAGAAAGACGGTATGCCAAAAGGGACCCGCGTATTCGGTCCTGTGGCCCGCGAATTGCGCGGCCGCGGCTATCAGAAAATTATATCTCAAGCTCCTGACGTTCTCTAAAAGTTATGAAAATCCGTACGGGTGATACCGTTATCGTCATCGCCGGCAAGGACAAGGGTAAGACGGGCACAGTGCTCCGCGTGCTCAAGACTCAGGCTCGTCTGATTGTGACGGGTATCAATATGCGCACCAAGCATGTGAAAAAGACGCATCAGCAGGCCGGACAGAAGCTTGTATTTGAAGCCAGTCTGCATGCATCCAATGTTATGATTTTGGATCCGAAGACCAAGAAAGCATCCCGTATCGGTTACAAGGTAACCGAGAAAGGCAAGAAGCGCGTGGCACTGCGAAGCGGCGAGGAAGTAGTAAAGGTGAAGGCGCCTAAGGCCGCCAAGAAAGATACCACTGTTGAAACGGCCAAAGACAAGCAGAAGAAGAAAGTAACTGCCGAGAAAAATGAACAGAATGAACTGACAGCCGAGAATAAGCAGCCATTCTGGAAGAAAATGAAGTTCGGTTCCGCAGCCATTGAGGCAGCCGAGGTGGATGAAGGCAGCCGCATGACACAGGATCAGACTATTCCCAACGAAGTAAAGCATGTTCGTTCCGGCTCCCGCGGTTCCTAAGCACTTATGACCTACGATACTCTCCACCACCGGCTGCGCGGCCCCATTGCCGAGAAGCTTAAGAAGGAACTCAAGATTGATAACCTTCATGCTCTGCCACGTTTGGACAAGATTACTGTCAACGTCGGTATTAATAAGACGAAGATGGATAGCAAGGAAATGCATGAATTCATTGCTGAAACTCTCAAGCTGATTACAGGCCAGAAGCCGGTCTTCCGCGAGACACGCAAAGCCATTTCCAACTTTAAGACGCGTGAAGGTAGCGTTGTTGGTGCGGTTGTCACGCTTCGCGGACAGAAAATGGAAGCATTTTTGGACAGACTCGTCAGCTACGTTTTCCCCCGTATTCGCGACTTCCGTGGTCTTTCAACGAAGCTTGATGGCCATGGTAACTATGCCATCGGCCTAAAGGATCATTCTATTTTCCCGGAAGTGCCGCCAGCCGAGACCAGCAAGACCTTCGGATTGCAGATTCAGCTTACTATTAAAGGAGGAGACGATGAGAAGTCACGTGCTCTGCTCCGTGAAGTAGGAATGCCGTTTGTTCGTAAAAAAGAAGCAAAGTCGGTTGATCAATCCGAAAACCTCAGCGATACTGCCTCACCACCTCTTAATTAACTTTTTTTCTTTCCATGGCCCGTCTCGCCCTTAAATTGAAGCAGAAGAAACATATGGATGCTTACGTAGCAGCCATAAAAGAAGGGCGCAAGCCTGTGCTTCCTACGCGCGTGTACCATCGTTGCGGTCTCTGCGGACGTCGTCACGGTTATATGAGATTCTTCGGAATCTGCCGCATCTGCTTCCGTGAACTTGCTACCAACGGAGAAATCCCGGGTGTTACAAAGTCTTCCTGGTAATCAACTACTTCCATTCTTCATTCAATTCTTAATCATGTCTCTCATTACAGATCCCATCGGCGATCTCGTCACCCGGCTCCGGAATGCTCAGCATGCCCGCCGTGAAACGTGTCGCGCGCCACTTTCCAGGATTAAGTTGCAGGCGTGCGAATTGTTAAAGAAAGAAGGCTGGATTGAGGATGTGCAGGTCATTGGCGAGGCTCCAAAGCAGCAACTGGAAGTCACATTTTCCAAAGATAAGCCAGCATTGGAACTGAAGCGCATGAGCAAGCCGGGCAAGCGTCACTATACCGGAGCCAAAGTCATGAAGCCTGTCTTGCACGGGTTCGGTATGGCCGTTCTTACCACCAGCCAGGGACTCATGACCGACAGGCAGGCCAAAAAGAAGAACGTTGGCGGTGAAATTCTCTTTACCATAGCTTAATTATGTCTCGTATCGGTAACAAACCAGTGGCCATTCCATCCGGCGTCTCTATTGAGGCAAAGGAGTCCAATGTCCTTGTAAAAGGTCCAAAGGGTGAACTGCAGCTTGTTCTGCTGCCGGAAGTAAGCATTACAGTGGAAGGCAGTGAACTTCGCGTGGCTCGTAAAGACGATTCCGATACAGCCCGCGCCCGTCATGGACTCACCCGCATGCTTTTGCATAACATGGCAATCGGCGTGAGTACCGGTTTTGAAAAGTCGCTCGAAATTATCGGCGTGGGTTACAAGGCCGCCATTAAAGGAAAGACACTGGTGTTGAACCTCGGTCACAGCCATCCTATTGATTTCACCATTCCTGCCGGTATTGATATTACGCAGGACGAGAAAAACAAGAACCTCCTCTTTATCCGCGGTATCGACAAGCAGCTTGTCGGTCAGGTAGCCGCCGATATCCGCAGCTACCGTCCACCTGAGCCATATAAGGGCAAGGGCGTTCGTTACGGTGGCGAGAAGGTACGCCGCAAGGCAGGTAAGGCCGCATCCGGCGGCAAGTAGTCCTGTATAGACGCCATAGCATGACGTCTCCATTCTCACTCCAACTCACGTTATCCATTAAGAATCATGACCCCCTCTAAATCCCAGCACCGCACCGCCCGCCGCCGCCGCATCCGTTCCAAGGTGCAGGGCACGGCCGCACGTCCACGCTTGTCTGTCTATCGCAGCCTTAAGGCTATGACAGCTCAGCTTATTGATGACGCCGAAGGAAAGACGCTCGTGTACGCGACCACTCTGGAGCTCAAGGCCGGTCTGACAAAAGAAGGCGCCAAGAAGTTGGGTGAAGCGGTTGCCAAAAAGGCACAGGAAAAGAAAATCAGTTCTGTTGTATTTGACCGCGGCGGTTATAAGTATCACGGCCGCGTAAAGGAATTGGCTGATGCAGCCCGCGCCGGAGGTCTTCAATTTTAATCTCACACTTCTAACGAATTTACTTTTATGACTGCAAAGACTTCCCAACCGGAGCGCAAAGGTTCAGACCGTAAAGGTGACCGAAGAGGTGGCCGCAATGAGCGCGCTCCCAGTGAGTTCAGCGAAGCTACTTTGTCCATCGACCGAGTAACACGCGTGGTAAAAGGAGGACGCCGCATGCGTTTCCGCGCCGTAGTGGTTGTGGGTAACCGCAAAGGAAAAGTGGGTCTCGGAACAGGAAAAGCGACCGAGGTGCAGGCAGCCGTAAAGAAAGCAATTGCCGATGCCAAGCGCTCCATGATCCGCATTCCCATTTTAAACGGAACTATTCCACACCAGGTGGAGCACAAGTTTAAGGCTGCCCGTCTGCGTCTTATTCCGGCAAAAGAAGGAACAGGAATTATTGCCGGTGGAGCTCTCCGTGTTATTTTGGACCACGCCGGCGTCAAGAACGTGTTGTCCAAGCGTTACGGTTCCCGCAATAAGCTGGTTAATGCACAGGCAACCATGCAGGCGCTTGAGCTTTTCCGCACAACCGTGAAGGTAGAAGAAGAGAAAGAAGTGAAGATAGAGAAAGATATCGGCCTTAAGACAGAAACGGACGATATTCGCACGGGTGGTGTAGAGATTACCGAAATGAAAAAAGGCGATGTAGAGAAGAGTTTCACCACCAAAGGAGATATTACGGGACAGGATAAGTAAGTGAGTCCAGAATCTTGAATGTTGAAAGATCGATGCCGAAAGGTGTCGATTTTTGTTTGTGTATGCAGCGTGGAACTCTCCCGATAGATGAATAAATCACCATATAGTTCTTGAATCAAGTATTTTCTGCAGAGTACTATAGTTCCATGGCTAAACGCGCCCTTATTATTATCGCGCAAAACGGGTATCAGGATCTTGAGCTTAAAGGGACAAGAGATGGATTGATGGCAGCCGGTTTTACTATTGTTTTGGCCAGTAAAGAAGCAGGGGTGTGTACGGGAAAATTGGGCGGAACGGAGGAATCGGCAGTGGCACTCCGGGATGTGAATACTGCGGATTATGATCGTGTAGCCTTTATTGGTGGGCCGGGTGCGCGTGAATTGACTGACGATTCCGAGGCGCACAGGGTGGCACATGCGGTAGTGGAAGCCGGAAAACCATTGGGAGCCATTTGCATTGCGCCCACTATTTTGGCATCAGCGGGTATTTTAAATGGAAAAAAGGCAACGGTGTGGAATGAAGATAGTTACCAAAGTGGCTACCTGGAAAGCTTAGGCGCTTTTTATGTGGATCAGCCAGTGGTCATAGATGGAATAATTATTACTGCCGATGGGCCGGACAGCGCCGAGGAGTTTGGGACGAGCTTTGCGACAATGTCTTAAAAAGATGGTTTTCAAAGCAAAATCCCCTTTACCTCTACCCTTAAACCCCTTACCATAGCGCCCCATGTCTCTTCCGGGTCATAGTACCGTGGAAGTGTCATTGAGGACGATTCAGAATTTCCAATCTACTCCATGTTGCATCAATTAAAGCCAGCTCACGGCAGTACCAAAAAGCGCAAACGCGTTGCCCGCGGTAACAGCGGCGGCGGCGGTACCACTGCCGGTAAAGGAACAAAAGGACAGGATGCCCGTGCGGGTAAGGGAAAGCGTACCAAGACATCGGAAGGTGGACAGGTGCCATTGCTTCGTCGTCAGCCAAAAATGGGTGGTTTTAACCGTCCGCGCAGGGTGACTTTTGAGCCACTGAACCTGGAAACTCTGGAAGAGAGACTGGAAGCAGGCAGCTACGATGTTGATGCATTGCGTGTCATGCGTATCATCCGCACCAAAAATCCGGTCAAGCTTTTGGGGAAAGGCACTTTGTCAAAGAAATTTCAGCTGACATTGAATGCCACGTCCAAGAGCGCGAAAGAGGCAGTGCAAAAGGCAGGGGGATCGCTTACTATTGTAAAGTAACCGTTTGCTCGTTTATGGTTGGTTCGTTTTTCGCTTCCAGCCTGTATCAATAATCGAATAACGATAAACGAACCAACGAACGAACGTTTCCTTAGGCTTGTATCCGGCAGCCTTGATCCGACTCTCTCCCTCGACCCATGATCACCTACCTCAAGCAAATCTGGCGCAGCGATGATCTGCGTAAGCGCATCCTGGTCACAGTCTTTCTTTTACTGGTCTATCGTCTGGTAGCCCACATTCCGGTTCCGGGTTCGGATCCTATCGCTCTTCGTCAGTTTTTGGGACAGCGTAATGCCGCTGGCGCACTGGGAGTTTTTGCCGCCCTTACGGGTGGTGCGTTGAATCGCTTTTCCGTGTTGCTGCTTGGCTTGTCGCCGTATATTAACGCTTCTATTATTATCCAGCTTTGTACGGTCATTTTCCCCAAGCTGGAAGCTCTTAGTAAAGAAGGTGTACAGGGCCAACAGGAAATTAATCGCTACACGCGCTGGTTCGCTTTCCCGCTCGCATTTTTACAGAGTTACGGTTTCCTGCTCCTGCTTTCCAGCACGGGCGTTAAAATCGTCGATGTTTCCTTCCCGTTTGTTCTGGCACCGATGCTGTTCGTGACAGCCGGCTCGCTTTTCCTTATGTGGCTGGGTGAGATTATTACGGAAAAAGGTATTGGTAACGGAATCTCTCTTATTATCTTTACCGGTATCGTGGCTGATATTCCACAAAATATCAGTGCGCTGTTTGTGGCCGGGCAGGGTAAAATGACTGCTTTTTGGTTGTTTGCCTTTGTATCCATCATTCTGCTTCTGGCAGTGGTGCTCTTTACCGATGCTCACCGTATTGTCCCTATTACATACGCCAACCAGGGTGCAGGCCGCGGCGTGCAGGCCAATATTCCTATTCGTCTGAACCAGGCGGGTATGGTGCCGGTTATCTTCGCCATTTCGCTCATTGCCTTTCCTACCATTATTGCGCAGCTTCTTAAAACAGCTGATCGGCCGTTCATTCAGCAGATTGTGAGTTTCATTAACGTCAATCTTAATTCACAGCAGCCGACTATTTTCTATATTGTTTTCTACTTCCTGTTGGTTATGGCCTTCACGTACTTCTACGTGTCGGTTACCTTTAAGCCGGATGACCTGGCTGACAGTATCCAGAAGCGCGGCGGTTTTATTCCGGGGCTCCGTCCTGGTCAGCAGACAGCCAGCATGCTGGCAAAAATCAGTAATCGCCTGAACTTATGGGGTGGCTTGTTCCTTGGCGTCGTAGCTATTGTGCCGCTTATCTTTACGCGTTATAGCGACTTAACCGCTAACGACCTTATTATCTCCGGCTCTGGACTTATCATTATTGTGGGCGTGGTTATGGAACTTATCCGCAATATTAACGCACAGCTTCTGGCTCATGATTACGAAAAATTGGTGTAAGAGTTAAGGTTCTATTGCTTCTTTACTGTCATGGCATCATCTGATGAATCTTCGGCCATAACTCACAAAGATTTAGAGTATGTGGTGAGTACTATTTTGTCGGCTATGCAGGATATGGAAGAGCGAATAATGACAAAGGTGGATGTGAAAATAGATGGAAGTGAATCCCGGATGCTGTTGGCAATGGAACAGCTTCGGCACGATGTGGTAGATACACAAAATGATAAATTTTCTCAGCACGATGATCGATTGGTTCGCCTGGAACAGCATGCCGGTTTCTCTGTTTCGTAGTTTATGACTGATAATAAACCAAAAGTCGGCAATATAAACATAGTTTTCTTATCTAAGCATGTCAGGATTTAAAGATAATGCAATGATTGGCTCTAAGGTAATCGCAGTTTCCGCTGCTCTCCTTGTGCTAATGTCTTTCGTAGTAATGTTTGCCTTTATGAAGCCGCCAAATGATATTAAGTCGGGCATGTTGATGATTGTTTATTCAGTATATCTTTTAATTTCTGGATGGTTTGCAATACATCAAATCGTAAACTCTAAAAAATTTGATGAAATAATATTTTATCCGATTCTTCTTGCCATTATAAATTGGTTAACACTTCTTGTAATGGCCCTTGTTTTTAGCAAACTTTAATAATCGCCATTCTATTCTTATGAACATTGTCTTCTTTGGAATTCCAACCTCCGCTCTAAGCTACGGCTGGCAAGCAGGTCTCCCTTCCTTTTCTTAATTATGGATATTGTATTTTTTGGTATTCAAGGTAGTGGTAAAGGCACGCAAGCCAAGAAAATAGCGGCCGAGTTTGAATATGATATTTTTGAAGCCGGTGCGGAGTTGCGCAAAATTGCCGCAACGGATACCGAACTTGGAAAAACGGTAAAGTCATTTATTGATCAGGGACACCTGGTGCCGCACGAAATTATTGTAGCCGTGGTGAAAGCTGCGGTTTCCAGCCGTCCAAAAGATCAGAAGATTTTATTCGATGGCATTCCGCGTGATCATGATCAAATGGAAGCGTTCGATATGATCATGCATGAAGCCGGCCGCAATTTTGTGTGTGTCAACTTTACGCTGGATCACGAACTGGGAATGCGCCGCGTGCTGGAGCGTGCCAAAGTGGAAGGCCGCGCCGATGACGCGAATGAAGATATTATCCGCCGCCGCATGGCCTGGACCATCCAGAAAACCATGCCCGTTGTGGAGGAATACCGTCATCAGGGAAAAGTGACGGATATTGATGCCGACCATTCCATAGAAGATGTGTATGAAGAATTGAAGAAAGTACTGGAACTTACGTAAATTCCAAACTCCAGACTCTAAGCACCAGGAATGAGCATGTCTGGAATCTGGAATTTAGAGTTTGGATTTTTATCAAGTACTATCATAATTGATATCCACATATGCCTTCTTTCCAGATATTCACACCGGCAGAAATAGAAAGTCTCCGCAAGGGCGGAAAGATTTTACATGATTGCCTGCAGGAAACGGCCAGGCATGTGCGGCCAGGCATCAGCACCGGGGAGCTCGATCTTATAGCCGAAGCCTATATTCGGTCGCATGGTGCATCACCGGCATTTAAGGGCTATCGCGGCTTTCCGGGATCACTGTGTATTTCGGTAAACGATGAATGTGTGCATGGTATTCCAGGCCCGCGGCTGCTGAAGGATGGCGATATCGTGTCGCTGGATGGCGGCGTGGTTTTTGACGGACTGATTACGGATGCCTGCATAACGGTAGGCGTGGGAACTATTTCTCCCGCAACGCAAAAATTTCTGAATAGTACCAAACAGGCATTGGACGAAGCCTGCCGCATGATGAAGCCGGGTATTCGTGTGGGAGATATTTCGCATACGGTACAGACTGTGGTAGAGAAGGCCGGGTACCATTGTCTGCGGGCGCTCACCGGCCACGGGCTTGGCAATACGCTGCATCAGTTTCCGGATGTGCCGAATGTCGGTAAAGCGGGTACCGGTCCGGTTGTTCCTGTCGGCACTATTTTGGCTATCGAACCGATTACTTCCATGGGCACGCGGGATATCCGCGAAGCCGATGATCACTGGACGCTCTTGAGTGATGACGGTTCGCTTACTGCCCATTTTGAGCACACCGTGTTATTTGTGAAAAACGGCTACGAAATTTTGACATAATGAAATATAAATGGAATTTTGCAAGTTGGTTTTACCTTCTATGACAAAAAAAGTCGACATCTGTCTTGAGTCAAGACAATTCTCTCTGTAGGATCTCTCGGCTTTTTGACCCCGCAATTTCTCTGTGTCCAAAGATGTTATCGAACTCGTCGGCGTTGTTGTAGAGAGTTATCCCAACGCTACATTTCGTGTCAAAGTGACCAGCGAACAAGCCAAGGATCATGAGTTGCTTTGTCATCTCGCCGGAAGAATGCGCGTGAACAGAGTGCGCATCCTGCCTGGAGACAAGGTAAAATTGGAAATGACGCCGTATGACCTTAATAAAGGACGCATCATCTACCGTTTCCTTGCCAATCAGAATCCGAATGCTCCAACAAGCTCTTCTCAGACTCCTCCCGTTACTCCCCCGTCATCATGAAAGTCCGTGCTTCCTGCAAAGTTATCTGCAAAGATTGCCATATCATCCGCCGCCGCAACGGTAAAGGCGTCATGGTGGTCCGTAATGTCTGTAGTACCAACCCCAAGCACAAGCAGCGCCAGGGGTAAGACAGTGTATGTAATTTCGTTTTTGATCTCCCATTTCCATTGACTCATCAACGATCCAGCGATAAACGGATCTGCGATTCCCTCCACTTTATCTAGACTTCTCTACCCATACTATGTTACGTATCTCCGGTGTCGTTCTCCCTGGCAACAAGCGTCTCGTTATTGCACTCACGGCTATTAAGGGTATTGGCCACCCGTTGAGTCATCGTATTCTGGATGAGTTAAAAATTCCTCTCGATACGAAGACTGATAGTGTGGCAGATAGCGATCAGGCCAGAATTCGCGCCCGCGTGGAGCAGGAACTTACGGAGGGGGAGCTTGGCCGCAAGGTATCATTGGATGTGAAGCGTTTGCAGGATATTGGAACGTGGCGCGGTATGCGGCATCGCCGCAAGTTGCCGGTTCGCGGCCAGACATCCCGCCGCAATGCCCGCACCAAGCGCGGTAAGAAGAAGACAGGTGGTTCCGGCCGCACAGTGCTTACCAAGACGTAATATTTCCTTTTGTTTTTGTCTACGTGTCCGCCGCGGCGGACGTCTCTATCCCCACAACTCATGGCTGATAATTCCATCCTCGAAGCTGCACTTGGTTCTGACGTACAGGCTCCCGTAGCCACGACTCCCCGCAAGGGTGCCAAGAAAAAGGTGAAGCGCTCACTGCCAAAGGCACGCGTGTGCATTAAGGCCGGTGAGAATAATACGATTGTTACATTCACCGATTTGGACGGCAACGTTCTTGCCTGGAGCAGCAGCGGTTCAGCCGGTTTCAAGGGTACGCGCAAGTCCACGCCGTATGCCGCCAAAGTGGCTGCCGAAACAGCTACCTTAAAAGTAAAGCCGTTTGGGATTGAATCCGTAGAAGTGGAGGTGAAAGGCCTCGGGCCGGGGCGTGAACAGGCTCTTCGCGGCCTGCAGAGCGGCGGCTTAAACCTGGATGCCATTGTTGACACGACACCTATTCCACATGGCGGCTGTCGTCCGAAGGGACGAAGACGCGTCTAATCGTTCTGTGTTTATTCGTTTCTCGTTTATCGAAAGTCTCCGTCAACTCAAATAGTCCGGCAAACAATGAACGAATGAGCAAACTAACGTATCCTTCCCTGTAATCAATCCATTCTATTCCTCTCTTATTCCCATGAAGTATAACGGACCCAAAGCGAAGCGATGTCGCCGCCAGGGCATGAACCTCTACGGCACCGACAAGTACGACAAAATTCTGCAAAGGAAGCCATCAGGCCCTGGTAGAAATCCCAAGAGCCAGGTTCCAAAGCTGTCCGAATTCGGTCAGCAGTTGAAGGAGAAGCAGAAAGCCCGCGACATGTACGGTTTGTCCGAGAGTCAGTTCCGCCGTTTGTACGAGCAGGCAACCAAAGTGAAGGGCCAGACGGGTAATGCATTGAAGCAGCTTCTGGAGCGTCGTCTGGACAACGTCATTTACCGCAGCGGTTTGGCTATGACGCGTTTGCAGTCACGCCAGTTCGTAGGCCACGGCTTGTTCCTGGTCGATGATGTACGCGTCACAACGCCGTCTTTCCAGGTAAAGCCGGGCATGGTTATTAGTATCCGCCCACGCAGCAAGAACTCCGCTGTCTTCGGTCCTATCCAGGATGCGCATAAGAAGTACACGCTGCCGGCATGGCTCAAGATGGACAGCTCCGGTATGAAAGTGGAAGTGGTGAATCTGCCCGAGCCGGAAGCGGCTGAGCAGGCCATAGACACCCGTCAGATTATTGAGTTCTACTCCCGTTAATCCGGGACTCTTTTCTTCCGCACTTCCTTCTCTTCTCTCTCTTATGCATATCATTCAGGAAGAAATCGGCCTCCCGACATTTGCGGCAGCTCCTGTCAAAAAGGGCGATGATAATCATGTTATTTTCACTATTTCCCCGCTTCCTACCGGTTACGGTATGACACTCGGAAACGGTCTTCGTCGGGTTCTCCTGGGAAGTCTTCCCGGTACGGCTGTTACTTCTGTCCGCATTGCCGGCGTGCAGCATGAATACACCACTATCAAGGGTGTCAGCGAGTCTATTCTGGATATCACGCTGAACTTGAAGGAAATTAAACTCAAAAAGCCACGCAAGGAGGCGGAGGTGATTACGCTGGAAGCCAAAGGCCCGGGCGTTATTACGGCTAAGGATCTGAAGATGAGCTCCGATATTGAAGTGCTTAACCCGGATTTGGAACTTCTCACGCTCGATAAGGGCGCCACGGTAGAAATGCAGATTACCGTAGAAAAGGGTGTCGGTTACGTTTCCGCATCGGAGCGCAACAAGAAGCAGAACGAGCCTGGTCTCATTTACATTGATGCCATTTACTCGCCGGTTATGAAGGTCCGCTTTGATGTCGATCCTGCCCGTGTGGGTCAGCGTACGGATTTGGAGAAGCTCACCATGGATGTACAGACCAACGGCGCACTGACAGCCGAAGAGGCTGTGCAATTCGCCAGCCAGTTGCTGCAGAGCTATTACGGTTACTTTGCATCCGACAAGAAGATCATTGAACCGGAATTCATTGCTGATTTCTCCCGCGCCGCATCGCCACACATTGAAGACGGCGGTCTTGCTCCGGTTAAAGAGAGCTACACGCCAATCGAAATCCTGAACTTCAGCCCACGCACCTTGAACGCTCTCATAAATGCCGGTGTCGGTAGTATTGAGCAGCTGACCAAGTGTACGGAGCCGACACTCGCCAACTTCCGCGGCTTTGGTGCCAAGGCGCTGGATGAAGTGAAGGCCACTCTGGGTGAGCGCGGCCTCAAGCTGGCCTCGGATTCGGTGGATATGTAAGAAATAAGCCGATTTTGCTCCCCGGTCGACACCGGGCGAGAATTATCTTCTCAGATTACCTTTCCATCCTTCTCCTTTCTGTCTAGAATCCCCTCCCATCGTAGATAGTCATTATAGATTTTCAATTATCAATTATTCACTTCGTTCATGCGCCACCGTGTTTCCCGCAATCGGCTCCGTCAGAAACCTGCTCACAGCAGGCTCCTCCAGCGTAATCTGCTTACGTCACTCTTCCTGTACGAATCCATTCGTACCACCAAGAAGCGTGCCGAAGTAATCCAGCCAATGGTTGACCGCCTCATTACCGTTGCCAAGACCAAAGATCCTATGAACGCCATCCGTGCGCTCAACCAGGTACTTACGCACGTCAATGCCAGCCGCAAGACCATGGAAGTGTTCAAGCAGCGCTACGCCGCACGCACGTCCGGTTTTACCCGCATGACTCCGCTTGGCTCCCGTATTGGAGATGGTGCAGATCTGGTTACACTCAGCTTTATAGATGCCGACTTATCCATTAGCAGCCCGGAAGCAGCCCCCAAGAAAGAAAAGAAGGTTGCTGCCCCCAAGGCCGCCAAGAAGCCGGCTGCTGCAAAGAAAAATATTTCTACATCTACTGTTTCCTCCCTGTCCGCCGAAGCTTCCTCAGAAGCGTAGGTAGACGCATCTTAATCATGAAAACGTCTGTTATCCCCGTATCGGCCCCTGCCTGGCACACTGTTGATGCCGATGGCCAGACCATCGGTCGTCTTGCCGCCAAGATTGCTCACATGCTCCGTGGTAAGCATAAGCCAACGTTTTCACCGCACCAGCTGTGTGGAGATCACATTATCTTGCTGAACATTGAAAAACTGGAAGTATCGCCAAACAAGGCGCTCAAGAAGATGTATTACGATCACACCGGTCGCCCGGGTGGTTTTTCTGCCCGCACATTGGGTAAACTGATGATGGATCGCCCGGAGGAGGTAATGGAACGTGCCGTAAAAGGTATGTTGCCACGCAACCGTCTGCGCCCGGATATGCTTAAGCGTTTGCATATTATCCGTGGTACCGAGCATAAGTACGCTCCCCAGAAGCCAACGGAATTAAAGATTTAACGCACTCACTTTTCAATTCTCAATTCACTTGTTATGGCCACCTCTACCGAAACCTCCCGCTCCTACTTCTATTCCGCCGGCAAGCGTAAGAACGCCATTGCACGCGTGAAATTGTTTGAAGACGGTTCCGGACAGGCCATGGTAAACGGTATGAAACTCAAGGATTACTTCGCCGGTATCCAGATCGAAAATGCCGTTTCACCGCTTGTTATCATTGGTAAGAAGTCCGGTTTCGATATAGAAGCCATGGTGGAAGGCGGCGGTAAGTCCGCTCAGTCCGATGCCGTGCGTCTGGGTATTTCCCGCGCATTGCTCCTCATTAACCCCGAACTCCGCAGCGATCTTAAGCGTATCGGCTTCCTCCGCCGCGACAGCCGCATTAAGGAACGTAAGAAGCCGGGTCTCAAGAGAGCACGCCGCGCACCACAGTTCTCGAAGCGTTAATATTTCAGTTTTATATTATACGCTTATTAACTAGCATAAGTTCGTTGCTTAGGACTATTAATAACGAATATGCAAATGTGATATTAGTTTTGATCGCGTTTTTTTCTGCATATTTTGCTTATACAGAACTTGTTTTGAAACGACGTCCTTTTGTTGTTCCTGAGTTAGCCTACGAAATAGTTGGTGAAAACGATGATTAAAAAATTTTATTAAATACTGTAAGTAGTATTGGGAATTTTTTACTACCATATGGCGCTATTTATCACCGTTTCGAAGGCTGGCATTCTGGTTTTGCCATCTTTAAGATCATATGCATGACTTCTCCCGAACTGTCACACAGAGGCCCATCTAAGGCTGCACAGGAACACTTTGCCGAACATCCGCCGGTTATACTCGGTGATACGGTCGTACCATTCAATACATTGGTTTCCATTGAAATAAGTCATTCGGCAGACAAGAAGAGCCTGGAACACGGTTATGCATTGATAAAAAACACAGATAAGCTCGGTTGCGTGCTGGTTGCCAAGACATTCGATAAAGAAACTGCTGACATTCGAACGGTGAGTGTGGAAAATATTATCAAGAATAATCCACGGCTCTTTGGAGCTTAGAATTTGGTATTTGGAATTTTTAGACAGTCAGCGTCATTTTCACATAATAGAGCGTCTTGCCATCTTCGGTATCCAGAATGAACTTCGCATCCATTTCGGCCAGCTGCATGATGGTCTGGCACATCTTGAGGAGCATGTGCGGCGGTAGTGACACTCCTGCCTCCAGGCAGGTGGCACAGAGCCCTGCAGCGTCCCTGGAGCGCAGGTAGCGGTCGCCCTTATCGATAATCACGTTATACATGGATTCCTGAACGCGCAGGACGAATTTTTCGACATACGTTTCCAGTTCTTCAAACGGAATATCATGCACATGCGGCAGCGCCTCAATAATATCAAGGTCGGTGTGAATGGCATGGGCAATGCAGGCATCTATGGTCATGTGTGTGTTGGTGTATGTGTGGTATGTAGCGGGAATGTTTATATTTCCAATCCCGTTTTATTCCAAGGATCCGGATATAATAGCAGAAAATGGCTTACCGGTGAAGGGGCATGGCCTTGTCAGATACCTAACCTGTGTTTCTAATTATATATTCGTTTCGCCGGTCTTTGGGTAGTATGTAAGTGTTATGCATGAGAAAGACGTATTTGCCGTGCCGGAGTTGCCGTCATGGGGGGCCAGAATAGGGATTATACTCGGCTTCTTCGCGGCTGGCCTTTTGGTTTACGGTTCGTCGCTGACCAATGATTTTGTCCGGCTGGATGACGGTCTGCTCATTTTTGAAAATCAGGCTGTTCAGCATGTCAATTTCACCACGCTCAAAACCATCTTCACCACCTACGACCCGGAACTCTACATTCCGCTCACGTTTCTTACGTACCAGCTGGATTACCAGATCGGGCATATAACGGCGACTATCTACCATGTGCAGAATCTTTTCTGGCATACGCTGAATGCATTGCTCATTGCATGGCTGGCGTATCTGCTCAGCCGCCGCCGGTGGATTGCCGTTGTTGCCGGGTTGTTGTTTGCGCTGCATCCGCTGAATACCGAAGCGGTTTCCTGGGCGGCCGGCCGCAAGGATGTGCTTTCCACCTTTTTCTTCTTCGCATCATGCATTGGTTATCTGTACTACCGCTCCGACAACAGCCGCAAGTGGTACGTCATCAGTATCATCCTTTTTATTCTGGGATTGCTGGCCAAAGTAATGGTTCTCACATTGCCAGTCGTTTTATTATTGATTGATGATTTCCAGAGCCGGCCATGGAGCCGCAAAATGCTGGCGGATAAAATTCCGTTCTTTGGCTTGAGTGTAGTGTTCGGCATTATTGCCTTATTCGGAAAGCGTCAGCTGTTAAGTGCGGTGTCGCCGTTTGAGGCGGTGTTGCTTGGTATCCGCAGCAGCATGTTTTATATTCAGCAGCTCGTCTGGCCGGCGCACTATTCCATTAGTTATCCGTACGAAGACGCCATCCGGCTGACGACACCGAATATTGCATTGTCGTTGCTTGCGGTTATTCTTGTACTTGGTGTAGCTGTCTGGCTTCGCCGGCGCACGCGGCTCTATTTTTTTGCCGTTGGCTTTTATATCATCACCGTTGCGCCTACATTCACCAATCTCATTAAAGGCGAGCCTACCCTGGCATCGGACCGGTATGCGTATTTGCCGTCATTCGGCCTCATTTTTCTGGCGGCCATGCTGCTGGATGCCTGGATCCGCAAGCAGCCACGGAAAAGGAAGGAGACACTTGCGTGGGCTGTTCCGCTTGGCTGTCTGTCTCTGCTTGCCATTCTGTCGCACTGGCAGTCGCTTACGTGGAAAAGCACAGAAACCCTCTTCCGGCATGTCATTAGTATCTATCCGCATTCTTATACCGCACACAATAACCTGGGCAATGCCTATCGTCGACAGAATCTGTTGCCTCAAGCAGAAACAGAGTTAAAGGCAGCGGTGGCTATTAAGCCGATGGCAAAAATACTCAGCAACCTTGGGGCGGTCTATACCAAGCAGGGCCGCTATGAAGAGGCGCACAAAATATTTGAGCAGGCCATTGCCAATGAGCCGGACAAGCCGGACTCCTACTTTGGCCTGGGCATTCTGCTTGCTGCGGAAGGAAAAGATGATGAGGCGCTCAAGGCGTATGCAGACGCGGTCCGTATTCGGTCAAACTACGCACTGGCATACGTAAATAGCGCTGTCATCTGGGAAAAGCGGGGCAATATGCCAAGAGCGCAGGAGGAACTGCGGAAGGCCATAGAAGCCGAGCCGGCCCTTATGCAGGCGTATTACAACCTGGCCGTGCTGTACGAGCAGACCGGCGACAGGGAAAAAGCGCGTGATACGTACCGGCAGGCCATTAATCTGCAGCCATGGTTCATACCGGCGCGGCTTAACCTGGGCTTACTGCTGTACACCCTGAATGATGAAGCCGGCGCGGAAAAACAGTTTCGTGCCATTCTGGAGCTGGAGCCGTCCAATGCGGAGGCGGCAGAAGCGATGCGGCAGATGAAGGAGAGAGCAGGCTCATAATCTTCCTGTTCATTCGTCATCAGTCGTATGAATATCCGCACTCTGCATGAATGGAATCTGCCGCCGCGCGAGGCTGTTGCGTTGCAGAAAACATTGGCGGCATCCATTAATGTATTGAACGCGGTTGATGTGGCTGGGTGCAGGCTTGTTGCGGGTGTGGATGTATCATCAAATAAATTTGATCCTGTTCTGACGGCCGGCATTATTGTGTGGGACAGGCGGACGGGCCAGGTGGTGGACCAATCGTTCGTTCAGGAAAAATCAACATTTCCCTACACACCCGGCCTTCTTTCGTTTCGGGAAATTCCGGTGCTGACGAATGCCATTAGTCACTTGCAAACTGTGCCGCATGCCATTCTGGTGGACGGCCATGGCATTGCCCATCCGCGCCGGTTGGGTATTGCCGCGCATTTGGGCTTACTGGTGGATGTGCCGACTGTCGGCGTGGCTAAGAGCCGCCTGACTGGCATATTTGCAGAACCGGGTGTCAAGGCGGGCAGTATCAGTCCGCTTTTGGATGCCGATGAGCAGATTGGCGTGGCACTGAGACTGAAAGACAATGTACAACCGGTACTGGTCTCACCGGGCAATCATATCAATATGGCATCAGCCGTGGAGCTGGTTATTGCCTGTGCGCGTGGCTACAAATTGCCGGAACCAACCCGATTGGCGCATTTGTATGTGAATGCCATGCGGGTTGGGACTGGTACTCCGGGTGCGCAGGCTTCGCTGTTTGCATGAATTGGACCAGGGTTTCTTTTGCGTCCGTGTTTTTAGCGCATCAGAAAAATCCAGAACAGAACAGCGATAACAATGCGATACGCGCCAAAACCGGTGAATGAATGATTTTTAATAAATTTGAGCAGCCACCGGATGGCGAAGAGGGCGACAACGAATGACGTGACAAAGCCGATGGCAAGCAGATGAAAATCACCGGAGGAAAATGCGTGAGCCGATTTGAACAAGTCCAATGCCGTGGCGGCACCCATGGTGGGAATGGCGAGCAGAAAGGAGAAGTCTACGATGGTTTTGCGCTTAAGGCCCAGCAGCAAGCCGCCTACAATAGTGGATGCCGAACGTGAGACGCCCGGAATAATGGCAATGGACTGAAACAGTCCGATAATAATTGCCTGTTTGTAGCTGATGTCCGCTGCGTTTTCGGTGGCATCGGGTTTTTCGGTGTGGAAATGTTCGAACAGAATAAGGAATGCCCCGCCAATACCCAGTGCCCACAGTACAACTTGCACGTTTCCGAGCAGGTATGATTTGAGAAAATGATGCAGCACAAAGCCGATAACAGCTGTCGGTATAAAAGCAGCCAGCACTTTAAGAAGGACTTCTTTGGATGTGATCAATGATTTTCCATAAAGAACTACGACAGCCAATATGGCACCCAATTGAATGATAATTTCAAAGCTTTTCAGGAATTCCGTTTCCGGCAGATTTAATAATTTTGATGCAAGAATAAGGTGCCCGGTGGAGGAAATGGGCAGAAATTCAGAAATGCCTTCAATAATACCGAGGATGAGCGCGTGGAGAGGGTACATGGGGGAATGATAGCCGTGAGATACCAAAATCCTAAGCTCTAAATCCTAAATTCTAAATGAAGGATGTTTAGTGCTTAGAAATTAGGATTTAGAATTTTCCTCACCTTTTTCTTGTATGTACAAAAGTTCTCATTAACATGCTCGTATCGAGCGCCAGCGCTCTGCCACGACGCACCCAGAACATTCAGCCGGAAACGGCTCGGTGGTTTTATGCGTGGTGGAATACTGTCACTGGCGGTATCGCCGGAGTATGCGTGTGCAGGCAGACGGGTCTGTCGTGTATGAATGTGAGTATGAACGGTATACGTACCAGAAACTTATTTTCCGGACACTAACCGGTATGGTAGCTGTTATTTGTGAAACGTATGAATACCGATATATGCGGTGTATGGCTTGTGATAGATCATCGTAATTTTACTTTGCTTTAATAATTGGTAAATTTCTCCTTTGTCTATGACTATCAGCATCATTATTCCGGCCCATAATGAGGAAAAATACATAGCGGATTGCACCCGGGGTGACGGCGCCGAATTTTTACAGGGAAAAAATAAGAGTAACGTCTTATAGTGAATCAATTGTTATCATTATTTATAAGAGCGATTCAAACAGCATTTACGTTCTCCTTGAGCTTCTTATTTCTGCAAGAGGCCGCTATAGTATGCGTCATACAGAGATACTAATGGTGTACCTTCGCCAGACTTATGACGATCAGCGTAGTCATCCCCGCTTACAACGAGGAAAAATACATTGGCGCATGCCTGGACAGCGTTATCCGCTTTAAGTCCCACCGCGTGACAGAAATTATTGTCGTCGATAATGCCAGCACCGACCGCACGGCAGACATAGCCCGTAGTTACCCCGGCATCATTGTTATTCAGGAAACCCGCAAGGGAACTGGCTTTGCCCGTGACGCAGGTTTTCGTATGGCGACAGGCAATATTCTTGCCTATCTGGATGCCGACACACGCGTAATGGAAGGCTGGTTCGAAACCATTGAACGTGAATTTACAAAACCCAATCTGGTTTGCTTAAGCGGACCGTATTGGTTTTTTGATCTTCCCACATGGCAGAGCGTGTTTCTGTATTACTGGTGGATGACACTGGCTCTTCCGGCCCATGCCATGGCCGGTTATACGGTTCTTGGCGGCAACTTTGCCACCCGTAAGACAGCTCTGGAGGCTATTGACGGTTTCGATACCAAGATTGCATTCTACGGTGATGATACCAACCTCGGCCGGCGCTTGTACGCCATTGGCGATGTAAAATTCAGTACGCGTTTCTATACATATTCTTCGGCTCGTCGTTTACAGGGACAGGGAATGATAAAAACGGGTATTCTGTACGCTATGAACTATTTATCAGAAGTGTTGTTTCATAAGCAGGTGACGGATGAATATGTAGATATCCGCTAACGTGCATGAAATTCCAGCAATTTCAGACATTCATTTTAGCAGTTACAATATTTTCGTACGGTTCAATCGGTGACAGGCACATACTCAATGACACTGCCGTTCAATACGTAATCAGGTGAACGGAACATATAATGGCGTGAGAAGCAAATACATGCATATAGTGTCTGGAGCTATTTATAGCGCCAATCAAAAGCATAAGCGGGATTATAAAACCTGGCTGATTCTTCCTCTCGTTCATGGGCGGTATTTCTGCTATAATATCTGGAATATATTCTTCATCATACTTACACCAAAACCTGACATGCCGGCCGCCTTACAAGCGCAACAGTTGCAAACTCTTGCTATGTTTGCCAGCCAGTCTGCTGAAAGCGTGGTAACGGCCTGGGAAAGTTCCCGAAAAGGATTAACCAAAAATGAGGCGGACCGGAGAATACAATTGTTCGGTCCCAATACGCTGGCCAGGGAGCGCAAAGCCGGTTGGCTGTTTGAACTGCTTTCCAATTTTAAAAATCCGCTCGTCATCGTGCTGCTGTTTGCATCCCTGCTTTCATTCGGTGCCGGACAATATGTGGATGCCAGCCTGGTGCTGGGCATTGTCTTCATGAGCGTGTCGCTCAATTTTTTCCAGGAGCACCGTGCCAATAAGGCGGCGGAAAAACTCAAGGCCCGCGTTGCAACGACGGCAACAGTCCTCCGAGACGGAAAGAAGGTGGAACTGCCCATTCTGGATCTGGTACCCGGCGATATTGTACTGCTGAGTGCCGGCGACCTGGCTCCGGCCGATATGCGCGTGCTGGAATCAAAAGATTTTTTTGTGAATCAGTCGTCGCTTACCGGCGAATCTTTTCCAGCCGAAAAATCAGCTGATCCGGTGGAAAAAGCCGAAGAAATTACGGCGCTGCATAATATTGTCTTTCTGGGGACAAACGTCATCAGCGGTTCGGCCATGGCCGTTGTGCTGAAGACCGGTTCGCATACCGAGTTCGGCAAGATTGCCAAAAAGCTGGTAGGCGAAAGCCCGGATAACGATTTCACCAAAGGCATCAAACATTTCAGTGTCCTTATTTTGCGCACCACCATTTGCTTCGTGTTGTTCATTTTCCTTTTTAATGCGCTGGATAAGAAAGATATTCTCCAGTCATTCCTGTTCGCCGTTGCCGTGGCAGTCGGCTTAACGCCGGAGCTGCTGCCGATGATTATGTCCATCACCATGGCCAGCGGTTCCATTAAAATGGCGAAGCACGGCGTCATTGTAAAGAAGCTTACGGCTATTCCATCTTTCGGCAGCATGGATATTTTATGTACCGATAAAACCGGTACGCTTACCGAGGATAAAATCACACTCATTAAATACGAAGATACGGCGGGCCGCATGTCCGATGACGTACTGTTACATGCATACTTGAACAGCAGTCATCAAACCGGAATCCGGAATCCATTGGACGATGCCGTTATCGGTTTCCGCCCCGTGGATATTTCCGCCTATACCAAAGTGGATGAAATCCCGTTTGATTTTTTCCGCAAGAAAATGAGCGTAGTGGTGGAGCAGAACGGCAGGCACGTCCTTATTACCAAAGGCGCGCCGGAAGAAGTATTCAAGTCCTGCAGTTGTTATTGCAAAGAGAATGCGTGCATTGCAATGGATAAAAAAGTACTGCAGGAATTGTCCGATCATTATCATGAATTGAGCAGGCAGGGTTTCCGCGTGCTGGCCATTGCCACCAAAGAAATGCCGGAGCATCAGAAGAAATATTCCAAAGCCGATGAAACGGATTTGCAGCTGGTCGGCTTTGTGGCGTTTCTGGACCCGGCCAAGAAAGATGTTTCTAAAGTACTGCAACAGCTGGAGCAGCTGGGTATTGATATTAAAATCATTACCGGCGACAACGAATTCGTCACGCGAAAAATTTGCGAGGAAGTGGGGCTTCCCATTAAGGGTGTACTGCTGGGGCAGGACATTGACGCCCTTACCGATGATGCGCTGCGGATTGTAGTGGAGCGCACCACTATTTTCGCCCGCTTCTCGCCGGATGAAAAAAACCGCATCATTAATGCCCTGCGTTTAAACGGTCATGTGGTGGGTTACATGGGCGATGGCATTAACGATGCGCCGTCGCTTAAGGCCGCCGACGTGGGCATTTCCGTGAGCAACGGCGTGGACGTGGCCAAGGAATCCGCCGACATGGTGTTAACGCATAAAGGCCTGCGTGAACTGGTGGATGGTGTTATGGAAGGCCGCAAGACGTTCGGCAACACCATGAAGTACGTCATGATGGGTATTTCTTCCAATTTCGGAAACATGTTCAGCGTGCTGGGTGCCGTGCTTTTTCTGCCGTATCTGCCCATGCTGCCGGTGCAGATTCTGCTCAATAATTTTCTGTATGATCTGTCGCAGATTACTATTCCGTCGGATTCCGTAGACCCGGATTACATCAGCCGGCCGCGCAAGTGGGACATTCGGTTTATCCGTAATTTCATGTTCACGTTCGGCCCGGTAAGTTCGGCGTTTGATTTTCTTACATTCTACGTGCTGTATACCGCTTTCCCCGCCGCGCCCGCCGCGTTCCGCACAGGCTGGTTCCTGGAATCCCTGGCAACGCAGACACTGGTAATTCACATTATCCGTACGCAGCACATGCCGTTCGTCGACAGCCGCCCCAGCAAGCGCCTGCTGCTGTCCACCGTTGCTATTGTCGGCATTGGCTGGCTTCTGCCCTATTCGCCCATTGCCGGTTACCTGCAAATGGTTCCATTGCCGCCCTCTATTCTTGGTATGCTTGCGGGCATTGTCGTGTGTTATCTGGCTGTCACCGAAATGGCCAAGCGCTGGTTTTATAAAAAGCATACGTACAGCATGTAATGGAGAATGAAAAATTGATAATGTATAGTTGAGAATTATTTTTTGATTGGCACTTTGTATAGTTAGTTTGTTATTTGGAACTTCAACTTTTTTGGAATCTGGAATTTAGTGCTTGGAATTTTGACTCTCGTCTGTCGGTTTGTGCATCACTACCAATTTTAATCGTGAGTCTTTTTCCAGCACCGGTCGTACTTCGGATACCAGCTTGTCTTCTGTTAACTGTGTATCCGTAGTATCCACAATAACGACAATATGGAATGGCCGCTCGGCTGTAAAACGGTCACCAAAGCCATGGTCGCCAAAGGCAATCTGGCATGCCAGATTGAGTTCATACAAAGCATGTTCTGTGTCATCAATAATGCCCCGACTAATGGTAAAGCCGGGTGGTAGACCGCCGAGTGATGGGTCTCTCAGGCTGGCAGTGCCATCGTAGTAAGCAATGAGTGCATGATGAAACGCAGGTCTGTTGGGACGTTCAATATGTCCCATGTATGGCACATGTAAATCATCAGCCAGTTGTAATGCCCATTCTCTGGCAACTATGTCCGGTTCATCAGATCCTGTTTCATGGCAAAAAATTGCACAGGCACCGCAGTCTGAATGGCTCATGACACCGGTTATTTTCTTATCGCGCAAATCCTCGGCCAGTTGCCGCCGGCGGTCCTGTGGATCCGCAATGCTGTTTTTTCTGTACAAAATGCCGGAACCAGCCAGATACACGCCGTTTTTGCCCGGCTCCGGTTCCACGCCTTCATCTATGCACATGAGAATGCCGCCTTTCATGCCGAATGCCGCGGCTACATTGGTTCGTTTTACTTCTTTTAGCCATATATCCGGTCCTTTTGCAAAGAATGGATGTTCCCAGGCAAGTTCCCAGGCAAGGTCTTTTTCGGATTCTTTAGAAAGGCTCATAGGCGTTTGGATAATGATGTATTCAGAATAGCGTTTCTTGCATTTTTGTGCCTACTGAAATGTCTCAAAAAAGCTATAGCGAACCATAAAAATCATCGAATCGCTGAAATAAACAAAATGGCTCTTAGATGCCGTTTCTATTTTGCAGTGGTTCATTTGACTGTTTAAAAATTAGGCATAATGTGTGGCCCCCTGAAAAGGAAACTTGTCAGGGGAGAACCCCTTTGGGGTTGATCTTTGAAAGGTTGGATATGCATGCAGCCACGAGACCAGACAGACCCATGAAATGGAGGAGGATTCCCTCGAATCCGCAGTCCGTTTTCGTGGCTACATGCATTATTGGAAATTCTTAATAATGCATGGCAAACATGTCCGGAAACCTCGTTGGTTTTTGGAAACAGTGATTCACCGGCTTGTCGCCGGCGAAAGTGCACCAGGTTCAGGATCAAGGACTCTCTTCCATGTCTGCGTCGAACGGTCACATTGTTCCGGTCAAGAATGAACACACTTCTCACGGCCACGTCCATGGAGGTGGTCTCTTCACGCGCATGCGTGAAGCAACCGGCACCGTGTACGGGGATATCGGGACTTCGGTCCTGTACACCGTCATGGAGATCACGAGGGAGACCATCAGGCTCAAGTACGATGTTAAAGGCGGTGAAGAGGGGCTCACAGATTTTTTGAAGAACGGCGGCAATTTCCTTGCTGTTCACGAAACCCTCGGAGGATTCAGCCTCATTCTCTGGGCGCTCATCTTCCTGACAGTCAAGTATGACCTGCTGGTCATGCGGGCCGACAACAAGGGCGAGGGCGGCACCTTTGCCCTGTGGGGCCTTCTTAAAGGCTACACCGGCAAAGTGGCAGGCATCTGCTTCATTGGATA
>JAQBQQ010000022.1 GCA_028286915.1 Candidatus Peribacteria bacterium | reverse complement strand
TGGCCATATGTGCGGTTATGGCTGGCGTTCTTATCCACTGGACGGCATTTGCAGGTTCATTCTTTTTCATTCTTTTCCTGCTGGCATACAGAGGACCCCTGGGCATAGATAAATTCGTATCCCGGCTGGGTATGGATCCGTCTGCCGGGCCGCTGTTTATGGGCGGAATCTTTGTCCTGGCTTTGCCTTTTTTGGGCTATGCAGCCTATCGATCTTACCGGCACATACAGAAATGCATACTGGCTTTGGCTGTTTTCGGCTGCTCGGCGTTCGTGGTTATTCTGCCGTGGGTTGCGCATAATAATTATCTGAATGGCAATACGGTGCCGCGGCTTCAGCTTGGCGCGCCAAACATGGTTACGCCATCCATTGATCTTTCCACGTCGGTACCGCCGGCAAATAGCCGCGTGCCGGTAAAAGTCTTGCCCAAAGAACTGGCAGTGGACAGTAATAATGCCGCCTGCAAGGGCTCGGGTATTGATGAAGAACTGGATCGTTACTGGGGTTTCAGCAAGGGCTGGGCGCATTACACCACGTTGCCATGGCGCAGTGTCATGAACAGTGATTCCGGTGGGTATTATGTCACGCTTATTCCCGCTCTGCTTTTGTTTCCATTGGTTCTTCTTCTGCCTTTCACATGGACGCGGCGCGGACGCTGGTTGCGCTGGACCGTGTTTGGCACGCTCATGGTTCTGGTGCAGTGGGTGCTGCTGGGTAACGGTGTCCCGTGGTACGGGCTTGCCATGTTTACGGGTCTGGTTCTGGGGCTGGAGGCGCTTGTTGATTACGCACCGGATGTCTTTAGCCGTGCGAGTGCGACGGTTCTTATCAGCCTTTCTTTGCTTGTCGCCCTGTCTAACCGCATGTGGCAGTTTGAGCAGCAGCGGAATCTACTGGAATATCCTATCGGGAAAATATCGGCCGAGTCGTTGCAGGATCGTACTATTCAGCATTACGGTACCATTCGCGATCTGGTAGTGAGCCGGAATGTATCTATGCCCGACACGCCGTACGTGTACCGCATGGGAACATTTATTCCGTATTTTATTCCGAAGAATCTGGAGATTATTCCAATTGCCGATAATCAGCTGGGAACATTTAACTGCTTGTACCAGGAGCATAATGCCGCCCTCACCATCAAACGTCTCAAGGCACTTGGTTTTAATAGCATGATTTTTGATACGAATACGTCCACCATTGAATCGGATAGTAACGGGCCGCTGCATAAGAAAGTGAACGCATTCGTGGAATTCGTCAATACGCCGAATGTAGGTTTGCAGCTCATCGTCAACGATTCCAATGCGGGAGTGGCGTTCCTGCTCCTGCCCTAAGGCAGAGAGGTGTTCCGCCTTTTCTTTGTACTTCCCCGCCGCCGTATCCATTTTTGTTTTATTGTATGGTTGTCGCTATCATTCCCGCGTATAATGAAGCAACGCGCATTGGCCAGGTGGTACGTGACGCCAGGCGTTTTACGGCGTGTGTCGTTGTCGTGGATGACGGTTCGACTGACGGAACAGGCGATGTCGCCCGCAGGGAAGGGGCGCGCGTGGTGCGCCACGCCGAGAACAGCGGTGCCGGTGCCGCAACCATGACAGGAATAGAAGCAGCCAGGCGTCTGGGTGCCACGGTGGTTGTCACGCTGGATGCCGACGGCCAGCATGATCCGGCCGAGATCCCGCTGCTACTGAAACCTATTCAGGATGATACGGCAGACATGGTTTTTGCCAATCGGTTCGGGCAACGCAATAGTATTCCTTTCATTCGTCGTGTTTTTAACGCCATTGGAAATGTTCTCACTTTATTTGCTACCGGAACATGGATACAAGACAGCCAGAGCGGTTTTAAGGTGTTCGGCCCCAAGGCGCTCGGCCAGGTGGATCTGCGTATGCGCGGGTTTGAATTCTGTACCGAGATCGTGCGCGAATGTGCCCAGCATAAGTGGCGGGTAGCCGAAATTCCCACGAAAGTGCTGTATTCCGAATATACCATGGCAAAAGGACAGTCCTTCGCCATGGGAATAAAAACGGCGTTAAAGATCCTGCTACGGTCATTCTTACGCTGATAGTCATTCGTATGATGTATTACTCACACGTACGCTAGGCATTCACACGGGTACCCGGAAGCGCTAGTATGCTCCCGCATGCACCTCACTCCTTACCAGATCGTTGCGCCGGCCTTCTCTTTGTTCGCCATTCTGTACGCATGGAATTTAGTGCTGCGGCAGAAAAAGACATTGTGGGAAGCATTCTTCTGGACGCTATTTTGGGGCTTGGTGACCGTTATTGCTTTGTTTCCCCGCATGTTGACCTACCTGTCGGCTGTAACCGGTATTGCGAACCAGGAAAATGCCGTACTGATTACGTTTATGGGCATTCTGTTCTTCATCGTTTTTTATATTATCATTCGTCTGGAAGAGCTCGAGCAGCGGCATACAAAAATAGTCAGGCTGATGGCGTTGCGGGAAGCAGGGTTGGATACAAATAATGATATGGCCGGTACAAGCGGCACAGGGGATTTACAAGAGTAAGCCCTTTGCACTTCCTGCCCGCTTTGTTTCCTTTGTTTCAATCGTGAAAACCATTCTCCTCATCTCGCCCTACTGGAAAGAACAGCACCGTTGGATGGTGAGCTCATTTAAGCTGGCGGAACTGTGGCAAAGGCTCGGGTACAGACTTATTGTTGTCTGTATGGGGGCAGAAACCGGTATTGAAGAAGTATCGCCGTCGCTGGTTATTCACCGCCGGAAAGATTTTTTTCTGCCTGATCCGTGGAATTATGGCATCAGTTTTGGTTTTTCCGGCTACGTCATGAAGCTGGTTCATGCCGAACGTCCCCAGGAAATTGTCATTAATAAATTGTTGTTCTGGACATCGTTTGCGGCTCTGCGCCTGCGACTGGCGGGTTATCAGCCTATTGTTTTGACAGACGCATTGGTGGGAATGACGTGGTTTCCCAGAAGCAGATTGCCGGCCCTTGCCGCGCGGCTGTATGCCTGGACGGGCGGCTGGCTTATTCTACTGGCCGCCAGACGCGTTGTGTTTTTTCATCCGCAGCCGGATTCACTTCTGCAATTTTTACGTATCGCCCATAAGACGGAAGTGATTCCGACGGGCATTGATGAAACGGGATACGGTCACACTGCACTGGCACAGTCTCAAGGCGATCATGCAGTGACTGTTACCTATGTGGGCCGGTTGGAATCCGTGAAAGGCGTGGATGATTTTCTGGCCGCCATTCTGCCTCTTAAGCGCAAGTACGCACAGCTGCGGGCGCAGGTTGTCGGCTGGTACAAAGAAGATCATCCGCTCGTAAAGCAGTATGAGCGCGATATTATTTTTACCGGTTTACGGCACGATATTCCGGATATTCTGGCCTGTACGGATATTTTTGTATTGCCTAGCCACAGCGAAGGGTTGAGTAACGCCCTCATGGAAGCCATGGCCAGCGGTTGCGCGTGCATTGCCAGCGACGTGGGTGGTAACCGTTTTTTAATTCAGAACGGCGTGTCGGGTTTTTTGTTTCCGGCCGGTGACCGGGAAGCATTGGCGGCGCACATGCAGCGCCTGTTGGAGGACCCGGCCAAATGCCGCGCCATGGGTACGGCTGCACGACAGAGAATTGAAAAAGAATTCAGTTGGAACGTGGTAGGAAAGCGATACGAAACATTATTTCATAACACGTAGAGACGCCATGCCACGGCGTCTGTACAATGCGTGTCATGCAGCCGCGCATTGTCATATTTTCGGCATTCGCCACGCCGTTTCGCAGCGGCGCGGAAGCGTGCAGCGAGGAAGTTGCCAGAGAATTAAAGGATCAGTTTGACATTGTCATTGTGACGGCCAGATTACGCCGCAGCTTGCCACGCGATGATGTGCTGGCATCCGGCGTAAAAATGAAGAGAGTGGGGCTTGGTTTTGGAATTGATAAATGGCTTTTCCCTTTTTTGGCGCCGTTTGCCGCCCGCAAGCTGCAGCCGGTTATCCTGCATGCCGTATTGGAATCGTATGCCGGGCTGGCTTTGCTGGTGTCCCGGTTTGTTCTGCCACATGCCGGGCGCCTGCTCACGCTGCAGAGTACGAATACATCATTTTTGCTTAGGCCGCTCCACGCTTCGGCGCACCGCCTTACGGCGATCAGTTCCGTGCTGGTCGAGCGTGGGCGGGCACTCGGGTTTCCGGCTATCCGTTTGATTCCGAATGGCATTCCGTTACAGAGTATTCAGGAGGCCACGCACACATACGGCAAAATGCCGGGCCGCCTGTTATATGTCGGCCGTTTGGAACCTATGAAAGGCGTGGACATTCTTATTCGTGCATTTAGCGCTATTGCGCCGCAGTTTCCGGCGGCCATATTGCACATTGTGGGTGACGGTTCGCTGCGGCAGGCCATTGGCGAGCAGATTCACAGTGCCGGTCTGGGACCGCGCATCCGGTTCTGCGGCTACCTGTCCAATGCCGATTTATACCGCCAGTATGCCGAAGCCGAAATTTTCTGCGGCCTGTCCCGCAGTGAGGCCCTGGGGAATGTTTTTCTGGAAGCACAGGCGGCCGGCTGCGCCATTGTGGCAACAGCTATCGGCGGTATTCCGGACATTGTACAAGACGGTGAAACCGGTTATCTGGTTCCGGCCGATGATGCCGCTGCCGCCAGCCAAAAAATTTCTGCGCTGCTTGCCGGTGAAGGCATCCGTCATTCAATGGCTGAAAAAGGCAAAGTGTTTGCTGCGGCTTATGATTGGAGCGTCATTGCTGCGCAGTATGCCGAAGAATATCAGGCGTTACTCCGCTGATTCCGCACCAGTTCCGCTGCCCGGAACAGGCTTTCGAATGTGCCGGCATCAATCCATTCTTCCTTAAGAATGCTGGCTTTGAGCGAGCCTTCCCGCAGGTACAGCGCGCTTAAATCGGTGATTTCCAGTTCGCCTCTGGCGGAGGGGGCAAGGTTACGAATCAGTTCAAAGCAGCGGTTGTCGTACAGGTAGCAGCCGGTGGCGGCGAGATTGGATTTGGGCCGCACCGGTTTTTCTTCCAGCGACACGACAGTCTGTCCGTCTGGCAGCACCTCGGCCACGCCGAAGCGCTCGGGGTCGGGGACTTCTTTGAGGAAAATATGGGCGCCGCTTTTAAACTCTGCAATGGCGGGGCTGATGTCATCAAAAAAGACATTGTCGCCCAGTATGGCGCAGACGGATTCGCCGGCGGCAAATTCCTCCGCCATGCCGAGTGCTTGCGCTATACCGCCCGGTTTATCCTGAACCTTAAACGCGAATTCGCAGTTGAAACGGTAGCCGGAGCCAAGAAAAGCCGCCATTTGATCCATGTGTTCCGGGCCGGTAATAACCGCAATATCACGTATGCCGGCATTCAGCAGAATCTGCAGCGGATAGACAATAAGTGGCTTGTCATACACCGGCAGCAGGCTTTTATTGACGATTTCGGTAAGAGGGCGCAGCCGTGAGCCCGTTCCGCCGCAGATAAGGACGCCTTTCATGGTACGTAGTGAGTAGTTATACTGAGGTATAAAATTACCGAACAATCCGTGCAATCCTACAGCCTATAACCTGCTGACTACAACCTGACATCTGCTATCATCCTCCCATGAATCTTCTTGTTACCGGTGGCGCCGGTTTTATCGGCTCACATTTCGTTCTGCGGCATATTGAGCAGTACCCGGACGACACCATTGTCGTGCTGGATACCATGACTTATGCAGCTGATAAGACATTTTTGCAGCCGGTGTTGCAGCGCATCCGGTTTATAGAGGGCGATATTGCCGATATTGAGCTTGTCTCCCGGCTGGTGCTTACGTACGGCATTGAAGTGATTGTAAATTTTGCCGCTGAAACGCATGTGGACCGCAGTATTCAGAACGCCGTGCCATTTATTCATTCAAATATCATTGGCGTGCAGGGTCTTATTGAAGTGTGTCGCGCGAGTCCCGACCTCTTGCTCATTCAAATTTCCACCGATGAAGTGTATGGCGATTTGGCCAGCGGCGAGGAGCCGTTTTCTCTGAATTCTGCGCTTAAGCCCAGTTCTCCGTATGCCGCATCCAAAGCGTCCGGCGATTTATTGCTGATGGCTGCCGTTCGCACGTACGGCATTCGTGTGCGCATGACGCGGTGCACCAATAATTACGGTCCGCATCAGGATGCCAGCAAGTTACTGCCGGTTATCATTCATAATGCGCTGCAAAATAAGAAAATTCCCATTTACGGCGAAGGCAGGCAGAGCCGCGACTGGCTGTATGTGACGGATCATAATGACGCGGTGGAGCTGGTGATTCAAAAAGGCCAGGACGGACATATTTATCTGATTGGTGCCGGCAATGAGCACGAGAATATTCAGGTGGCTACGACCGTGTTAAATGTCATGGGAAAATCAGCTGATCTTATTCAATTCGTACCGGATCGGCCCGGCCACGACTGGCGCTACACATTGGATTCTTCCAGTATCCGCGCTCTTGGCTGGGAACCCAAAGTTACCTTTGAGGACGGAATACGGAAGACGGTGGATTGGTATCGGCATCGATAGTTGGTTGGTTGGTTGGTTGGTTGGTTGGTTGGTTGGTTGGTTGGTTGGTTGGTTGGTTGGTTGGTTGGTTGGTTTAACGAGTTACATCAGAAAATTGTTACACAATCAATTGTCAGGTTTAATGACTGAACGATAAACGAACAAACGATAAACAAACTAACGTTATCTCAACGAAACGATAAGCTCATAAACATCATTCGGTTTTGGCAAACATAGGGTACAATGCAGCCCCATGAAAATAACACTTGCGACTGGCATTTTTCCGCCTGCCATTGGCGGTCCTGCCACGTATGTGGAAAGCCTGGCCAAAGAATTTATCCGGCGGGAGCAGGAAGTGACTGTCATTACATACGCCAACGGAGTGAGCGGCGGCATCAGCGTGTCCGACGAAGGGGGGAAAACAGTGGTTCGTGTTGCAAAGTGGGGCGGGCCTTTGCTCCGGTGGCTGCGGTATAAAAAGGCGCTTCAGAGATATGCGGAGGCGACGGATGTGGTTTTGGCATTCTCGTCCGTGAGCGTGGGTATTCCTTTGCGCATGGCCAAGCTCAAGAAGCCGCACCGCTTTTTGCGTTTGGGAGGCGATTATTTCTGGGAACGCTATACGGCCATAGGCGGCATGCGGACGCTCAAGGAGTGGTACCAGCTGCGTTCGCCGCGTTACAAGCGCACGGTAGTGGACGATGCCGCGTACATGCTCACGCGGCGGCTGAATACGTGGGTGCTAAAGCCGCTTCTGCCGGCGTTTCATCATGTTGTGTTTTCCACGCAGTTTCAGGAGGATATTTATCGTCTGTACTATGCCCGTCTGCCGCAGCACTCCGTTATAGAAAACGCGTTTCCGGATGCAGCGGTTATTACAACATCGCCGCATATTGAGAAAATGGATGAGCTGAAAACCAGGCATTTCCGTTTGCTCTACTTTGGCCGCTTCGTGGGTTTTAAGAATCTCACATCACTGGTGAAAGCCGTTTCTCTTCTTCCGCATGCCAAGCTGGCACTGGTAGGCGACGGCCCGCAGGGAAAGAATTTGCGTGCACTGGTTCAAAAACTCGGAATTATTGATCGTGTCAGTTTTACGTCGCCCAAGAACAGTTCGGAAAAAAAGGCATTATTTGCCGATTATGATTTGATGGTTTTGCCGTCGCTCACCGAAATCAGTCCCAATAGCGCACTGGAAGCACGTTCGGCGGCGTTGCCGGTATTACTGACAGATGAAACGGGTCTGAGCGAAGAGCTCACCCGAGGCATGGTGCTTCGTCCGCTGCGTGAAGCAGCCGATATTATGCGCGCCGTACTGGATATTGAGCAGCATTACGGTGAAGTAGCCGCTGATGCCGTACAGCCGCTCTTCGGGCGCAGCTGGGAACAGGTGGCGGCGGAGTGGATAGAGTTATTTGGGAAACACATGAACACGGTTGCTGTTTCCTAGTCCCTCATGAATGTACGTATATTTTTGGCTATCCGCCGTCCGCCACGGCAGGCTATAGACGGGTAGGCTGTTATATTCTCTCTATCTTCGCTCATCCATGAATCTTCTCATGCTCTCCGGCGACCGAAGTATTCTGCAGGGAAAGAAAGGGGCGTTTTGGTATACGCTGGAAGAACTTTCCAGACATTGGGATCGTATTGATGTTATTTGTCCGTATGCCGGCCCAGCCGCACCTGGCAGCCATAATCCTTTTCCGCATGTGTTTTTTCATCCGTCTCCGTACGGTCTGTACCGTCAGCCCTGGTGGATTCTTGGCAAAGGGACGGAACTTGTGAGCAAATACCGTCATAGTGTTATGACGGTGCATGAGTACCCGCCATTCTACAATGGTATCGGCGCGTCATGGCTGTCGCGAAAGACGCGTGTTCCCTACGCGCTGGAAATTCATCATATTATCGGCTACCCAAAGGCGGCATCCTGCAGTGAATGGATCGGACGGGTGTTATCGCACTGGTACCTGCGGGCAGATGCCAGGCCGGCCGCAGCGGTACGTGTAGTGAACGGATCCGTACAAACAGTGCTTGCCAAATGGAGGGTGCCGCCTGAAAAAATTCAGATTGTGCCGTCTTTCTACCTGGATGCAGACAGTCTGCAGCCGAATTGGCAGGCGGAGAAAAAGTATGATCTTATCTTCTGTGCGCGCCTGGTACCGAATAAAGGTCTACGCGAGGTGCTGCGTGCCATGGTTGCCTTGCCGCATGTATCGTTACTAATTATTGGTGACGGTCCCGAACGCGTGCGGCAGGAGCAGTTTGTAGAGAAACACAGAATGACGGACAGAATACATTTTACCGGCTGGCTGCCGGGCCGGCATGAGCTGGCCGATGCCATGCGGTCTGCCAGAGTTTTTGTCATGAATTCCAGCAGCGAAGGCGGCCCGCGCGTGTTGCTGGAAGCCATGGCGCTCGGCCTGCCTGTCATTGCGACCGGCGTGGGCATTGTGCCGGATGTCATCCATAACGGTGAGAATGGAATTATGACAAATGGTACGGCGCCGGATCTGGCGGTGAAAATCAGTGCATTGCTTGCCGATGAGCCGCTCCGCGAGCAATTAGGCCGGCAAGCCACGAGGATTATTGATCAATTTGAGCGACAAACGGCTATACGGAATTATGCCGAATTTTTGAAAGCGGTCAGCCAATAGACACGTTTTATTCTTTGGCTCTTCTGCATCCCTTGCTTCCTCTGTATCATTTTTTTATGAAACTTCTGTTCATCACTCAAAAACTGCACGGCCAGGATGCTTTCGGAGCATTGTGGATCCGGGAGTTTGAGCGGCGGGGGTACGCGGTGGAAGTGATTTGTCTGGAAGCACGGCCGGAATTAATCCAGGCAACGCTGGGTACGGATGCGCCTTTTGCGGCAGCCATCCATTCGCTGGGCAAGGAGAACGGCACTGGAAAAGTCCGTCAAATTTTGCTATTTCTCCGCTTGATTCTGATGCTTCGCTATGACCGTGTTTTTATTCATATGGCGCCGGTATGGGGACTGTTTGGCGCGCCGGTGTGGGTACTAAGGCGGGTGCCGGTGTACTTGTGGTATACGCACTATACAATGCAGGCTGGCCTGTGGCTGCTTGGCCTATACGCCAGGCGAATGTTCTGTGCCACGCCGCAAAGTCTGCCGCAGTATGACAAATCCCCGAAAAAAATAGTCACCGGTCATGGAATTGATTTACAGTATTGGCCCGCGCGAAAGAATGTATCAACGGACCCGTGCAAACTACTGGTTGTGCACCGGTTATCGCGCAGCAAGCGATTGGAACTTATTATACGGGCACTGGCACTTTTGCCGGATTCATACACGCTGGATGTGTATGGCGTAGAGGCGGAGAAAGAGTATGTGGCCGAGATGCATCGGCTGGTACAGGAAGTGAAGCTTATGAATCGTGTCGTGTTTCACGGCTCGGTTCCATCTAAAGAGCTGCCTGAATTATATGTTCAGCATGGTTTGATTTTAAATATGGCATCGGAGACTATTGATAAAACCATGCTGGAGGCTATGACATGCGGCTGTTACCCGGTGACGACCAAAGGGAATGCTGAAGCTATTGGTATTCCGGCAGCGCCAGTGGCAAATACGCCGGAAGCCATTCGGGATTTTGTGCTAACGTACTGTGAGCACCCGCCGCTTGGCGGTAATGAGATGTACGCTCTTGTTGCAGGCCGGCATAGTCTTACCGGTTTGGTTCAAAAGATGAATGTGTATATTGCCAGTGGTGCATAGTAAGTCTCAATGTAAAGTTGCTAAGACTTGGAATTCTCATCTTCTTTTTTGCCTTTCATGTCCGGTACTTCCATTCCTTGTTCGGTCCAGGTGCTCACGCGTAATAGCGGAGAGAATCTTCGTGCATGCCTGGAATCGCTTATGCAGTTTGCCGAGGTAGTGGTGCTGGACGGCTATTCCACCGACGATACGCGTGAAATTGCAGCACAGTTTTCGAATGTCCGGCTGATGGATCAGAATAAAGATTATCTGGATGCCGACGGGCGGATTACGGATTTTGCCGCCGTACGGAATGAAGGCTTGAAAGCGGCAGCGTATGACTGGATACTCATGATTGATTCCGATGAAATTGTTCAGCCGGTTTTTGTGGAAGAAGTCGCGCAGGTCGTGCGCTTGCAGCCGCCGGGCGCCTATCGTGTTTTTCGCCGCTTTGTAGCAGGCGGCGTGCCGGTTGAGTTTTGTGCCGGTTACCCGGCTTATCATATCCGCTTATTTCACCGGTCGGTGGCGGATGGGTATGGAAAATCCGTTCACGAGAAAGTATTGCTGCACCCCGGCCAGATTGTGCGGACACTGCAGTCGGAATTGCTTGTCCCCCTGCCGCCGGCTTGTGAATTAAATCCTAAATATCATCGTTATCTGCAAATGGAAGTACGGCGCCTGGGTACGGTGCCGTGGGGCAGGTGGTTCCGGTGGATTCTGTACAGAAATATGCGCAGCGTGGCGGCGCTTTGCGTTCGCGTTGTAGTATTGCGGATTCTGCCACGCAAAGGAAAACGCATGCCGTTTGCATACGAATGGCAGGCTATCCGGCACTTGCTGCAGACTACCTGGTACACGTTTCCACTTTTTTCCAGGCGTGTTTTACCTTAAGGATTTCGCTTGTATATATCCAGGAACCCTTCGGTGCTTTGCAGTGTGTAGAGCGGAAGTAATGCGCCTTTTATGGTATCGCACATGGGACAACGGTCGTATGTGTGTTCCACAAACAGATAAGCATGCCGCTGGTCTGCAAATTTTTGTAGAATATTCTGCATTTTATTTATAGTGAAAATGCTTTGCAGAATAGGCACATCAAAAGTGCTGGATCTGTCGGCCTGAAGCAGATAGGCACTTTCGCGCAACGAAATAACTGCCACCCGTTTCTGTGCCGGTATACGTGTGGTAATAGCCGTAATGCTGTTCTGCATATTTGTATCTACAGGTGCAGCTGCCGCCGGCTCTGCCAACCGACGCTGCAGTATAAGCAGAAGGCTGCTGCCCGTTGTGTACAGGCTCATGCCAAAGAAGAGGCTTATTAGAAAAAATACCGGGGCGCGTACAAGCGGATGTATGAGTGTATCGCGGAACTGATTCTCCCGTACGCGCTGTCGGTAGGCCTGTGCCAAAAGGATACCGCAGAATGCTGCCGGCATGGCAATAACCCACAAATTCGCAATGAAACTCCGGTTTAAATAGTACTGAAAAGCTACAACGCCATAGGCAGAGATTGTTAAAAGCAGGGGAGCGGTTTTCAGCGGCCGGCCGGCTACAAGAGTGAATAGCGCGACAAGAATGGAGATTACATAAGTTCCAAGTACCGCCCAATATGCGCCAATAACAGGCATGGGCATGGCGCCAAATCCTGCCAGATACAGTTTGGTGTAGTAAAAATCGCGCGGCCAGTCCGGGAATGATCCGCTTACTATTTTGAGCCAGACAGAAAATAGCAGTATGCCTGCCAGAAGTATGCAACCGGCACAGGCAAGACGTACGGCGGCCGTGGTGGCAAAATTGCGCAGGGAAAGATTCTGGAACAGCGGCTGTGCAATTGTCCAGACCATGGCAGTAAGAGCCAGGGCAACGCCGATGTCGGTATTATAAAGAAGTGCTACCGAGGCAATGACGCAGGCAAGAATAAACCAGAGCCGTTTGCCGGTTTTATACTCCAGTACTATGGCCAGAAATAGCGGCATATCCCAAAAATTTCGTAACCTCGTAATGCTCGGCTCGCCGTACATTTCCGAGCGTGCCTCATTGCGGAAGTACGTCCAGCCCAGTATGAAGATAAACGATAAAATGGCGCTGGTTCGGGTGGGAAAAAGTATGCGGAGAATGCCGTACAGGCAGACGTAGTACATGAATGCCGCCAGCATGAGGACCAGATGAAAATGGGCAATGGTGAGTCCGATAATTTTGAATATGCCTGCCAGCATGTAGGGCAGGAGCAGACCATACTGTGATTCGCTTTCCACCAGCAGATGTTTGCCGTGCAGAATGTCATGAGCCGGAACAATAAACCAGTCGTCATCGCTGGCTTCCATGGGCAGGCTGAAGCGCAGGCCGTGAGGATCAATACAGATAATTGCCAATATGACAGCTAGCAGGATGCATTCCAGAATAATGCTCCAGCGGGCGCTTATGGACGGCATGGCTGGCCAGCGTAAAAATGTGGCACCCCCGGCAACGATGACGCTAATGCCGGAGAGAACAGTAAGAGGAAACAGCGTGCTCCATGAAGCTTCGCCCCACACGGGCCTAAGGACAGTGAGTGCATTTGGATGAGCAGATGCCAGCAGGAATAACCAGCCGCCAAGTGCGCAGACGGCGACAGCGGCGGAAGTGGCGTATGCCTTTTCCGGCGTGCGCGAAAGAACCGCGTGCTCGAACACAAGCCAGAAACCAAGCCCGCCCAAGGGAATGAGAAATAGGCCCGCCTGGAAAAGCGTGTGTTCCCACGGCTCCGGTTGAATATTGGCGCCCATCCAGGGTAAAACGTTTTGCAGTATATCCGGCGCCTGTAGAACATTGTACGAAATTGTGTTTGCATAGAGCTGCAGCACCATCAGTGCCACACCAACTCCGGCAGCAAGAAGCAGTGCATGGGCACCGTCAAAACGAGTATTTTCAAATCGTGAACGCAGCGAAGCAAACATGGAGAAAAGTGTACAGATGTTTTAGGAAGCGAACGAGCTGAACCGGCAGAACACCGGCCGTGTTTTTCTTTATGATAATGACTGATATCTTTTGAGAATTGTGCGTGCCAAAGATTCCGTATCCAGCCCGGCTTTGGCCCGGAGATGCTGTTGGGATCCTACCATCTGCGCAAAGGTAGCCGGTCCGCTTAGAAGCAGATGCTGGCAGTTCATATTGCCCACGGACAATGTTTCTGCCGTTGCACTGCCCAGCCCTCCTATGGGGCCGTGCTCTTCCAGTGTGACAATCAGTTTGGTTTGCGTGGCGGCGCGGCTAATGGCATGGGTGTCAATTGGCTTGACGGTTGGCATGCTGAGCAGGCGCACGCGTATGTTTTGCGCTTCGAGTACCTTGGTTACCGAAACAGCCGTTTCCAGAATATTGCCGGTGGCGATAATGGTAAGATCCGTTCCTTCCTGCATCTGCAGGGCACTGCCTATTTCCAATTGCAGAGCCGAGGAATGCAGGGCGGGTTCGCCGGCTTTGCCCAGCCGCAGATAGCAAGGCTTTTGCCAGTCTAAAATAGCATGAACGGCCGCCTCCGCCTCGTACGGGTCGCCGGGGCAAATAACCGACATGCCAGGCAGGCTCCGCATAATGCCAATATCTTCCATGGCATGGTGCGTTGCGCCCTGGTAACCGTAGCTGTAGCCGGCGCCAATGCCCACCACGCATACCGGCAATTGGTGGTAACAGACGTCGTTGCGGATCTGTTCCAGGCAGCGGTAGGTAACGAATGGAATAATGGAGTAGACGAATACTTTCTTGCCGCAAAGCGCCAGGCCCGCTGCAACGCCGATCATATTTTGTTCCGCTACACCGGCGTTAAGGTATTGATTTGGCAGCGTGTCCCGGAACTCCTCCAGTACCGTAAACCCCAGGTCTCCGGTAATCAGCATGACGGACGGATCTTTTTGTGCGGCAGCCAGAAGTGTGCGTACAAACGCGGTTCGCATATTAGAGGGTAAGTTCGGCAATGGCCGTATGATACTGTTCGTCTGAAGTCGGCCAGTAGTGCCACTCCACCGTGCTTTCCATAAAAGAGACGCCTTTGCCCTTTACGGTATGGGCAATGATGACGCTCGGCGTATCCGCGAAAGTTGTTGCCTGTTCCAGCGCGTCCAGAATCTGCTCGTGGTTATGGCCGTCCACTTCCTGTACGTGCCAGCGGAATGCCCGCCATTTATCTGCCAGTGGTTCCAGTTCCATAATGTCGGCAACCGTGCCGAAGCTCTGGATTTTGTTATAATCAATAATGCAGGTGAGCGACCCCAGTTTCCAGTGGGCCGCCGTAAGTATGGCTTCCCACGTAGAACCTTCATCGCATTCGCCATCACTAATAAGAACGACTGTCCGGAAATTGCGGGCATCGCGGCGGGCGCACAGGGCCATGCCGGTTCCGACATTCAGGCCATGGCCGAGCGATCCGGTAGAGAGCTCAACGCCCGGAACATGCAGTGCGCTGGGGTGCCCGGGGAGGTAGCTGTCATTTTGTATAAACGTTTCCAGATCTTTTTCCGGAAAGTAACCGCGCTGAGCGAGCGTGGCGTAGAGTGCCGAACAGCCGTGTCCTTTGCTTAATATAAAACGGTCGCGGTCTTCGGTTTTCGGCGCCTTGGGATCAACCCGCAAAAAGGAATGATACAGAACGGATAAAATATCTACAGTCGACAGTGCGGAGCCAATGTGGCCGTTCTTTGCCCTGTGAGCCATGGTGAGTACGGTTCGTCGTACCTCGGCACTTTTTTGGGCAGCATCAGACAGCCGTTGTAAGTTGGTCTCTGGCATATGCGCATTCTATAGTACTATGGTATACATGAACATCTGTGTTACCGGAGTATCGCGGGGGCTTGGTGCTGCGTTGTGTCAGTCGCTCATGGCGCAGGGGCATACGGTTTGGGGTGTGGCGCGCTCGGAACCGCAATTACGGGAAATGGCGCGGCATGTTATCGGCGGTTCCTTTTTCTGGTCGTGCGTGGATATTGCCGATACCGGCAGCGTTGCCGCCTGGCGGCAGGCCATGAGCGATGCATCATTTGTACCCGATATACTGGTGCTTAACGCGTCTGTTCAGCTGGATGATATGGCTGATGGGTACAATGAGAATGCGGGAAATCAGGTATTGCGTACCAATATGCAGGGGACGCTCCTGTGCGTGTCCGCATTTTTGCCCGATTTTCTTGCGCGCAATAAAGGAACTATCGCTGTCATTGCGTCTACTGCCGCGCTCCGGCCGTCCACGCGCTCTGCATCCTATGCGGCCAGTAAAGCCGGCATCGTCATGGCATTCCGTTCCTTCCGGCTGCGTTTTTACGGAACGGGTGTGCAATTTAAGACGGTCATACTCGGACCAATCGCCACGTCCATGTGGGAAGGAAAGAAAAGCCCGTTGGTGCCGCCTGTTTCTGTCGCATCCGGCGCCATTGGTTCCTTTCTGTTTTCCCGCAGAGACGTGCTGTACTATCCATATATTTCCACCTGGCTTCTGCGTCTGTCACAATTTTTCCCCGATCAATTCTTTGCAGCAGTCAGCAACGTTTTCTTGAAATAATTCTTTCACTCATCTTTCTTGTTATTCCATGATTACAGATACAATGATTTCGGTCGTGGTGGTGTGTTACCGGGATGAAGGGAATATTCGCGCGCTGTATGAGCGGTTATCCAAAGTGCTCCGCGAGACGGCAGCGGACTATGAAATTCTCTACGTCAACGACGCCAGTCCGGACGGATCAGCTGCCATATTAAACGAACTTGCGGCAAATGATTCCCGTTTGACCGTTATTCATCAGGCCCGGAATTTTGGCGCACAGGCAGGTTTTACGGCTGGCATGGTACAATCAATCGGTGATGCTGTTATTTTAATGGATGGCGATTTGCAGGATCCGCCGGAGCTTATTCCGGACTTTATCCGCATGTGGCAGCAGGGACACGATGTGGTGTATGGCATTCGCCGGAAGCGTGAGAACAGCATGGGGAAGCTGAATCAATGGCTGTATCATCAATTTTACGTACTCTTTCACCGGTTGTCGTACGTCGCCATGCCGCTTGATGCCGGCGAGTTTTCGCTCATGGACAGAAAAGTGGCCGACTGGATGAATACGCTTCCCGAGCGTGACCGTTTATTGCGCGGGCTTCGGGCATGGGTTGGCTTCCGGCAGGTAGGCATAGAGTACGTCCGGCCGGAGCGTTTTTCCGGCACATCAACCAATAGTTTTTTCAAAAACCTGCGCTGGGCGCGTAAGGCCATTTTTTCTTTTTCGTACGCACCGCTGGAATGGGTATCGTACCTGGCGGCGCTGGTCATGTGCGGGTCATTACTGGCAATATTGTTTTACATCATCACATTTTTTGCGTATCCGGATGTTCCGCGCGGCATTACGACGGTATTTGTTCTAGTCTTGTTTCTGGGAAGCGTACAACTGCTGTCCATTAGTATTATTGCCGAATACATCGGACGTATTTTTGAGGAAACCAAGCAGCGGCCGCGGTATATTACGCGCGAGATTGTGAATGATCACCGTAAAGACGGTGCAGGTGTTTCCGCCCGGTCTGTATGATGGCCAGATTACGATGGATGCTTGTGGCATCGTATATTCTTGCCTTGCTGGTTTTAGCATTCCCGCGCGTTCGCGATCAGTTGGATGTGCGAAATAAGGGGTTTGCGCTCTATTATGGTACGGATGAGTCGCACTATGCCGTGCGTTTACAGGAGGGTTTGCTGCACCCGTTTGCCGATACCAGTAACGGTATTTTTTCCAAGCCGTCTGCGCCACAAGGTTTACAACCAGCCGGGCTGGAACGCGTTGCCGGCTTTTTTTTCGGCTGGACAGGATGGACCGGCACGCAGGTTATGATTCTGCTCTCGGTATTGTTTGCGGCGGTCATGGTGCCGCTGTTGCAACGTTTGCTGGTAAGAACAGGATTATCTGACGGAGCGGCTTTTGCCGGCAGCGCTCTCTACTTTATATTGTTTTTGGGTCCACTGATGCGCTTTGTGCATCAGTCGTGGAGTCTGCCGTGTTCGGTGGCGGCTTTGTTGCTTCTATGGCGTTTTTGGGAACGGCCGACATGGCTGCGCGCCGGTATCGCCGGTGTATTTTTGGGCGTACTGCCGCATATCTATTATTGGAGCTGGACATTTGTCTGGCCGGTAGCCGCGTTGCTGTTTTTTGCTTCGTGGTGGGACAAGAAAGATTTATCCAAGAACCGGCGACACGGATTTCTTTGTATGGGCATAGTAGCGGCATCTCTGGCAGCTCCGTATTTTCTTCATATGATTATGCTGGCAGGTAATCCGCTTGCCCGCGAAGTAGCCGAGCGCAGTTCCGTCGTGTACGCCCGTGGTTTTGAATCGTATACCCGGAGTATTCTTGTATTTCTTCTGGCTGTTGGCGGGTACCTGTCGCTACGGAATACGCCGATGGCTGACCGGCTGCGGCCATTACTCTTTTTGAGCGTCGTGCCATTCATCGTTTTGCATCAGCAGTTTATTCACGGGCAGGTCATTTCATTTTCCACACATTATTATCCGTACATCTGCCTTGTTGCCTTACTTCTAGCAGGCGCGCTTATAGCCGCTAAAAAATGGACAATCGTAACTGTGCCCACGCTGCTCCTTGCCATACTTCTGCTTGCCGCAGCGGGTGTGGACTATACAAGTCGTTCGGCTGCGCTACATGTGGAATCACCTCGTTTCCGTTTCCAGAATCTGGTCGGCCTCTCGCCGTGGCTCGCCTCCTCTCCAAGGCAAACTATTCTTACCGACAGGGAGACGGCGCTTATTCTGGCGGCAAATACCAAGCATGATGTGGTATTTACCGAGCATATCCGTCATGTGCTGGTTTCCACCCGCGAGTATGCCGAGCGCTACTGCATGTCTGAAATGTTTGCGCCAGACAGTCACCCGGAGTGGGTACCAAACACATTGCACGAGCTCAGCCGGCTGGGGCGAAGCCGTGCGGAGGAACTGCGTGCAGAGCGGCTGAACATAACAACGGACGCCTGCAGCTGGGTACAGGCTCATAAAAAAGAGGCGTTGCAGCGCTATAGTGTGGACGTGTTGGTGTGGAATGAAAAAGAGCATCCGGATTGGCACATTGATTCGGCATTGTTCACGCTGGAGCAGCAGGGAAATGGCTGGAGCCTGTGGAAGGTGAAAGGGTAAGAGGAAACACGTTTTTCTTCTGGTGGCAGGATGAAAAATCATCCGAAAGAAGCCATAAAAAATATAGTGTGGATGTGTTAGCGTAGAATGAAAAAAGCATCCGAAATATCTGTTTATTCCTTCGCTACCAGTGATGTTTGTACTCGTATTCTGCCTTCGCCGTAGGGCTTACTGACAATGTAATGTTGTGGCTCACCTGTTTTTTCTGCTATATAGGTAATTTGGTAGGTAAGGAAAGGAAACCGCACCCAATGGAAGGTCCATTTAAGAACAATAACGGAGAAAAAATTTCCCAATTCTCTGGTTAGTTTAAATCCAGTGCGCTCCAGTATATTGCGCATGTTGATGCGCGTAAAGGTGGTGAAGTGCCCTTCCTGCACAGCATGCATGAACGTAAAATTTACGAGCAGGTTTTGCATAAATTTCCAATAGTAGTACGGGTTTGGTGTGCTGACGATAAGGGTCCCTCCCGGCTTCAATACGCGATTCGCTTCACATAGTAACATGAGTGGATTTGTGACATGCTCAATGACATCGCCAATTAATACTGTTTCAAAGAATCCATCCGTGTAGGGAATGGGACTGATATTCAGGTCTACCTGTTTTGTCTCTATATAGTTCTTGTTGGGCACCGGCTTGGATACAATATCTATACCGTACAGGTTCTTGGAAATACGATTGGGAAATTCCACAAAGCCGATATCCAGCGTCTTTCCTTTTATGTATTTGTCCTGCGCAATATGTTTACGGTGTGGCATGGCGATCAGCTTAGCGGTATGTTTCGTACTTGGAAAGTAGTGCGACTTTTGCAGCAGTCCGTTAGTATGTGGTTCATGCAACTATCTTCGAAATTTAGATTTTATTGGCCGCTCATTCTGTGTGTGGCCATACTGATGGCTATTCTTATCGCCTTTCTGGCTCCTTATAGTGGAAATAGCACGGCACTTTTCCATATGGATATTCCGACGGCAGCTACGCAGCCGCTACCAAAGCCTTTTATCGTTCTTCGGGTGCCTGGTTACGATGGTATGCACTATTATCGAATTGCACGCAGAATACCGTTGCTGTTCACTCAAGCAGGAAGAGAAGAGCTGAGTCATTCAAGTACGTTTGCCTATGCTTATCAGCGATTTTCATTGCCATTTTTGGCGTATATTTTAGCATTGGGGATGCCTGCGGCACTGCCGTTTAGTTTCTTGTTTATCCAGTTGGTATCCCTTTTAGGGACGTGCTGGCTGCTTTTATATTATCGCTGTCCACCGTTGTATGCCCTTGCCCTTGCCTTGTCGCCAGCCGCTATTCTGGGTCTGCATTTTTCACTGGCAGAGCCGCTTACATTATTTCTATTGACGGCTTTTCTCCTTAGGTACTTGTCTAGAGTTAGTATTGACTGGTTGCAGGTACTGCTTCTGTCCCTACTCGTTTTAACACGAGAGGTAAATATATTTTTAGTTATTTTTCTACTTGTTTTTACCGTACTCAAGAAAAACCGTAGTCGCCCTCTTTTATTACTTGTTCCATTTGGCGTCTTTCTGGTCTGGCACTTTGTTATATATGCTATTTTTCATGAGATCCCTTTTCTGTGGAGCGTGGATAAGCGGGCATTTCCGCTTTCGGCTATTCTAGGGATTCTGGTACATCCTGAAGGTTATAATTATAAAACAATTACATCTATTGCTGTCTTTTTTGCCTTCTTTTTGCCTGCGCTCTGCCTGCTGTCTTATGATTTTTTTCGCAGGCCGCGATTGGATTTATTATTACTTGGCTCATTATTTTTTCTGGCGATTATGTCTACCATGCCCGACTATATTTGGGGATCGGTTACCAGTATCGGTCGTGTCATTACGCCTGTCTATCCGTTTACCATTCTGTATGCAGCACAGCGCAATGACTGGGCGGCAAAAGGACTTGCTGTGGGAATTCTCTGTTTGGGATTATTTACAGCGCTTGGCTTAAGCTTGGTAGTGCATCCGTTTACGGTTTTTTGATCATTCAGTGGTTGTTTTATTTCAGGGTGTAACGGCATTTTGGTTTTAGTGATTGGCTTTTCTTCAGTTTCAGTGCAGTAATAGTGAGAAATTATAAGTTTGGCTTCTGCGCAATCAGGCCCAAATTTCCAGCGTAGAGTGGAATGACAATTTTACCCACAACGTTTTTTTTGAGAAAGCTGATAAGTGGTTCTTTTATCTTCTTTGGTCCGGGGAATAAATGCGCCCAGTAGTGGATGGGGTAGTCATTCCGGACGGCAAAAGTACGGATATCAGAGAACCCTTCTTTTTCGAAAAGTATTTTCATGGTCTGAGGCGTGTGTAAATAGGTGTGCTCAATGTCGATCATGGGGCAGCGCTCACCAAGTATGCGCGCCGTGAATGAACCGATATTATGATTGATAAACAGCGCCAGACCGCCGGGCTTAAGAACGCGCAGGCACTCTGCCACAAATGCGACAGGATCCGTAATGTGGTCCACTGTTTGGAAACACGTAAGCGCGTCCACACGGTTCTCGCCTATTAATTCAGCTGAAAACATACCCTGGGCAATGCCCCCCCGCACACTGTCTGCCGCCTGTGCTATGGCATGCGAGCTGGGTTCCGCACCGAGTACTTCCTGGAACCCAAGCTCTTTGGCTGCTTCCAGCATAAAGCCGTTGCCGCAACCTATATCCAGGTAGGTGCGGGGCGTTTTTCGTACGTTAAGCTCATTTGCCAGGCGTGCCAGATAGCGGGCGTAGGTTTTTTTGATGTAAGTTTCTTCACCGCTGTAGGTATAGGCGCTGGTTTTATACAGGTCGGCCAGTGTGGCTGTGTCTATGAGCGGGCTGGCGTACACAAGCCCGCACTTTTTACAGCGCAGAATAGTGCCGTGCAGCCGGTCGGGGAGCCGGCGCGCGGAAAAGACGCGCTCATTTAAATCTTCATCGCGCACATTACTTTCATAAAGTTTTTGCGCGTAATTATTCGTGCCGCAAAGGATGCAGATATTTTGCATATCATGACTATAGCTGAGTGTCTGGCGCTATTCACCTAGACTTTAAATGCCTATACGATGTACATATGCGCATTGCCTACTGTACCAACGTCCGGCTCCCCAGCGAGCGTGCTCACGGGCATCAGATTGCGCAGGTGTGTGATGCACTTATGAAACTGGGACATGCAGTGGATGTGTTTGCGCCGTTCCGGCGCAGCAGCGTGAAAGAAGAGTTTAGTGCGTACTACAAAGTATCCTCGGCTATACGGCTGCAGCATATTGGGAAGATTGATTTTATCGAAAGTATATTTGCGCCGGGCGTTTTTGGCTTATGGCTCATGAATTCCATGCTCCGGCGGGAACTGGTACCGGAATTGCACAAAGGTTCGTACGATATTCTGTATACCAGGTCGCCGGCACTCCTGCCGGCATTACTCGGTATTGGTAAGCCGGTATTGTTGGAGTTGCACCAGCTGCCACGGCTGCGCCGGAAGGAATTTGTACAGTCTTGTAATACGTGCCGGCTTGTCATTTGTCTTACGACTTCCATGCGAGATACGCTTCTGTCATGGGGTGTCCGGGCGGACCGTTTACTGGTAGAGGGTGATGCCGTGGACCTGGACCGGTTTGAAAATCTGCCACAGCGCGAGAAAGCGGAGCGGAAGCTGTATGTAAAGACCGATCGTATTATTGTGGGCTATGTTGGCCGCCTTAAGACACTCGGAATGGAAAAAGGCGTGTCTGTGTTACTGGAGGCATTGGCTGACCTGCAAAAAACAAAGCAGTTCTTCGGGCTCATTATCGGCGGGCCGGAAGAAGACCGTAAAGAGTATGAGGAGCTGGCGCGGCAGCTGGGCTTAACGGAAGACGATGTCCGCTTTGCCGGTGAAATTCCGTCTGCCAGCGTGCCGGTATCACTCGTGGCATGCGACATCCTTACCATGCCGTTTCCGGATTTGCCGCACTATCGCCACAATATGTCGCCGCTCAAAATGTTCGAATACATGGCGGCCGGCCGGCCCATTATTACCAGTGACCTGCCCACGATCCGCGATGTCCTTTCGGAAGAGACCGCCGTATTTTGCGCCCCCGGCAGCAGTGAAAGTCTAAAACAGGCTATTGTATGGGTGCACGAACACCCCGAAGAGGCGCGATTGAAAGCGGAAAAAGCCCGAGAACTTGTAAAGCGCCATACGTGGCAGGAGCGGATGAAGCGGATTCTGGATCATTTGTAGGCGGCTGGCCATCGCTCCCTAAGAGCGATGGCCGATACGTAGTGTGTAGTTTTGCTTTAAATTTTCCTGGCTCAGGATTCCTGCTTTCTTTAGTTCTCTGATACACTTTTACGGTGAAAATCGTCTCTATCGCATCGGCGCGGCCTAATTTTGTAAAACTGGCAGCCATTGATCATGCCATACGATCCTTTGCGCCCCATTGGGAACATGTCATTATTCACACAGGCCAGCATTATGATCCGTTGCTGTCGGATATATTTTTTCATCAGCTGGATATTTCTGATCCGGCATTTAATTTAGGTATAAAAGCTGACAGCCGTGAAGAGGTGATCAGTAAAACTGAACAGGCATTGGTTCCTTTGCTTGAAAAGCTCCAACCCGATTTTGTTTTCGTGTACGGGGATGTAAACGGTGCGGTCGGCGGGGCCAGAGCTGCTAAAAAAACAGGCATACAACTTGCGCATATAGAGGCCGGGCTTCGTTCGTTTGATCATGAGATGCCCGAAGAACTCAATCGTATAGAGATTGATAAGCTGGCAGATTTTCTTTTTTGTACCGAGCAATCCGGCATGGATCATTTGAAGGAAGAAAATATAGCCGGCCAATCATTTCTGGTTGGCAATACTATGATTGATACACTGATACGAAATCAGACATGTATTGATGAGGTGGAGCAGGGTGTGCCCGTGGATCTTTCTGAAATCGCATCCAAAAAGTTTGCAATCGCCACTATTCATCGGCCGAGCAATGTTGATAGCCCTAACGCTCTGGCCAGGGTCATAGACTTTTTGCAGGAAGTGGCACAGTCGTGCCCCATCATTCTTCCGGCTCACCCTCGTTTACAAAATGCGCTGGGTGCAACAATAAGATCGCTCAAAAACATACAATTAGTTGACCCGTTGGCTTACTGGTCATTTTTACGTCTCATGAAAGCATCTGCTTTTATTCTTACTGATTCCGGCGGCATTCAGGAAGAGGCAACCTTTCTGCAGAAAAAGTGTTTCACGCTGCGAAAAAATACCGAACGGCCATCAACCATAGACAGCGGGTCCAACACGCTTATCGATTTGGAAAAAGAATCTGATCGTCAGTTAATTCTGGATTTTGCCAAAAGTCCGCATCAGCCCATTATGACGATTCCCGAGTTTTGGGACGGCAAAGCGGGCGAGAGAATTCTTTCTAATCTCGCAGTATGAATACTATTTTCTTTGCACTTGGCACACGTCCGGAAATCATCAAGCTGGCGCCTATTATTCGCCGTGTGCAACTGGCGAATCTGCCTTTCTCCATTGTTCATACCAATCAGCATTATGACCACGCTCTGGATGGAATATTTTTTGAGGAGCTTGGACTGCCAAAGCCGGATTATAATTTGCAGGCAGCTGCTTCCCGCCATGGAGAAATGCTTGGCTTAATGTTTCCATTGTTTGAGAACACTTTTACAAAGAAAAGACCGTCGGTGGTAGTGGTGCAGGGCGATACTAACAGTGCATTTGCCGCTGCATTTATGGCCAAGCGGTTGGGCATTCCCGTAGCTCATGTGGAAGCAGGTCTACGCAGTGACGACTGGACCATGCCGGAAGAAATGAACCGTGTATTGGTGGATAGAATCAGTGATCGACTGTATGTGCCGACTGCTCATCAGATAAAGCGTTTGCAGCAGGAGGGCATAGCAGACCAGCATATTCTGCTAACGGGAAACCCTATTGCCGATGCAGTACGGGAGCATAAAGAGCAGGCCCTGCAGACTGAGCTGCCGCCGGTTCTGGCCAGCCTGTTACTGAATCGTTTTTGCCTCCTCACACTGCACCGGCCCGCACTGGTGGATCATCCGGCGTTATTGGTTTCCCTACTGCAGAAAATTGATGCATATCTGGCAAGCCATGCCATGCGCGCCTGTTTTCTGGTTCATCCGCGCACGCGGCAGAAGCTGCCCGCATCGCTCGAGCTGTCATCCATTGTGCTGCACGAACCGGTTGGCTATTTTGCCATGTTGCACCTGCTGCAGAAGGCGACATTGCTTCTCACGGATTCAGGCGGACTGCAGGAGGAAGCGGCATTGTTGCATGTGCCCTGTATCACGCTGCGTGATAATACCGAACGGCCGGAAACGATTGCTGCCGGCGGAAACGATCTCGTCGGTTTTGACGGTACAAAACTGATGACTGCCATGCGGAAATTTCTCACGGAGCCGGTTCAGTGGAAGCCGTTATATGAAATAGAAAGTCCTTCCGATGCCATTGTAGCCGATCTTCTTTTGCACTATTTATGAAGATTCTTGTGACATCCGATTCCTATTTACCGCGACTGGGTGGTGGCGAGTATCACGTTTTGTATATGAATGAGGCGTTGCGGGCATTGGGGCATACTGTGGTACTGCTTACAAACGAGCCCGGGGACTCTGATCTTCAGACTATTCGTGTGCCCTATAAAGGCTTGGGTTCCGTGTGGTCCATACTCGCGGCATTGTGGAAATACTCAGAAGATGCCGATGTGGTTCACGCTCATTACAGTTATCGGCTGGCCTTTCTGGCAGCTGTTGTTACGTGGTTGCGCAGGAAGCCACTGGTACTTACTCAGCACGGACTTGGTTTGCTGCCGCAAGTGGGAGCTACTTTTTTGCAGGATGTTGTCTTCCGCGTCTGGCGCCGCTGGAGCATGCGGGTAGCGCGTATTATTATTTCCACGAGCGACGATTTGTCGGTGGATATCCGCAGTCTCGGATTTGGTGAAAAAATTATCCACATACCCAATGGCTACGATGCAAGCCGGTTTCAGCCGCTTCCGTTTCCGTTGGCACCGGGCGATAATCCTATACTTCTTACTGTCCGCAGGCTCGTTCCAAAGAACGGTATCCAGTATCTCATTGCCGCGCTGCCGGCTATACGGCATGCGTTTCCTGGTGTTCGTTACGTATGTATTGGTGACGGCCGCCTGAAGAGTGAACTCGAAGTACTGGTTGATGAGCTTGGCGTGCGCGACTGTATTACATTTCATGGCACCAAAGACCATGACGAACTGTTGGAATTTTACCGGATGGCGCACGTAGTGGTTATTCCATCTACCGCGGAATCCACCAGCCTGAGCTGTATAGAAGCCATGGCCATGCAGAAGACCATTGTTGCCAGCCGGGTTGGCGGTCTGGTGGAGCTTATTGGTTCCCATGAAGAGCGCGGGTACCTGGCGGCTATCACGCCAACGGAACACTGTGATTACCATGCACCATTACGTATTGGGGCTGACCGCATCCAGCTTTTGGCTGATGCCATTATCCATGCACTAAAACATCCTGCTGAAGCGCAGAGAAAAGCAACAGATGCCGCCGCTTATATGCCGTCCATGTTTGCATGGCCTGTTTTGGCCGAACGGGTAGTTGCGGAAGCATATATGCCGGCTGTGCAACGTTCATAAATATCAGTTGCGGCACTGTCCGTAGTGTTCCAGTAATTGATCAATATAGAGTTCCCGGGCGAAGTGTTTTTCCATGTGCTCCCGCCCGGCTTTGCCGAATGACGGCAGCTCTGTTCTGTGTTCGGAACACCAGTTTAGCTGGCTGGAAAATGCGGCATTATCGGTGGGGTCAACTATCCACCCGGTTTTGCTGTCTATTACCGCCTCTTTTGAGCCGCCCCAACTGGTGGCAATGACCGGGCGGCTGCAGGCCATGGATTCCAGGCAAACGGTCGGGAACGGGTCAAGATAAACGGACGGCACTACGGTTGCATCGCACGCGGCGTACAGGAGCTTCATCTGTTCGGCTGTTTGATTGGAAAATGGATGGAGTCTTTCCCCGTATTCTGCCACGAGGGCCGAATCAATACTTCCAGCCACAATCAAATGCGCAGCAGCGGGCAGACTCCTTAGGAGATGACGAAGACCTTTGCTGTACCCCATGCGGCCGGCAATCAGAAAAAGTGATTTGTCGGCTGGCAATTTGCACAACTGGCGTGCCTCCTTCTGAGACACTGATGCCTGCCAGAAATTTAGATTGATGCCATTATGCAGTGTTGTTGCCGTGTAGCTATAGTTTGCCATGTAGTCGCGTAGGGCATCACTGACGGATAGTATATGGCACTGATGAAGATATGAACGGATGCATGCATTTCGAAACGGATTATACGTCCAGCGTGCCTGCCGGATATCTGTAAGCCATAGCGCGGTTTCCGTGCCCGTCACTTTGCCGTAGCTTATATGCATGGTGCCGTGGGCTGTCCATATACACGGAATGCCCATTTTTCTGGCCCGGCCAATCCACCGGTAACCCATCTGCCAGGCAATGCCGTGAGCATGAATAATGTCAGGTTGAACCTGCCTGATGACTGCCAGTATTTTCTCTTCGCGTTTTTTTGAAAAAACGCTCCGGTAATGAGCCCAACGCTTTGGAAGAACCGGAATGGTGTGTATGGAGATTTTTTTGCCATAGGATGGAATTATGGCCGGGTCTCCTGCTGTAAGAATGGATACATCATGTCCTCTGTCCGCCAGAGCTTCTGATGTTTCCAGTACTATTCTGCCGGAACCGCCTAGTACTCTTGGCGGCAGGTCGTCTGTTATCTGGAGTATGTTCATATTTTTTTTGCTAATATGCACCATCCTATAGCATGTAGTGTACCGGCCTTATTCCGTGATATCTGATCACGAAAGAGGGCATAGTGTGTTAGTAAATACGTAAGAGGCGAAAGAATAAGCATCGCAAATTTATTCTCATAGGGTTTCCAGGTATTTACCAGGTGACGAATTTTTATCTGCATGATTGTGGCATGGTAGTTGCCTCGCTGATCTAACTGAAGAATCGTGAATCCTGCTTCTTTGAACAGGGAAATAAGTCCGTAAGAAGTATAGCGAAAGTAATCATGAGGTTCTTCATGAAGTTCGTTCGTTTGGGGAGCTGTGAGTAAACACAAGCCGTTGGGAGTTAAAATTCGATATATTTCTTGAATAACAAGAGCTGGATGAGGGACGTGTTCCAATACCTGGGTGCAAAGAACACTATCTACACTTGAATCCGTTAATGGAATATTTTCTGCAGATCCAAGAATATCGGGGTTTCCTGCCTTATCATGATCAAGGGTCTGATATTGGCTGACATGCGTGCAAAATCTTTGATAACGCCGCGAACGGCCTGAGCCTATATCCAGCAATCTACCCGTGAGTACCGAGGCGCGTGCTGCAACTTGCTGCACTAAAATATATCGATCAGGCTGAGTAATAATCATAATTTGTGGGCTACACACACAACACTGGAATATGTAATACCAGGGGGGCAAAAATAATTTAAAAATCGAAAAATACGCTCCGTTTTCGATGATAACAATCTGGTAAACCTGGACCGATTACGATAAGGGCTGAAGCAGCGTTGCTTTACGAGCTCTCCTACAGAGGACCAGAACCCGCCATATTTAGTGCATAGACTTACTGTTAAGCCATGATCCTCACAAAGAGATTTAAGTCCTTCCTCTGTAAATCGAAAATAATCATGGGGATGAGCGTGATATGGTACGAAAAAAGGGGCCGTGATAATGACGGTGCCTTTTGGCCGAAGAATGCGAGCAATATGATGAACCATCATCCATGGCTTACGCACATGCTCAATGACTTGATTGGAAATGATTGTATCAAAACTTTCATCGTCCAGCGGCGGGTCCAGAACGTCGCCGACAATATCTATATTTTCATGTGGGGTAATATCCAGTGCAGTATATGACTTAGCTTTAGTCTGTTTCAGAATAAATTGCTTCTGCTTTCCCTTGCCCGCTCCAAAGTCAAGTACGTCGCCATGAATGCTATCAGCTAGCAGCATCATTGTTTCTCGCGTGCCATAAACAGGTGCAATCATTTTTGCCAAATCCATGGCCCGGATCATAGCCCTTGAAACCATTGCTGGAAAGCAGCTATTTGTATTTGCTAATTTGGCTTTTATAGAGATCCAAAGATATGGCTAATTACTATTGAATCGGTGCTCCTTTTTACGGGCATTTTCTATATGAGCCAGTATTTATTTACTCATCGAGGCCAGTTTCTAGGGCGGATTTAGATTGTATATTGTTAAGAGTGGAAGTGGGTTTCCAGTGCTTTAGGATATGAGCGAGATATAGAAATACAAGTAACGATGTTAAATGGAATATAATAATGGAAACACAGACGGCGTAGACAGCATTTAGTCTGGGATAGAGAATATAAAATGAGCCTATGCCAAGGAGGATGCTTAATATATTGACTACAGTAATCGACCATGTTCGGCGGGCTACGCGCAAAATAGGAACTGAAATAACATGGGCGGCCATTAAAAAGTTAATGGGAAGAAGCAATAAAAAGATAGGCGTAGCGGCTGTGTACTCCTGGCCATACACATGAATAAGAGGCGGCACGATGATAGCTGCTCCTGCAATGGCAACCGTACTCAAGCCGAGGGTTCCGATGAGTAATCGTCGGCATGCCTTAAGAAGGCTGGCAGAATCAGTAGCTGCTATCCGCGGAATAGCTATTGCTGTCATACGTGTAATGCTAGGAATCAGCAGCGAGGTTGGCAAGTTGGCCAGACGAAATGCAATACGGAAATAGGCAATGGTACGCAGAGACCCATATTTACCCAGTAGTAGATAGAAAAGATTCGGATACAGATTGCTACCGACATTTCGATCCAGAGTAATCCAAAATCCCTGTCGGAAGAGTTCGCCGGTTTTATAAAACCATAGTTGGGGGACCAATGAAAACAGGGAAGGTAAATGTTGTCTTCGTGCACTTTGCTCATACCAATAGATATGGAATGGCATTGCTATCGCAGAAATCATGAGGGTTCCCCACAGAACGCCACTTATATTCCATCCCAAGGTAATAAAAAATATTGATAGCGCTAATTGTAGGGCATCAATGCCATTTTCAATAAGTGTTATTCTTCCAATCTTACGTTCAAATTGTAAAGCCAAGAAAGAGAGCACATTGGGTGCTTGTAGAGTTGCATTCAAAAGTGCAAGTCGTGCATATTGCCCAATAGTTTCATCGCCGCGCACAAAAATGGCAATAAAAGGTGCCATGGCAGCCAGGCACAGAAGAACTGCTATGGAAATAGCGGAAGCCTGTAAGAAATATGCCAATGTACGCTTGATTGCCTCTTCATCTTTTTTGCCTATGGCCTCTGCAGCAAACGTAGCTGTTGCTGTTTCCTGCCCATAGGATGAGGCAATGCTTAAAAGTCCGGCAAAAGCACTAATAATAGCCAGCATGCCGAAATTTTCAACACCCAATAACCGTGCATAGGCAACAGAAGACATGAGTCCGAGTATTAAGCTCATCACGCTACCTACTTGGAATGTAGCAAAACCCCGGACAAAGGGAATATTCCATACAGCATGGGCAGTTTTGGTTATGCGCTGGATGATCAACAGATTAAGGAGAAAGTGAGTATGGGTTCCATACTAAACCAAGTTTTGCCTGATGCAGAGGGAATTTTAGCATCTTTTTATCCTGCTTTCATTATGCTTCATATACCGTATCAAGCCAGTAGCGCAGCTGCGTAAGTGTAGACAAGGTGTGAAGATGGTACTCACCAGCTTTGTGTTTTTCATAAAGCAGCTTTACGGCATCCATATCAAATAATTCACGCATGCACTGGTGTTCTAATGTTTCTTCAATAAGTACGGCGGTTTCCCGGCGGAACCACTTTGCCAGCGGCGGGTAGAATGAGGCTTTTTTAAGTGTAAATAAATGATCCGGTAAAATTGGCCGATATGTCTCTTTTAGGAGAGCTTTTGTCTCTCGCCATGTTACATGCCAGCTCGAAGGAGTGGCATGTGCGGCGGCAATAATGCGCGGGTCCAGGAAAGGAACCCGCCCCTCCACGGAGCTGCCCATAGTAGTGGCATCGGCCAAGCGGAGCGATTCATCCACCAGCCACAGATGTCGGTCAAATTCCATGAATGACCGGACAGGATCTTTGATTGGCAGCGCTGCGAAGCGGTCTGAAAATAGTTGAGTGACGGCCGAAGGTTTATACCATTGGCCGCGGATAAGAGGCGCCATTTCACTGGCAGGTCTTGCCAGCAGGCGTTCTGCAAGAATAGCTCCGGGTTCCATTCGTAAGATATCTGATGGATGACCGGTGAGCCTGGCTACTGCAGACCGGATATCAGCAGGAATGTATTTACTACTCTGTAATATTCTTGCAATACGATAGCGTGGATAGCCCCCGAAAAGTTCATCGCCTCCGGCGCCGGTAAGAATAACATCAACATGTTTCTTGGCCTCTTTTGCCAGTAAAAATTGAGCTACCGATACGGAATCAGCATTGGGTTGATCAAGAGCTTGGGTGGTCTCTTTATAATAATCGCGAAATAATTCAGCGGTTAATAATAATTCTGTGTGATCAGTTCCATAATATGCAGCTGTTTTGGCAGCTAAATCAGCATCCGTGTTAAAGCGCTGAGCGCCTTCCTTCTGTGTAGCATCAAAACGTACGGTGAATGTTTTTACAGGACCATTCACGTGTTGTGCCATATGATGCAGGATAATAGATGAATCCATGCCACCGCTTAAAAAAATGCCGATTGGTTTATCGGATATCAGGTGATCCTGCACGCAGGTATTCATGAGGATAGGAAATTCTTTTTGAAAATCCTGCTTTGTATGGAATACCGGCGTCTCACTGTCTGTAGAAAATGTTTTTCGTGTCTCCCGCCCATCCGTCCACGTGAGAATGGTTCCCGGCGGTAAGGATTGAATTCCTTCGCAGAGGGTATCCGGACCGGGCACATATTGCAGGCGCATATACTGGGAAAGAGCTGTCCAATTGAGGGGCGGTTTTTCTGGCATGGCACTCATGAGAGATCTCATTTCGGAGGCAAAATGCAGCTTGCCTTGAGGATAAGCGATGAACAGCGGCTTAATACCGCTGGTGTCCCGAGCAACATGCCATGTGCTCGTGCGCGTATCATAAATACCGAATGCGAACATGCCGATGAGCTTTTTTACAAATCCGATTCCTTCGCGTTCATAGAGCTTGAGGAGAACTTCTGTGTCTGTTCCGGTTTTGCACTCTAAATGGTACTGTGCTTTGAGTTGGCGAAAGTTAAAAATTTCACCGTTATATACAATAACGATGGTTTTATCTTCATTCCACATGGGCTGATCACCTATGGGCCTGGGGTCTAAAATGGCCAGCCGAGCATGGCCCAAGGATGCGCCGTGAGTGATTACTACTGCATTACCATCCGGACCACGGTGTATAAGGCATTGAATCATGCGCTCGATGGCATCCCTATTTTCGCCGGCGAAACCTGCTATGCCACACATGCAATGATTGTAGTGTGACAGTTCTGTGGTTGGAAGCCGTTTACCTTTTGTATCGATTGAAAATTTTAATTTATAAAGGTTGAGCTGCAATATTTGGCACGACAGCAACTGTTGGTTGCAAAATAGTGATAGGATACGAGGAATCTTTTCCTTTATAAATAATTGTCCAGTCAGACAGCCGACAGTGTGATTGAAACCATTGATGACGATCCGCACCTTCCAATAAGATATAGCCTATATTGATGGAATGTGCCAAAGGCAGGGTGCATTGTTCTTCAAATTTAAAAACATTTTCCATCCATATTGGATCGTAGGCCCAACCTGACCAAGGCCCTATGGAAAAACGGCCGGTATTTACCATGAGCATATACTGAGGACTATCTGCCCGAAGCGGGAAATTATAATTTCGCGAAGTAAACTGAAAAAAGTAGTCTTGTTGATTTGTATGGCTCAAAATCCATTTATATAAATCTGATTGAGCAGTACTTGGTGTAGATAGCGAGGCTAGTAGAGGCTGACTATGAAAGCGCATATCTGGCATTAAGGTGTGTGTGGCGATGTAAAGAACTGCAGAGAAGCTTAGGCTAAAGATTAGAATTTTTTTAAGCCAGACTTTCTTTGGCAAATTGCTAGCAAATCCGCTTTCCTGGAGAAGGAGGGGAGTTACCATCATCATAAAGAATAGATGAACAAGCCACAGTCTGCGAAGGTCATGTACGGCTATAGGGTGAGTAAAAATGAAGGGCAAAGTGAAAAAAATCAGTGTTGAAATCGTAAGAATGATAAAGCTTGGCTGTGTTATTTTTTTGCGGATGATTATTACCCAACATAAGATTTGTATAAAAATACATACACCAAAATCGCGGATAAATTCAAATATACTGAAACAGGAATTGGGGTTATTTGAGAATTGAAAAGGCGATAAAAAACAAACTGCTTTTGGATTAAAATAGAGTGATCCCATCGTTTGATTTGATACAGGAGAGAGTGCATGAAAGAATGCTGTCGTCAAAATTCCGCCTTGAATGACTATTATGCCCATGCTCATACAAAATATTATCCAGAGAATGGGCGAATGGAAAAAATATTGTTTTTGCTTGCACCAGGTTCTTCGCAAAAAGTACCAGGCAGTTAGAATGAAAATACTTACAACAAGAATACCGAGGCTCGATTCCATGCAGAGTGCCATGGCAGTTAGGCTGGCAAGGAGAAGTATTCCCAAAATCCATTGTTTATTCTGAGGATGCGCTTGCTCGCTTATTGAAAAGATAAGCAGACAGCCTAGAAGTATTGGTGACCCCAAACCAACAGTTGGCTGTAAGAAATTGCTGATTAATGCCGGTGCAATCCCGCCTGCGAAAAGCCAGCTAAATCGTGCGAAGGGAAACGACATGGGTACGTGCACTATAAAATATTGAAACATATCGCTTAGCCAATAGTAGAGTCCATTCAGCCACACAAGCCCACCTGCAAAAAGGCAGAAAAAACCGCCAAGGAAAGCATTGCTCCAAGTTGCTTTCCATCGCCTTAATAAGGCGATGGAAGTGTATAATGTACAAATAAAGCACAAAATGAGAAGTGAGGAGTAAGCTAGCGGAAGCGATACTCCGGCAAACGTATGAAGAATCGCTTCAAAAAATTCTGGGCCAAAGTGATAACTAAAAATTTGGTCAGGTTCGATTGGCGTATGCACGGGTATGTTTCCTTCTGAGATAGTTTTGGCTAGAGGATAGCGATTCCATGACCCGGAATCCGTTGATAGTGAACGAAGAAAAAATGGAATGACTGCTATAATTAAAATGATGCAGGATTTCTGTACCCATTGAGGTGGCGCGTCTCTTGAGATTTTAAGTACTAAAGGTGAAATACCTTTTCTCTTTTTTAGTATTTTCACTATTGCAATGCAGGTCAGAAGAAAAAAACACAGAAATGTTGCAGTTTGCATGGGCATGATATGTGCAAACGCATATGTCAACATTAATGGAAAAACAATCATGCCAAGCAGTGTAAGCGCGCGATATTCTATCCAAGATAAATATTGAATACCTTTACAGGTAATAAACTGACTGGATGCATGCCACGCGACACACCAAAATACGCCGAGAAGTATCCACGGAATCATGTATGAAATGTACCCTGCAACTATATTTTGATCAAGATAAGAACTTTTATTTCAATTAATTTACTCTATCCCTATGGTGCATAGATTTAAGATATTTTGCTCGAAAGCGATGGTAATTATATTTCACAATAGATGGCAATCTGTGCACCGAAGTATTTTGGGAAAAGTGGTATTTTTTCCAGGAAGGGCTGGAAAAAGTATACGAACTTCGCAAGGGGTTCCCAGCAAAAGAACGGAACAAAACCAATATAAGTAACATTAATTTGATTGTATCCGGCATCCATGCACCAGCTTACTAAGCTTTTTGTGGAGAAAGACTGCTCCTCATGTTCGATGTGATAGGAGGATACCTTTTCAATGATCTTTAAGATTGGGTTGTTCCCATTGGGCTCTATAATGAATAGTTTAGTAGAAAGAAGGGGCATATTCGCGATTGCATCTTTTTGGATGGGAAGATGATGAATAACTCCCCGCATGATAGCCATATCATATTTTTTCTTTGGGAATGTTTCAGGCCGTAATACGTCTCCTACTACAAATACAATATCCGGGTACAGGCACCCTGCTCTCTGAATCGCATCAACTGCTGGATCAAATCCTGTAAGCTTAGTCCCTGGTGTAATAAAAGCAATTTCATTGGTGTAGATTCCATCTCCACATCCAGCGTCGATGATTGTATGAATCTCCGGTGAAATGTATTTGCGGGTTTCTTCACTTATGCGTTTATTGGCAACTTTTGAAGAAAAACTTGCGTTTGTAGTATAGAGATATCCACCATTTTCACGGACATCTTCATTAAAGGAGCCCACGTTTTCTTTAAGAGAAATTTGCAAAGTATATGAATTGTAATGACTGTACAAACGCTATACAAGTTATAGTTATTTAGATTCGTTCCCAATGCCTTATCTAGGCTCAAACACATTCCTCCGGTTATAGGTGAATTAACCAGATCTATTTTATATGCTTAGAAAAACCGGAGACGCACCATAGCTATGAGGCCTTTCCAGGCATCGCTGAAGCGAATTTTCTTTCCTTCCTCTATCCGTCGCGGATGGTAGGAAATAGCCACTTCGTGAATAGGAATATGGCTGCGGATACACTTGGCGCAAATTTCCGCCTCCAGCTCAAAGCCGTTCGCCATAAGGCCGAGCTGTTGGAATAGATGAGTAGGCAATAATTTGTAACAGGTGTAGCTGTCCGTTAAGTGCGAGCCGTACAGTATATTCAGGCAGGTTGTGAGCGTTTTGTTACCCATTAAAAACCTCTTATAGATATTCGGGTTCGGCCGCAGAAAACGTGAGCCGAAGACGGCTGATCCAGGGTGTTCGCGGGCTTTTTGCAGTAGTAGTGTTATTTCATATGGGTCGTATTCCAGATCTGCATCCTGAATAACCGTGTACTCACCGGTTGTAGCCATGAGTCCGTGACGTATGGCGGAGCCTTTGCCGGCGTGCACAGCCGCTATGACCTTATCGGACGGACGGGCATTGGCGCGCATAATGGAAAGTGATGCATCTGTGGAGCCGTCATCTACGTACACAATTTCTGCATCCGGGCAGGCGGTACTTAGCGCCTGCATGAGCATTTTTAGTGTGCGCTCTTCATTGTAGACCGGTACCAAACTAGACAGTGTTGCCGGCATTAGAGCGCAAGGTACGTGTATCCCAAATCTCCCACAGCTTTGGGGTTATGAATGGATTTAATATCATAGAAAACACCGCCCGGCTTTAACGGCTGCAGCAATTCATGTATGTGCATATCGCGATACTGTTTATGCGGAACAAGATAAAGCAGGGCATCATAAAGGCCCGGCTCCGGCATGCCGGGTGTAAAACCCATCGCCGTCATTCCGTCAGTTGTAAAGAAAGGATCTTGTACATCTACAGATGCACCGCTTTGCTGCAAGGCCGACACGACATCTTTTACTTTGCTGTTGCGGGTGTCCGGCACGTCTTCTTTAAAGGTTATTCCCAGAACCAGCAGTCTGGCTCCTTTGCCCTTGCCCGGTAACGCGTCGCACACTTTTGCGGCAATGTACTTGCTCATGGAGTCATTTACCGAGCGGCCGGCTGTTATCAGCCTTGTGTCCATGCCAAGCAGGCGGGCTTTTTCTACTAAGTAATACGGATCGACACCAATACAATGGCCGCCCACCAGCCCCGGCTGGAACGGCAGAAAGTTCCACTTTGTCCGTGCGGCATCCAGTACATCTTTGGTGGCAATGCCGATGTGGTTACACAGCATGGCGATTTCATTCATGTAGGCGATATTTAAATCACGTTGTGCATTCTCTATAGCTTTGGCCATTTCCGCCACTTTAATGGATGGTGCACGGTGAATGCCGGCTTCCACAATGGAGCCGTACAGATCGCTCAGAACATTGAGCGTTTCTTCATCCTGGCCAGCCACAACTTTTATGATTTTGGAGACCGTGTGCACTTTATCGCCGGGATTAATGCGCTCCGGCGAGTAGCCGAGCTTGAAATCCACGCCACACATGAGTCCGGATTCTTTGGCCAGAATAGGGCCGCATACATCTTCCGTTACGCCCGGGTAGACGGTGGATTCGTAGACGACAATGGCGCCTTTCTTCAGGTATTTTCCGATAGTGACGGACGCTTTTTCCAGAAGCGTGAGATCCGGCTTATTGTTGCTGTCCACCGGTGTGGGAATAGCCGGAATAATAATATCAGCCTTTCCAATAATCTCCGGATCGCTGCTGAATTCAATGGACACGGCGGCCAGATCCTCCTGGCTTAGTTCATGGGTACGGTCGTGGCCTTTCTTAAGCTCTTCAATACGCGCCGCCTGAATATCGTATCCAAAGACTGTATAGCCTTTTTTGGCAAAAGCGTGCGCCAGCGGAAGCCCTACATAGCCAAGGCCGACAACACAAATAGCTTGCTGTTCCATGCGGGCATAATACAGACAGTATAGCTTTTGGAATAGGAGAACAGTGCCGGCATTAAGAGGCGGTTTTTTGTGTATCTTCCGGTTAATCTTCGGGAACAGTATTCAGTACCGGCCGGACCCGCTAGAATGTGTGCATGTCATCTGGTTCCACTCGCATTCTGGTTCTTACTCCGTGGGTGCCTTTTCCGGTAACCGGGGCGTGTCAGCAGGATCGTTTTCACGGTCTTCGGCATATGCGAGATATGGGTTTGGATGTTCGGGTGATTGCGCGCATTCATGATTTTCAGCCGCGGGCAGAGATTGAGGAAGCATTTCGTCGAGAGGGGATTTCTCTCACGCTTGTGCCCCATACTAAAAATCCATGGCCGCTACTGTCGCAGTGTTTTTCACGCATTCTGCGTCATCCGTCACTGCTTGATGGCGCCGCGCTGGAATATGCCGACCCGGCCTACGAGCAGGTTGTGTTGGACATGGTACAGGCATTCAAGCCGCAGGTAGCATGGCTGGAATATACCAGTCTGTGGCCTATTATGCAGGTTCTTCAGCGGAAAGGAATCCCTTGCATTATGAAGTCATCGCTTATTGAGCCGCTTCAGTCGATGGACGATAACGGGCGAACATTGATCTCGAGACTGAAGGCAATTCCCAAATTCGGTGGTGAATATATTGCTGCACGCGAAAGTACCGTGCTTATGGCGCTGACACCCGATGAAAAAGCCTGGTATGATAAAGCAGGTGCAAAGAGGACGGAGTTGTTGCCACTGCGTGGATTAGCAGAATGTTTTGAGCGCCGGATACACACGGATAAGCAGGTGTGCGACGTGGTATTTTTGAGTTCCAATTATAATATGGGACATAACCGGGATGCCGCTCTTTTTTTGCTGAAAGATGTCATTCCGGCAGTGCGCAATCGTATGCCGGGTACATTTCGTTTTTACCTGACAGGGAGTAAATTTCCGGCATCTTTTGGGCAGTATTTGGCTGATGATGTAGTATCTACCGGTTTTATTCCGGATTTGGCGGCATTTTTGTCCGGTATGGATATTGCAGTCTGCCCATGGGTAACGGGCCACGGCATGCAGCAGAAGGTGTTTGAACCGTTATGTCGTTCCATTCCGCTCATTACCAACCGGCTTTCGGGCTATCCATTCAAAAATGGCGAAGAGGTGTGTATCGCCGCATCGGCTGATAACTATGTTGAGGCGCTGGCATTTTTATCCGTAACGGCGAACCGGCAGAACATGGCGGATGCGGCCTATAAAAAAGCGAAAGTATATTTTGATGAAGCTGTACTCAAAAAAACGGTTTTATCAGCTGTTGATTCCGTTCGGCTGCAAAATACTTGATGCCATTTCTATTATTAAAGTCGATCTTTATAATGTACGTTCACTCTCATGAAAAAAGCACTTATTACCGGCATTACAGGGCAGGACGGATCTTATCTTGCTGAATTACTGCTAGAAAAAGGTTACGAAGTGCATGGGATTGTACGTCGTGCATCCACCTTCAATCGTGATCGTATCGATCACTTGCTTCAGGATCGTCATGAATTATCCGTGCCCTTATTTTTGCACTATGGTGATTTAGGTGATAGTAGCTCCTTGCTTCGCATTCTTTTGGAGGTAAGGCCGGATGAAGTATATAATCTGGCAGCCCAGAGCCACGTGGCTATTAGTTTTGATCTGCCCGAATATACAGGTGATGTGACGGGTCTTGGCGCTACGCGGTTATTGGAAGCTTTACGCGCCAGTAAATTATCCGCCAAATTTTACCAGGCCAGTAGTAGTGAGCTGTATGGAAAGGTCGTGGAAACGCCGCAGAACGAAAATACGCCTTTTTATCCACGCAGTCCTTATGCCTGCGCTAAAGCTTACGCATTTTATCTTACACGAAATTACCGGGAAAGTTACGGTATGTTTGCCATGAATGGTATTCTTTTTAACCATGAATCGCCCCGCCGTGGTGAAAATTTTGTCACTCGTAAAATTACACTGAGCATTGCGCGTATGTTGGCGGGTGCTCAGCAGTGTTTGTATCTAGGAAATTTAGATGCCAAACGCGATTGGGGCTTTGCGCCTGAGTACGTGGAAGGTATGTGGCGCATATTACAGGCTGAAAAGCCGGATGACTATGTACTGGCAACAGGTAAAACAGCTACGGTTCGTGAATTTCTGGAACAATGTTTGCATATTGCCGGTATTCCATTTGAGCGGAGTGGCGAAGGGGACCGTGAAATATATATCGATGCACGAGGCGGTCATCCGATTGTTGCCATAGATCCCCGTTATTATCGTCCGGCAGAAGTGGATTTGCTGATTGGTGATGCATCGAAAGCTAAAAAGGATCTGCAGTGGGAGGCGAAAACTTCTTTACAAGAATTGGCACGGCTTATGATGGATGCTGACTGTGCGCGTTTGGATGTTAATCTTCCGTTGAATTCATGATAAACTGGAGCGAAAAGCGCGTACTGATTACGGGTGGTACAGGATTCATCGGCAGTTTCCTGGTGGAGGCATTGGTGCAAAAAGGCGCCCGCGTGAGAGTGCCCGTTCATACCTCTGGTTACGGTCATCTTTCTGCTGATATTCCGGGCGTTGAGTGGTTCAAAGGGGATTTACAGGATATAGATTTCTGCAGGAAGCTGGTGGCAGACACGGAGTATGTATTTCACTTGGCTGCCGTTCAGAAAAATATAGCGTATCACCATGAGCACGCAGGAGCCGTGCTTATGTCCAATCTTTCACTGTCAGTGTCGCTTATACAGGCCCTTGCCGGCAGAAGTCCGGTACCGGTTGTCTTTTTCAGCTCTTCTCTTGTAAAGGAATCGCTTGCGGTTTCGGGTGAGAACTCCGTTGAGCCCGTGGACGGATATACACTTTCAAAAGCTATTTCCGAAATACTCTGGGGTGCTTCAGCACGGGAGAGCCAGTTTTCGCTGCTTATTATCCGCCCGGCAGGCGTGTATGGGCCCCGGGAAAAATTCGGTTCGGACGCGCATGTTATTCCCTCTCTTATGGAGCGTGCTGCTACCGCGCCTGATGTTCTGGAGGTATGGGGTGATGGTTGTCAGGAACGTGCCTTTGTATACGTCACAGACGTGGTAGATGCCGTGCTTATTCTTGCAGAGTTGGGTGCGGAAGGCGTGCAGTATATCGGTCCTTCCGCTTCTGTACCCGTACGTGTACTGGCTGAAACAATTCGTGATGTTGTCCGTCCCGGTCTGCCCCTGCATTTTGATATATCCAAGCCTTCCAGCTCCTCTTACATTCCGCCATTGTCTGTCCACTCGTCACTTATTGCTTTTCCATGGACATCTCTCGAGAATGGAATCCGTATGATGCACGACTGGTATCTTTCCCACCTGCCATCATGAAATCTCTTGCACATATTCTTCGGTCTGACGCGCGCAATAGCCAGGTTATACGCTTTATTTTTACCGGCGGTACCGGTGCCGTCATTGAATTCGTTTTCCTCTATTTTTTGGTAGAATTTTTTGGCATCCCCAAAGCCATTGCAGGCACCTATTCGCTTGTTCCATCGGTTATTTATACGTTCTTCATGAACAAGTATTTCACGTTCCAGAGCCGCGACGGCCATCATGGTTCGCAAGCCATAAAATTTATTCTGGTGTATGCCATTGCTATTGTTTTCAATATTGCCATTTACAGCGCTTTGGTCTGGCTGGGGGTTTTGTACCCGCTCGCCAAGGCAATTGCCATTGGCATTGTGGCCGTCTGGAACTACTTTTTGTCACACGGGTTTATTTTTAAGACAAGCGCTGTTCAGGAGTAATTGGTTGGTTGGTTGGTTGGTTGGTTGGTTGGTTGGTTGGTTGGTTGGTTGGTTGGTTGGTTGGTTGGTTGGTTGGTTGGTTGGTTGGTTGGTTGGTTGGTTGGTTGGTTGG
>JAQBQQ010000009.1 GCA_028286915.1 Candidatus Peribacteria bacterium | reverse complement strand
TGGTTCATTGCTAGACTGTCGTGCTTATGAAAGATTTTTCTTCCATTACAGAGGCTCTTGAAGCTTTTAAAAACGGCAAGTTTGTCATTGTGGTGGATGATGAAGACCGCGAGAACGAAGGCGACATCGTGTGTGCCGCGGAACATATTACGGAGGAGATGATGGCGTTTTTTATTCGCTACACCGGCGGAGTGGTATGCCTGCCGATCACCAATGATATCGCGGACCAGCTGGAGTTGCCGGCCATGGTGTCGGTTAACAGTTCACACTTTGGGACGGCATTTACGGTAAGCGTGGAAGCAGCGCAGGGTGTGACTACCGGTATTTCGGCGCACGACCGGGCAGTGACCATTCGCGCGGCCATTCGCCCCGATGCAACGGCTGCGGATTTGCGCCGGCCGGGGCATGTATTTCCTCTGCGCGCGCAAAATGGCGGCGTGCTGGTACGAGCCGGTCATACCGAGGCGGTGACGGACTTGTGCCGTATGGCGGGTCTGCGCACCGGCGGCGTGCTCAGTGAATTAATGCATGATGACGGCACCATGATGCGTCTGCCGGCACTCAGGGAATTCGCCGCATTGCATTCCATGCCACTCATTACCATTGCCGATCTCATTGCCTATCGTCGTCATCATGAGGCGTTTGTTATAAAGCAGGCGGAAACGGAACTCGAAACATCAACCGGCATGTGGAACATGCGCGTGTACCGTGACACTATTGAGCAGGTGGATCATGTGGTTATGGTGAAAGGCATGGTAAAAGCTGATGAGCCCATACTGGTTCGCGTGCATTCGGAATGTTTGACGGGCGATGTTCTGGGGTCGCTCCACTGCGACTGCGGCGACCAGCTGGATGAAGCCATGCAGCGGATAGAAAAAGAGGGGACGGGTGTTGTTCTCTATTTGCGTCAGGAAGGCAGAGGTATCGGGCTTACCAACAAGATCCGCGCGTATGAACTGCAAACCACCGAAGGTCTGGATACCGTGGAAGCCAACGAACGTCTGGGCCTGCCTGTCGATATACGCGAATACGGTATTGGCGCGCAAATCCTCCGCGACGTGGGCGTTGGGAAAATGCGCCTGCTCACCAATAATCCGAAAAAAATGGTAGGACTGGATGGATACGGCCTGCAGATTACGGAACAGATTCCCATAGAGACCGCTGCAAAAAGTGACCGTCAGCGAAAATATTTGAAAACCAAAAAAGAAAAGATGGGACATTTGTTGCGGCATATTTAAAGACGACGGGTACAAGAGGTACAGAGGAATCAAGGGATATAGGAGAGAGGTGATAAATGTAATCACCAATTGTTTCATATATTCGCTCTTGCGATTCTTATGTCATTTCCATTTCAACTTCATTTCAAGCTGATCAATATCGATTCGCCGCAGCGGACGAAGCCGTATTACATCGCGGCGGCTCATGGCACGCATAAAACGCTAAAGCATCATGTTGGATTTTTCTGATGGCTTTTATGCAGACGGTTGAATTTTTCCGAAAAGAAATGATGCATTTTCCTGTCCTAACGCCTGCAGGAAAAAATAAAAATATCATCCACACATGGGGCCGGAAAACAGTATTCATACACAAGATATATTTTTATAAAACGCATCCAATGATTGTTTTGAATATGTATATTACATATAATGATGACTGCTGTTTTTTTGGTATAAAAAAATTTATGAAAATAATTTTTATAAAATCATTTTATAAAAAATATAAAATAATTACAGCATCACAATTTTACAATCGTGCTGCATGAAGTATTTTCAATTATCAACAATATGACGTACATTTTGTTAAGTTTATTTTTCCTTCCCCATTTCTACCATGGCACCTGCCAAGAAGAAATCCACAGCTTCCAAGGCTAAGCTGACAAAGAAGCCTAAGCTTACGAAGAAGCCTAAGTTGGCTAAGAAGCCAGCTGCCCGCAAGGCAGCTCCTAAGAAGAAAATTGTAGCAAAGAAAAAGAAGTAGTTTTTCTTCATGGAAGACAGCGCCTGGCTCCCTCGGGAACCGGCGTTGTTTTTTTACGTCGTATAATTTTGGCGACAGCATGCGTGTTGTTGTATGGCAACCTGCACGAATCTGAATTACTTTCAAAACTTACAATTTAGGATTCGGCACGTAACTTACTTCGTCAGCGTTATCCCTCCTCCCTCTGTATGCACCTTTACCGTGTCGCCCTCTTTCACTTTACCTTCAATAATCTGCAAGCCGAGTTCATCCAGAATTTGGCTCTGTATAACACGTTTCAGCGGACGGGCGCCATACATGCTGTCAAAGCCCAGGGCGGCAATATGCTTCATGGCTTCGTCTGATACGTCCAGATGTATCTGTTTTTTGGCCAGACGCTCGCGCACCAGATTCAGCTGCAGGCCGACAATAGTCGTAATCTGTTCTTCGGTGAGCGGTTGAAAAATAATAATGTCATCAATGCGGTTAATGAACTCCGGCTTAAATGTCATTCGGACTAAATCATGCACGGCTTTACTTTGCAGAATGCCTTGTCCGGCATACTCGGCAATTTCGCGGCTGCCAAGGTTGGATGTCATGACAATAACCGTATTTTTGAAGTCCACTGTCCGGCCCTTGCTGTCGGTAAGACGGCCTTCATCCAGTACCTGTAAAAGAATATTAAATACTTCCGGGTGCGCCTTCTCAATTTCATCAAACAGAATGACACTGTACGGGTGACGGCGTACGGCTTCCGTCAGTTGGCCGCCTTCTTCATAGCCTACATAGCCGGGCGGCGAACCGATGAGCCGCGCAACGAATTGCTTTTCCATGTACTCGGACATATCAATGCGTACCATCAGCTTGTCATCATTGAACAGAAATGCAGCCAGCGCTTTGGCAAGCTCGGTTTTACCAACGCCCGTGGGACCCAGAAACAGGAACGAGCCAATGGGCCGGTTCTCTTCCTGTATGCCGGCACGCGAACGGCGTATGGCGTTGGATACGGCTTTTATGGCTTCCTCCTGGCCCACCACGCGCCTGGCCAGTTCTTCTTCCATATGCGCCAGCCTGGCTGTTTCCTCGGACAGCATTTTGCTAACCGGGATACCCGTCCAGCGCGATACCACTCTGGCAATGTCTTCCTCGGTTACTTCTTCCTTTAGCAGTGCATGGTCTTTGCGGATTGTTTTGAGTTCTTCTTCGGCCTTGCGCATTTTCTTTTCTTCTTCCGGCAACAGGCCGTAGCGGATTTCGGCCACACGCTGCAGCTCGCCTTTGCGTTCTGCCTGAAAAGATTCTTCCTTTAAGCGGTCGACTGTCTGCTGCGCATCTTTCAGAATATCAATGTACTTCTTTTCGTTACTCCACCTGAGTTCAAACTTTTGTTGCTCTTCTTTCAGTTCGGCCAGCTCTTTCTCCAGGTCTTTCAGCCGGTCCACGGAGGCGGCATCGGTTTCTTTCTTGAGCGCTTCACGTTCCACTTCCAGCTGACGCACGCGCCTGTCCAGGCGGTCCAGCTCCGTCGGCTTACTGGCGATTTCTATGCGCAGCGCGCTGGCCGCTTCATCCATTAAGTCTATGGCTTTGTCCGGCAGGAACCTGTCGGCAATGTAGCGGGCGCTCAGTTGCACGGCGGCAACAACGGCGCTGTCGCGTATGCGGACGCCGTGGTGCACTTCATATTTTTCTTTTATGCCGCGCAGAATGGAAATGGCATCCTCCACACCTGGTTCCTCCACCATAACCGGCTGGAACCTGCGTTCCAGTGCGGCGTCTTTCTCTATGTATTTCCGGTATTCACGCAGCGTGGTGGCGCCGATAGTGCGCAGCATGCCTCTGGCCAGTGCCGGCTTAAGCAAATTCCCGGCATCCATGGCGCCTTCCGCGGCACCGGCGCCCACAATGGTATGCAGCTCATCAATGAACAGAATAATATTGTCTGCATTTTCAATTTCTCTCAGCAGCGCTTTCAGCCGGTCTTCAAATTCACCCCGGTACTTGGTGCCGGCTATCATGGCGCCCAGGTCCAGCGCCAATACTTTCTTGCGCTGGATGGTATCCGGCACGTCATTATCAATAATTTTCTTGGCAAGTCCTTCGACAATGGCGGTTTTGCCCACGCCGGTTTCACCGACAAGAACCGGATTATTTTTGGTGCGCCGGGATAAAATCTGCATAATGCGCCGGATCTCCTCATCGCGCCCAATGACCGGATCTATTTTTCCGTCCCTGGCCATGGCGGTATAATCAATAGTGTACTTTTCCAGTATTTGATATTTTCCTTCGGGATCCGGATCCGTCACGCGCTGGCTGCCGCGGATGGCTGTCAGTTCTTTGAGGACGGCATCTTTGGAAAGCGGAACCAGTTTTTGAATGTCTTTCGCATTCAATAACGCCAAAAAAAGATGCTCAACGGACACGTACTCATCATGTAATTTCCCCGCTTCCGCCTCGGCCTGGTCCAATACTTTTTTGAGTTCCGGCGTTACATACGGCTGCACGTCACCGGACACCTTTGGCAGCTGCGCGATGTGCGTTTGAATTGTCTGTGCAATGGCCAACGGACTCTGTTCCATTTTTTGCAGGAGAATCGGTACCAGCCCGCCCGGTTGACTGATGAGCACAAGTGCCAGGTGCAACGGCGTCATAGCCTGTTGTCCCAGTTCGCCACTCAGTTGCATGGTGCCCTGCACTGCTTCGGCAGCCTTGGTTGTATAATTCTGAAAATTCATACACAGCAAAAATTAGCACTTGTCATTATAGAGTGCTAATCTGCACTGTCAAACGGTTTGTCTTATAGCGGAACGGCCATCATCATATCCAGCTTGCTCTGAATTCCTATAAGCAGGAAGAAAATGGCGTACAAACAGAGAAGTCCGCTGAATGCCGTAATGCATACGAGTGTACGGGCATCTTCCGGACGAGAGAGAAAGGACTGTTTTTTCTTTCTAAAAGAGAACATAGAGGGGGTGGGTATGTGTGTGTATAAAGAGAATTATACAGTATTTGGCTTGTATAAGCAATAATAGTCTATAGTAACAGTTACAGAGGAGACTTACGGAAGAGTACTGTAAGCCCTTCCAAAGGAAGATACGCAGCTGCGCATGGCGGAACTGTCTGCGTATATTGATGTTGGATACGTTGAGAAGTTTTTTGCGGTAAGGTTCTGAAAATCTCCGGCATATCAATAATAACAGAAGCCGTATCAATGTTATGAATAAACGCTTCACGTAACCAGATTGAGTTAAATTTGGTACCGGTGCTCCATGACTGATTAAAATCCGGGCCCAATGGAGAGTGCTGTGTCCGCGAATAAAAATATGAAGGTTGTGAGCCCAGCGTTAAAAATTGTGTAATTTTACAATTCCAAAGCATGGCATCGCCTTTGTTGGCCAGCTGTTGTTCTGCAATACGGTTATTGGCCAGATAATGCTGGCGCGTTGCAGCTATTCTAAAGTCTTCCTGCGGCGGGAAGAGGCCCGATAGAACAATAAAAAAACTGGCAGCGAGTGCCAGATTGCGTGTCAGTATGTCCTTCTCTTTGAGTGTCGTTACGAATACACAAAAGATGGCTATATACACCGGAACCGCAAATACAAAATGATTAAAATAATAATAGACTCCCATGGCTACCACTAAAGCCGTGAGATAGAGCACCGTAAAAACAAGAAGTAATTCAGCGGCTACCTTACGAAATGGAATAGTCTTTATTTGCCATATTGTCTGCAAGAGGCAATAGAGACCGAAAATGACAGAGGAAAGAACGTAAGGAAGTGTGGAAGTGTAGTCTGTCTGCTGGATTATTCGAAGTTCATATGCCTCCATAACGGTATAAGCTGCCAAAGACAGAAAAAATATTCCCCCCGATAACCAGCAAAGCCATTGAAATACAGCCATTTTTTCATTCTGTTTTGCCCGTACAATCGGGATTGTAAAAAGAGTGCAGATCATTGCCATGGAAATACCACTAAAATAACCGGCTGCGTAGGTGAACAGAATGGGGATCAGCAGGCCTCGTGCCGGAAAGGGAATATAACCATGGTACGGAAACGTTCTTACCCAATCAGGTATTTCTCCTTGAATGCGATGCAGCAATGTCTCCCGGAGATCGATAGTGAAATACGGTACCAGCCAACCAAGTATCGCCATAATGACAGCGCCCATTGCAAGACTGATGCAAAGAGGCAGTAAAAACTTCCGTTTAAAATCCTGCTGATTCCGTATAATAAGTAATGCGGAAGCGGCCAGTACCAGAACAAACGGCTCTTTTAACCCATATGAGCACATCATGCAGATACTTGCCAGACCAACCCGCAACCAGGAAAAAGAATGGCTATCCCAACAAAGTACCAGTAAATAGGCAATGACAAAAAAAGCGCCGTACGATTCTGTTTGGATTGTGCCACTATGATCTGCCGTATAAAGGGCGAACAGAGTTCCATAGACAAGACCCAAAAGTATACCGGTACTTTGTAATGTTTTTCGCTCCTCTTTTAATATTCGATACGCAAGAACCATGGACATACACGGAATACCGGCAATGACTATTGCCTGCAGGAACTGCATGAAGCGTTCATCTCCGCTTATGAAAATAGACAAGGCAAATAGTAATCCCATGCCCGGCGGTCTGCCATCCAGCATGTCCCTGTATAATGTAAAGCCATTGAGAATCGCTCTGCCGACAGTCATATACTCCCGGGCATCAGTTCGCATTGGCGCTGTAAGTTGGAGCATCAGCGTATGCCAGAGGGAGATTGCTAAATACGGCAGTGCAGCCAACGACAAAATTATCATGCCAAAATAGATCCAATCGCTATGTGTGCGTATCTTCATGATACAAACTGTACGGTAATTCCAGTGGTAATTCTATTTTAAACAATTGCAGACTATCAAATATGGCCTGCAAATCATTTTTTATTCATAAATTCTGTTTTGGTTACATTTCTCTGTATATACCCTTGTTCAGCCTTCGTTTCTGGACTACGGCCGACAAGAGCTCAGCCCCGAAGGGGGCCCTTTGGGCCCGGCCGCGAGTGGACACGAGCATGAAAAAAACAACAAGACGTGGATATGGTTCTGGATTATACTTCCTCCAAGTGCCCTTGTAGCTCAGCTGGATAGAGCGTCTGGCTTCGAACCAGAAGGTCGTGGGTTCAAATCCTGCCGGGGGCACCATTCGGCTCGCAGTCAGCCACGGCTGACGATGCTTACTCATGGTCTGCGACCATCCCATGTGTATCAAAATTTAGGAAAAAGCGCCGACCAATCAATATTATTTATTCAGAAGAATTTGATTCATTATTGCTGGCAATGAAACGTGAAGCTCAAGTAAAAGGCTGGCGTAGAGAAAAGAAAGAGCGATTGATGATTGGAAAGCATCCAACAAAAGATGTCAGTTCCTCATAAACTTCCACAGGGAGCACTAGAAAATTGCATTCTTATTATGAGAATATGATAAAAACTTTGATGAAAACAATGTAACTATTATTGTGTATAGGCGTATAATTTTTGCTTATGACATACGACGATGAAGATGACATTGAAGGGCCGCTCAGTTCCCGCCGGGCGTTGGAACGGGCGGATCATGGTAAAAAAGAGAAAGCCGAGGTGAAACAGAAAGAGAATAATGCCAAGGAATTATTCAAGTTGCAGCGTGATGTGCTGCAGACAAATATTCAGGGACAGAAAGATGATCAGACTAAAAAACAATCGGAATCGTTCGGAACCAAAACGCACAAACAGGAGGAGGAGTCGGAGAAAGACGGGGCTGACAGAAAGGTAAACCCGGATTCATTATTGAAAGAAGATGCAGTTCAGGAAGCCGCCGAGGATGCTGCGGCATATGAAGAGGATCAGGCGCAGGCTGGATAGTATCTGCGCTGTTATGAGTATTTCTGCAGTGCGAAGCATTTATCCGCAATACCGCGCGGTATGATATATCTCTGTATAAACAGAATATTTTTATATTGATAGCATTATTCCCTGCTACACTTCCGACAGTGTCAGTACTCGCATCTCCTCCGGCTATGACGCCCTGCCAGGAGAAGGCGTTTGATATTCTGCAGCGGCAGGGGAATGTATTTTTGACGGGTGCGGCCGGTACGGGCAAAAGCTATTTGCTGCGACAGTACTTAGCCGGAAAAGGCTCCGAAGATTTTCCGGTGATTGCCAGCACGGGTGCCGCTGCCGTACTTATTGGCGGCCGTACGTTTCATAGTTTTTTCGGGCTCGGTATTCTGGAGGGCGGCGTGGAGGCGGCTGTTATGAAGGCGGTGCATAATAAGAAAGTAAGCCGGCGTCTGGCCCGGGCGCAGTGCGTGATTATAGATGAGATTTCCATGCTGTCCGGCAGCGTGCTGCAGGCGGCGGATATGGTGGCGCGGAAGGTGCGAGGCCGGGACCAGCCATGGGGCGGGCTCCGCATGATTGTGGTGGGGGATTTTGCCCAGCTGCCGCCTATTGCAGCCAGTGGCATGGAAAAAGACTGGGCATTCCGGCACCCCATATGGGAACAGAGTGAATTTCAGCCGGCGTTGTTATCCACCGTTGTGCGTACGCAGGAGCTGGATTTTCTGGAGATCCTTAACTTTGTGCGTGATGGCATAGTCAATGATCAGGTGGCGAATTTTTTAAACAGCAGGCAAACGGCTGGCCTGGATGATGACATGGATGCCACGCGGCTGTATGCCCACCGCACGCGTGCCGAAGCGCATAATATTGAGCGGCTCAAGCGGATAGAGCGGCCGTTGCAATCATTTGCCACAAAAATAATGGGCGATGACCGCTACGCCGACAGCATGAAGCGCGCGTTGCCCATACCCGAAACACTGCACTTGAAAGTAGGTGCGCTTATTATGATGCGGAAGAATGACATGCAGGCCGGTTACCCGCGTTTTGTAAACGGCAGCCTGGGGCACATCACCGGTATTCACGATGACGCGCTGGAAATTTCTCTGCTCAGCGGTGAAGATATTGAAATCGGCCCCGAGAAATTTTCGTATCTGGATGGCGATGGTGAGGAGGCGGCATGCGCCTGGAATTTTCCGGTTACGCTGGCGTGGGCGACCACCATTCACAAGGCGCAGGGCGCATCGCTGGATCGGTTGGTGGTGGATCTGTCCGCGCTCTGGGAACCGGGACAGGCGTATGTGGCGCTGAGCCGGGTGCGCTCCAGCAGCGGGTTATTTGTGGAAAAATGGCAGGCATCTTCCATTCGGGTTGAGCCGCTCGTCACCGAATTATATGCATCCATGACGGCTGCCATGGATCGCTATCAGCCGAAGCCGCTTTTTCTGAGCGTACCGTTGTCGCATGCCCAGTCCGGAACCGTGGAAACAGCGGGTCATGTTAAAAAAGTGGATATATATGTGCAAACCAAGCGCATGCTGGACGAGTGTCTGGCACTGGAGGAAATTGCCATGGCACGCGGCGTGCGTCCCGAACAGGTACTCCTGAACATAGAGACGATGCTTCAGAAAAAAACAGTCCTCAGCTTAACGTATCTGGAATCATCCGTGCCGGATTTTATTGCCGTCTGCGAAAGCTTCGAGCGGCATGGGCTGGATCACATGAAGCCGGTTTACGATGATTTTGACGCTGATATTCCGTATGTAACACTTAGGCTGGTACGCTGTATTATGATGGCGGGGCTCAGGTAATCCATCATGGAGTTCCTACAGGTATCTATAGATTGATTGCACCAGTTGCATAAATTTACAGCTGCGATGTTTTATGTATCTTCAGTTTCCTTAAGATCAGCTTTTTTAAATTTTTCGGGAATATGCTCATACAGATCCATAATATTGCCAATGCCTTTTACGTCATGGGTGCCGAACAGATAATTAAGGATACTCGATACCCGTAAGATTTTATCTTTTAATGCTGCGGACGGGATGGGTCGGGCGTGTCCTTCCCATTCAAATTCCCAGTGGGTACCTTTTTCGTCACATAATTTTATGCCGGCATGTGCTAATAATTCACAGGCTTCATGAATGGGCCATAATCTTTTGTGATTCACGTAAGCCATCACAGCTTTTTTCATATAAAGCGGATATTGTTCTTTTTTCTTATCCGGTAGGGCGGAATCATCGTTTATAGTATCCCAGTACATATAACGTGCGCATTCTTCCGGAGGGAATGACACGCGCATTTTTTTGAATAATTCAGGCAACTCGGTTGCTTCACACATCTCTGCCATAGCGGGTGCTTGCTTGCCGGCAAGTACAAAGCCATATATGTGCATATGTCCGTCGTGTACTTTCACCAGGCGCAGGTCTACATGATGCGTCCTCGCAAAATCCAATTCCTGTTCACTAAAACATGATATTAATCCCGTCGCACAGTTTTTTTTACCCGTATCAACGATGCCAGCATAATCAGCAAAAGTATTGAGCATATCATGGTCCAGCGGCAGCAGTTTTGCATACGGAATAACACTGAATTCTGAAGGGGTCATATCGCCATCAAAACGGTGCAAGTGCATGAGTATCTTTATCTGATTGTGCACGTTAAGTAATAAAAAAGACGTATCTAAAGGGCTATCAGTTATTTTCATCATTACTCTGGGAGGCTTTCCATCTGCGTCCGTTTCCAAAGCGTTGTACGATATAGCAGGCCGTGGTACAGGAAATTCTTGAGGCTTTCGGCGAATATTCAAAGGAGGTTTTGAATGATCGTATGCAGTGGCCACACATAAAGTGGAATAGATTTCATCTACTGCCTGAGTCGTATGAAATGTCTGTGCATGTATGACATTGCCCACATGAGTTGATTGTGCGCCCGGATCCGTTTGTCTGCTGTTTTTTTGCAACTCAGCGAGTGTTATTTTAATCGTATGAAGCGCGGCACTTTTTGCATGGAGTGGGATAGTATTTTTTACAAAAAAATAAGGACATGCTTCCTGTAAATAGGTGAAGAGGAGCGAAATATACACTGAATGATCCAATAGTAATGCCGTATATTTTTCAAAACCGGTATGTATAGAGTGGTTTTCCTGCATTAGTATACGAAGCTGATGGCTTATCAGCGTGATAATATGGCAAAATTGCCTCAGGTTTTCCGCGTCTTTTTGTGTGAATCCTGTCGGTGAATGCGGATATTGTACATTGTAATGAGATGTTAAGTTGTCCTGAATGATCGTCAGTATTTTAGTGGCCATATCTTCCATTTCTTTTTTAAATTTATAAAGTATTGCCGCCAGTTGCGCATCCTCTCTGCCAAGGAGGTCTATTTCACAAGCCGCTTGCCGTATATTTTCATCAGCTGTATAGGGCAGTATGGCAGTCATATTCTCATTAAGAAAATTTCGGATCGTTGATGGGGTATCGGCAGTAAGAAGAGCCGCTTCTATGTTGGACATGATCTCCGGTATATTCTCATGAGGTTCGCAATTGAACAGAAATGCCGTGTCTGCAGCCAGATTTTTGTAATAGTATTTTGTTGAATCATAAGGTGTACACACTATGGAATCATCGGGCAGAGCATCATAGTCAGTGGGTGCAGTATTCAGACAGGTGCCTATTCTGCCCTCTCTCAGACGCATACAGCTGGCAATAATTGACCAGCTTAAATTGATTTTTGATAATTCTTCAAATTCTCCAGGATCATGTACCTGCTTGAAATGCTCCGCCGCCGCTATGAGAACATCCATATTGTATCTATCCGGGAAATGTTCCGCAGTAAGGTTGGTATCTTCATTTTGAAGCAGGCACATAATACCTTCGATAATATGAGAAGATTGAATGTTCGCTTTCAAATGGAGGATCATCGTTTCTTTGGCGCCTATTTGCTGCGTAGCACTCTCTATGCCAGGTTGTAATACACCCGTATCCAACAAGAGATTGCGTATAAGATCGCCATAGGGAATTTTTTGCAAATCAGCCCGGATTTGATCATATTTTTCAGCAGGTATTTTTTCATAGGCAGATTGCAATTTTGCCACTCTTTCCGGACTCATGGAATCGGGTTTGCCGAATTCTATAATTTTTGAGCCTTCGATCTTGCTGCCTCTTTTAATGTTGGAACACATGAGCGCCCGAATGAGCAGTTCTTTCGTAAAGGCACCCGTAATGTGTGCGATTCGCATGTCATTTTTTACGCCGGATGTAATTTCTTTTTCGTCATCGTAATCCTCCCGGAAAGAAGTTGTACGGATATCCATTTAGATATTTTATTGTAGTATATTTAATAAGTCAATTATGTCTTAAAAGACTTTTTATGTGTAAATAAACAGTAAACTCTCTCAGCTTTTGCGTTTGTCATGCAGCAGCATGTCCACCGCATCCTGCATGGAGCCGGCGCGGATAATAGTGCCGCCGTTGACGAAGTAAATTTCATCGGCGTTTTCAATGGTATTCAGGCGGTGAGCTATGATTACTTTGGTAGTGGACGCCGGGAGTTTTTTGAGGATTTCTTCCAGTTGCTGCTCGGTGACGGTGTCTATATTCGCCGTCGCTTCATCCAGAATAAGGAGTTCCGGTTTGCGGAGTACGGCACGCATAAAGGCGATCAATTGTTTTTGGCCCAGGCTGATGGAATCGCCGCCCGATACTTTTGTCTCAAGTCCCTGTTCAAACCGTTCCAGTAGCGTGAGCAGATTTGCCTCCTTAAGAACCTCCTGGAGTTTTTCGGTGGTAAAGCCGGTATACTGCGGATTGCCATACAGAATATTCTCGCCAACTGTTCCGCTAAAGAGAAACGGCTCCTGCAAAATAAAGCTGATACTTGCCGTTCGTTCCGTGGCCGTGTACGAGCGCAAATCTTTGCCGTGCAATAAAACGGTTCCCGCCGTGGGGTCGTAGAGGCGCGCCATAAGAGACGCAGTTGTGGTTTTGCCGCCGCCAGTCGGGCCCACGAGCGCATACGTTTTGCCGGGTTCCAGTGCAAGGTTTATATCATGCAGTACTTCTTTGCCGTCGGGGTATCGGAAGGACACATGGCGGAATTCCAGCAGCGATGTTGTCTGCTCCCGTGTCGCGTCCTGCAATATGGCAAGATCAGATTCCAGCGCCAGAATAGCCGTAATGCGGTCCAGGCCGGCCATGGCCACCTGGAAGCTGGCCCAAATGGATGCAATCTGACGCAGCGGATCATAGAAGCGCGTGCAATAAATGAGAAAGCTGATGAGCAGGCCTGCCGTAAAACTGCCGGTGGAAATGAGGTAGATGCCGTATGCCAGGACAATCAGCTGCGCGACGTTGGATGAAAAACCGTACACGGGAATATAGACGTTGTTGGCGTAGCCGGCTCTTAGCGACGTCTGGTAATTATATTCATTCGCCTCGCTGAATTTGCGCCGGAAATAATCGCGCCGGTTAAATGCCACGATCACTTTAAAGTTATCCAGGCTTTCCTGAATTTCCGCGCTCATGCCGCCGCCCGCCGTAAGGCTCTGCGCATTCTTTTTGCGGATGAAATGAGACGTGAGTTGTGTAAACACCAGAAGCGCCGCGGCAGGCAGAAGCGCCGCGGTACCGAGCCGGACATTAATAACCAGAATAAAAATAGCGGCGCCAATGATAACGAAAAGGTTACCGATGAGCTGCATAAGCGACTGCGAAAAGAATTGATTCAGCTTGTCGGTATCGTTGTTAATGCGGGATATAAGATCACCGGCTTTGTTCTGGTTAAAGAACGCCACCGGCAATTCCTGCAGCTTATGGAAAATGGCATCGCGAAGCCGGAAAAGGACGCGCTGACCAACGCCTCCCATCAGCCGCATTTGTACGAAGCTGGCAAAGAAAGCAACACAGTAAATGGCCAGCAATATGCCCGAGAATAGAAAAATTCCGCCGTATTGTTTTGTCTGTATATACGTATCAATAGCGTAGCCAATGAGAACAGGCGCCAGCAGCGTAAGAAACGAGTTCAGTACAATGGCCAGTGATGCCAGGAACATGGTTCGTTTTTCTTCGCGCAGAAGCGGCAGTAACTTGGCCAGTGCCGCGAAGGACGATTCTTTTTTCTGCTCTTTGCCGGCGGGTTTGAGAAGTTGATAGTCGGTCATTCGTAGGTGTTGGTACTGCGCTGGGAATCTACAATCTGAACGTATTCAGGCGATGTATGCATGAGTTCTTCGTGCGTGCCCTGTGCCAGCACTTCGCCCTCCATGAGTACGATGATATTGTCGTATTCTTCTATGGAGCCGATTTTCTGTGTAATGGATACCAGCGTAATATCCGGATAATTCTGCTGTACGTTCCGCAGAATACTGCGCTCGGTCTGGGCGTCTATGCGTGCCGTAAAATCATCCAGTAGCAAAACCCTGGGGTTGAGTGACAGCGCTCTGGCCAGCATAATCCGCTGCTTCTGCCCGCCGGATAAACTTGTTCCGCGTTCGGATACGACGGTATCCAGTTTCTGTGGCAGCGCTTCTACAAAGTCCTGCAGCTCGGCAGTGCGAATGGCTTTTTCCAGCGCGCTGTCATCCACCGTATTGCTGAAGGCGATATTTTCCCGCAGCGTGAGGTTAAACAGAACACTGTCCTGGAACACAAGCCCTACCTGCCGGTGGAACGCTTCGCTGTCGTATGCGTCAATCGGCTTGCCGTCATAGGTAACAGTTCCCTTGGTTGGTTGCACCAGGCCGGTAAGTACATGTAAGAGCTGTGTTTTCCCTGCGGCAGTTGGGCCGATAATGGCGGTTTTGCTACCGGCCTTCACCGAAAAGCTTACGTTCTGTAAGGCTGATTTTTCTCCGAATATCAGGGAGACATTTTGCACGTCTATATCGCCACGCAGCTCTGTATTGATGGTTCCTGTCTCCGCCCGCGGCTGTGTCTGCAGCACTTCGGCAATGCGGCCGTACGAGGTGCTGGCTCTGGCAATCACGTTGCTCATGAAGCCGATAATGAAAATAGGAAAAATAAGAATGGATAAATAGCCGTTGAACGCCGCCAGGTCACCCAGTGTGAGCGAACCTGTAATGACCAGGTGTCCGCCGAATAAAAGAATGATGAGTGTCGCCATGCTGCCCAAAAAGGTGACAACGGGAATAAGCGTGGAGAAGAGCCGCAGAATCTGGAGACCTACACCCAGCGCATCGGTGTTGGCATCGGTGAATTTTGCGCTTTCGTACGTTTGTGAATACAGAACACGGATAAGAGCGGCGCCGAGAATGCTTTCGTTAATCACTTTGTTCAGCCAGTCAATAACTTCCTGGCCTCTGCGGAAAAGCACGCGCACTTTGCGGAAGATGGCAAAGAATGTACCGGCGATAAGCGGCAGAATAGCCAGTACCGCCAGTGCCAGCCGCCAGTTAATGAGCAGTAATAACGTACTGGCGCCGACAATAAGGAAGATCGACGAAATAATAGACACAATGGCCTGCGAAATAAATGTTTTTACCGCATCCACGTCGGAGGTTAAATTGGTCAATAACTTTGCCGAACTCACTTCCTGTATATAGGCGTAGCTTTGCCGTGAAATAGTGTCGGATAAATTTTCACGCAGGTCTTTGGCCACGCGTTCCGAGGCGTAGGTTTGCAGGATATTCTGCAGGTACGTAAACAGAAAAATTCCCAGCGTGACGGCGAAAAACTGAAAAATGATCGTTTGCAAGACCAGAGTGTTATGCGTGTAATCGTCTATGCCGTCGGCGATAATTTTTGGCAGTGCCAGGCTCAGTGCATTGCTGAAAATGGCAAATATAACCAGGCTCACGATGAGCAGGGTGTAAGGCTTCAGCAGGCCCAGAAGGCCCGGTTCTTTTGGCCGGTTAATAGTCGGTTCTTTGCTCATCTGCGTGCGGGTGAATGACTGATTTTTCGTTGTAATTCGACAAGTGTTTTCAGCTCGGCATCGGACAGATCGGCAAGGACCGATGTAAACAGGGCGGTCCGTTTTTTATGCGCCTGTTCCAGCCTTCTTTTTCCTTTTGCAGTCAGCGAGACGCGAACTTTCCGGCGGTCGCGGCTATCTTCGGTGCGAATCAGCAATGTTTCCGCACTGAGTCCGTCTACAAGTTGTGTGGCCGCGCTGGAACTCATCGTTAGTTTTGCGGCAAGTTCTTTCAGGCTCATGGGACCTTCCTGCACCAGAATTGTCATAATGCCCATTTGGGCGCGAGTAAGCATTTTACCAGTATCTGTCGCCATATGCGCCTGGCATAACATGCGATGCATGGCACTTAATTCCTGCAGGAAATCGTTGATCAGTTGTTCCCGTTGCATGCTGAAGATGTTATCTGATACGTAAGGTACTTAACAATAAAGCAGCGGTGCGCCCCGGTCAACCGTCCCGCCTTAATTTTTTCTTAATTCTTTGAGGTTATTCTTAGTCTCACTGCAGCCGTGCACGCCTTTATGGCCGCTTCGTGCACCGCACGTATTATTCCCCTCTTCCGTATGAACTCCCGAAAATTAGCGCTTCTGCTCGGCTCGCTCCTCGCGCTTATCATTGTAGTGCCAACCATGCAGGCACAGGGTATGTTGGATTTTGCGGCACAAAAGTATACCGAGCGCCTGCAATCAGTTCTGCCTGTCGCGCAACTTACCCAGGCCTCCACCGCTGTCGTTCCGTCTTCGGCGGAAGAGGCGGCCCGCATTACGGCCATAGAAAATGCGCAGGTTGCGGTTGTGAGCGTAATCATCAGTAAAAATCTGCCTGTCATACAGCAATACTACGAGAATGTTCAGCTGGATAACGGTTTGACTGTTCGTATTCCTCACATGCGTCAGAATGGCACGCAATCCCAGCAGGTAGGTGCGGGTACGGCGTTTTTTGTGAGCAGTAACGGACTGCTCATGACGAATAATCATGTGGTGAGCGACCCCCAGGCGGATTATACCATTCTTATGAATACCGGTGAGAAAGTGAAGGCAAGAGTAGTGAGTACGGATACCAAGAGCGACGTTGCGCTGCTGCAGGTGGATAAAACCAATACGGCAGCCCTGTCTTTGGCCGGTAGCAGTAACCTTAAGCTCGGCCAGACGGCCATTGCCATTGGGAACGCGCTCGGTGAATTCCGTAATACGGTGAGCGTGGGAATTGTATCCGGCCTGCAGCGCAGCATTACGGCTACCACAACAAATGGTCTGAATCCCGAAGATATTTCCGGTCTTATTCAGACGGATGCCGCCATTAATCCCGGTAATTCCGGCGGGCCGCTGCTCAATAGCCATGGTGATGTGATCGGCATGAACACGGCTGTTGCTGCCGAAGGGCAGGGGATCGGTTTCGCTATTCCGTCGGATACGCTCCTGCAGATACGGAATCAGTATAATAAGTAGTACCAGTTCATAGAATCACAAGATACGAATTTTATATGATGTGACTCTTGTTTTTATATCTTGCAGTAAACAAAAAAACGTTCCACACCCCCGTGGAACGCCCCGGCACTTTTGCCGATAGATGCATAATAGTCGGAAAAATTCTGTGTGGGATTTGACACGACCAGTACACTGCAAGCCCTATGCCCACCGCCACTGCACCATCGCCACTGTCTTTGCTTGAGACATACTTTGGTTACCGGGAATTCCGGCCGTTGCAGGAGGACATTATCCGGCATGTGTTAGACGGCAAAGATTCTTTGGTATTGATGCCGACCGGCGGCGGTAAATCGCTGTGTTACCAGTTACCGGCGCTGTGTCTGCCCGGTCTTACGCTGGTTATATCGCCGCTTATTTCGCTCATGAAAGACCAGGTGGATGCACTGCGCCAGAACGGCGTGCAGGCGGATTTTTTAAACAGTTCATTGTCGTATGCCGAGCAGGAGGAAGTGTTGCACCGTGTCCGTAACCGTGAAATCACCCTATTGTATGTTGCGCCGGAACGTCTGGCGGCGCCTCCGTTCCAGGAATTGCTCAAAGATATCACGCTCAGTTTGATTGCCGTGGATGAAGCGCATTGTATTTCCCAGTGGGGCCATGACTTCCGGCCCGATTACCGGAACTTGACCCGGCTCAGGAAAACATTTCCGCATGTACCCATTATTGCGCTTACGGCCACCGCCACGGACCCTGTCCGGGAGGATATTATCAATTCGCTTCACATGCGGGAGCCGCAGACATTTTTATCCAGCTTCAACCGGCCGAACCTGCACTACAGTGTGCGGCCCAAGAAACATGCGTTTGACGATCTTCTCGGCCTGCTCAAAAAACACGACTCGTCATCCGTAATCATTTATTGTTTTTCGCGGAAGGATACGGAGAGCCTGGCTGTGGCGCTGCGCCAGGAAGGGCTTAAGGCAGCCGCGTACCATGCCGGCCTGGAAGCGGGGACACGCCAGAAGACGCAGGAGAAATTTATCCGCGACGAAGTGCAGATTATTACCGCCACCATTGCATTCGGCATGGGGATAGACAAGCCCGATGTCCGTCTGGTAGTGCACATGGACATGCCAAAAAATATTGAGGGTTATTACCAGGAAACCGGCCGCGCCGGCCGTGACGGGCTGCCCAGTGATTGCGTGCTCTTCTACGCGCCCGGCGACCGCCGCAAGCACGTCTTCTTTATCGATCAATTGTCTGACGATGCCGAGCGGCAGAATGCCTACGGAAAATTGCAGCACATGCAGGATTTTTGTGAGCTGCTGAGCTGCCGCCGTTCGTACCTGTTGCAGTACTTCGGTGAAAACCGGGAGCAGGAACAGTGCGACGGGTGCGATACCTGTCTCACGCCGGCCGAAACATTTGATGCCACGGAAGTGACGCAGAAAATTATCTCAGCCGTTCTTAAAACCGGCGAGCGCTTTGGCATCAATCATGTGGTAAAAGTTTTGCTTGGGAAAAATGACGCCAAGGTGCGCGAGTGCGGCCATACGGAGCTTTCTGTTTTCGGCATTGTAAAAGACTTCGGCGAACCGGAGTTGCGTCAGCTGTCATCCATGCTTATCCAGCGCGGTATTTTACAGCGCAGCCAGGGAATGTATGCCACTGTGTCTGTTACCGGAGAGGGCCGCGCATGGCTTCTGGAACGGCGTACCATGAAACTGCCGCGTCCGGATGCACCGGAAGTTACCGCTAAAAAGGGCAAGCCGGCCATGGCAGGTGAAGCGGCGTTATTCGAAGAATTGCGCGTACTCCGCAAGCAACTGGCCGATGACCGTAACGTCCCGCCATTCGTTATTTTTGGCGATGTGTCTTTGTATGAAATGGCCGCCCTGTTGCCGCAGAGTGAAGAAAGTTTTCTGCGTATTGCCGGCGTGGGAAAAAGCAAGCTGGAACAATTCGGCGATGTATTTTTACGGAACATCCGCAGCTACTGTGCCGCGCATAATCTGCAGGAAAACATGCAGCCGGCCGCCGTAAAACCTGAACGCATTTCACGGCGTGATGCCAGCGGCAAGATATCAACCTATGAGCAAACAAAGGCATTGTTACAGCAGGGCTTGGGTATTGCAGAGATGGCCAAAGCCCGTGGCTTTAGCGAGACGACTATTGTGCAGCACGTGGAAAAACTAAAGCAGGATGATGACAGTCTGAGTATCGTTCATATGCGGCCGGCAGAAGAGGATATGGCGATTATAGGAGCGGCGTTCAAAGAGCATCAAACTGTCGCCCTTAAGCCGGTATTCGAACATTTTGACGGCAGATATTCCTACGATACGTTGCGGATGGTGAGAATGTTTTTGGCAGGTGAATAGTGAAACAGGGTAAAAAAGCGTACAGTGTTTGCATCTATGCGCAGACCGTATCTTTTTATTGCTCCTGTTTGTACGCTTGTCATTATTTTAGCAGGGGTCTTGGTATTCCATCGTAAGCGGCCTCATCAATTAGCGCAGAATGAACATTCGTCTGCTTCTGCTGTTTATCAAAGCAGTCATGTTTCGTCCATACATTCCACGCCCGCATACGAGCCCGACTGGGACAGTATTCCCGGCGCATTGGTGCGCGTTGGTATGAAGAGCAAAGTCGGTGTACTGCTGGATGATATACCGGAAAAAGACCGTCAGACTCTTGTTGATAGTCTTTTATTGAAGGAAAAAACCTTCTGGCAGGAAAAAGCAAAGAGACAGATACATCTGACATCACTGCGTCTGAGCTACCGGAATGACCCGAAGACCGGTACAAAACAACTGCCGCTGCCACCCGAAGAAATATGGCAGATAGCTATACACGGTGATCCCGTGAGGCAGAATATAAACGGGCATGATACGGTTATGGTTGGCTATGAATTTTCCGGCATTCTTTTGACGGACGAACAGTCGCCCGGTGAGTCTGAGCCGGCGTTGCGTACAGTTGGCGGAACGTGGAAAGAGTCGTTCTGGTTTCCGGTTGATCCTGAATTTATATTCCAGCGTACGGGTTTTGCCTGTATGAATGAGTCCGAGTTTCCGCCGGGCAGTATGGATGCCGAAGAATCGGATCTTTTTTACGATGACCGCTGTACTGTGGAAAAAAAGCTCAGTAATACCGGTTGCCACCAGACGGCGATGCCGGATGAATCATGCGTGCAGGTACTGGATATGCATGTTGGCAAAGTGGAAGCCAATATGGTGTTTGAGCGTTTGGCCTGGAACAGGCAGACAGCCAGCGAAGTACGTCGTGGCCATATCACGAATCCGGACGGTGCGGATCTTGAGCCGTATGCGGAGGAATTCCGGCAGCACAGATTTACGTATAAATATATTCCTGAAAATTCCTGCACACTGGAAGAGCAGTGTGTCGGTGGTTCCGGCTGGCGACGCCTGCTGCAGTTTCCAACTGCCGATGTGAACGCCGGCTTAAAGCCGTTGGATATAGGTTTTGTGGATTATTTTCTGAAAAATAAGAGAAGCGTTGTATCGGAACATGGTGTGTTTGAATTCAGCGCATGTCATCAGCATTATCATTTTTCGCATTACGGTACATTCAGTCTGGGGGAAGAATCAAATGCCATAAGTCATAAAAACGGCTTCTGTCTGCAGCCGACAGCACGCCTGGCAAACAATGAAGTAAGCCCGTTGCATCACCCGTATACGGATTGTCTGAACCAGGGCGTTGCACCCGGCTGGATTGATGAATATAAAATGGGTCTTGAATGCCAGTGGATAGATATCAGTGATGTAAAAACCGGGCAGGATCTCCCGCTATCGTTTACAACCAACCCCGACGGGCTTTTGTGTGAGGGGACACCGATTGTAAATGCAAAGGGGGAACAATTATTTCAGCCGACTCCGTTTAAGACGGCAAAAGGGGAACCGGTCGACAGGCCGCAGTGCAATTTTTATGCCGACTGGCAGAAAAATAATACCGATTCGTATGTCGTACATATTCCGGAAAAAGCCGACAGTTACATAACAGATACCTGCCGGGATGGACTGTACGGTCTGCTCAGAAATTGCGGGTTTACAAATAGGAGAGCAACGAGTGAGTGTCAGCCTGGTAAAAAAGTTACCATGCGTTGCCACGTTCCTTCCGGCAGCCCGACACAGACAGTTCGCGTCTGCGAAGCAAGCCGTGTTTTGCAGGCCGGTATTCCCTGTACCTATAATGATGCGCTTGCATCAAAGACAGTCGATGCGGAAATTGACATCAGTTTTATCTGTCCGTCCGCACGCGACAGCCGTGAAACTGGCGGAAGTTATTCTTTCCTGTCCGGACCGCTTATACCGGGCGGCCCGTCTGCAGAGGTAACGTGCGATGCCGGTTTGTAGGAAGTGTGGCCCGATTACTTCTTCATATTCATCTCGCTCTTCATTTTCTCTATCTGCGTTAATAAATCTGATAACTGCGACTCGATTTTGGTGAGCACCAGCTTGTTCTGTTTGGTATCCATCTCTTCTTCCGTATCGTCTTTTTGAATTTCATCAACATCCTCCTGAATTTCATCCACGTCTTCCTGGATCTCATCGACATCTTCCTGAATTTCATCAATATCTTTCTCAATTTCACCCACGTCTTTCTGAATCTCATCAACATCCTCCTGAATTTCATCCAGATTTTCTTCCACGGCATCCAGGCTGGCCGTGTTATCGTTTACCGCCATTTGAATGAAGATGGCCAAATAAATGGCTTCCAGTGATACAAGTGTGGTGACCACGGACAGAATATGGTCCAGTTGTACGCCTACAAATACCAGGCTAAAGCTCCCTGTAAACAGGATGGTGTGCACAATAAGCGATGGAACCGAACCGATCCAGTGTGTTGTTTTTTCGGCTGCCTTATGCAGCGCGCCGGTCTTCTGTACGGAGCTTGGTTCTTTTTCCATCGAGCAGGTGGTTATGGGCAGCATAGTGCCTGTGGAAGAGGCAACAGGCAATTTTTAGGATGATAATCGTACTATTGGTTACGACAGTGCAGAAGTTGACTTCTTCCCCATTTTAGCCGCAATACTTTGTTCACGGCGGAAAAATGCCCGCTGGGATTCGGAAACTCCCCAGCGCAGAGGCGTGTGCGGGCTGGGAATGCGGTGCAGCGTATTCGCCCCGTCTTCCTGAAGAATGAACGCTTCGGTAATACGATACGACGGAATATCAATGACACGCATGGTGTTGCCGGAGCGCTCTACGCTCACTTCATCTTCACCGGTTACGAGCATGAGGCCCGTCTTAAAAAACTGTTCCGCCAGATGATAATACGTACTGTTGCCTGTGGCCAGATACTGCTCATCTGCCCAGACCGAAAGCTGCCAGACAGGGTGCACCCACGCGGCTTCCCGGCCTGCTTTGGTTTTCACAATAGCCGCACGGCCTTGAAAATGTATCACTCCTTCCGAATCAGCTTCATATTTGTACATGTTATTGAGTGCCATTTGTATGTGCGGCTCAAAGAAGTTCGGCCCCTGGTAGGAGTCATGCCGGTAGCGTGCAATCGCCTTTGTCTCTGTGTCCTGCAATGTGAGAATCTGTTCCAGTACGCGCTGTTCCATACCCTGGACCCAGCGGTTATCGTTACCGGTTTTTTGGGCAACCAGCGGAAGAATATTTTTTCGCAGGATATAAATGAGTGAAGCGTCTGCTTCTCTGTACCGGGGGTCGTGGCGATGGTAGTCCGGGGACTCGAACGGCAGGGCCGCGGCCAGTTTTTCCGCCAAAAGTCGTACCAGGTCCTGCGCAACTGTGGCTGCGGACATGCTCCGGTAATTTGGCCGCCGGGACAGGAAAGTACGATGGCGTTCAAATTCCTGCTCCAGGTATTCATAGCCGGGCTTGCCGGCCAGCGCTCCCAGTTTTTCCAGTAGCAGCATATCCCACGCCATCACAGATGTGCGCACGGCTTCCAGCTCTTCCCATGATCCGCTGTTTTCCTGCAGGTGCGGCTGTATTTTTGAAAAAAATGGAATAATCAGGCCAAAGAATTTTTTTTGTTTGGCTGTTAATTCTTGCACGGAAATATCATGCCGCTCTATGGCCTCCAGAGTTTCCACAGCCAGAATCTGCCATGCATCCTGCTTGTGTTGCCAGATTTCATATTTTTCGCCTCCCAGGTTTGTGTTGATGTCCAGAAAAATCTGCGGCCAATTTTTTTTCCTGCTCCGGAATTCCCGGCTGGAACTACGAATGATTTTTTCGAATCTCTCCAGCTGCGGGTTTGTGGACATGAGGGTAAGATTGGACAGCAAAAGGTCATGCCCCAGCTTGCGTCTGGCCGCACTGTCGGGAAAGCCGGCATGTGATGTAAGCAGCGCATTTGCGCCAATCAGCGCACCGTCCCGCGTCCAGTTGGCGGTTCCCATGGGGTGCATACCGGTATCGGCCGCTCTGGTAATGGTAACGGGTAAATTTTCGCCGTCCGTATCGTGAATAAGATGCGTTTCCACATTTATATGAAACGTGCCGTTTTCATCCAGCAGTTTGTACAGCTCATGAAGATGCGTAAGCGGATTTGCCGTTTTTTTATGATAAAGTGCATGAATATGATGATTCCGAAAACCATGCGGCTCCAGTGGCAGCACTCTGTCCGCCAGTTGGCCATGCACACTTTTTTCATTAATGGCTGATTCGACGAATGGCGTCTTGGAATTCGGTATCAATGTCATAAGTGGCAAAGGAATGGCATAGGTGACCTTAGCAAGAAGCGAACACTATGGATACTGACGTATTCTCCATGTTCTTACTGACATTTTTCGTTTGGCTTCCGGCCTGCAGCCGGCATTATGTATACAATTTTTGTTCAATGAAAATACCTGACATTCATAATTGCGCCTTGGAATTTGCACCATTATCCATAATAATCTGAGCCCAACCTAGGTTTTCCGGAACCAGGGCTGGCAAGTAAGTGGTAATCTTCTATCCGCGTCCGTTTCAATCCTATATTGGGGAATAGCCAAGTGGTAAGGCACCTGCCTCTGGAGCAGGCATTCGGGGGTTCGAATCCCTCTTCCCCAGCCACTAGATACCGGTGTTAATAGACCCACTTGCCTGGGCGGGCGGGACGGTTTAGTGACCCGGCTGCTATTTAAACTGTCGATTCCAAAAACTAATAATCTCCTATAAAATCCCGCTTATGATGGAGACAAAGATGTCAATTCCTGAGCAATTAGGAGCAATTTTGAAAAGATGGCAGGAGAGACTTATTGATGTCTCAAAATCAAATCCGCTTCTCGGATTGAATCGATCACGGGCTGCAAAACTTGAAGTTGAATCTGCTGATTTGAATAAAATAGCAAAGGCTTTGCTCTCAGATAGCGGCTCAATCAGGTTGCCTTTTGTTCAAAAGAAGCAAAAGAAATCAGTTCAGCTACAATTAGATGAAGATCCTATTATTGATACTGAGGAATATGTACTCCATGAAGGTGAAATAAATTTCATTTATCCAAACCTTGGAGATTTAAGACGTAAAACAAGAAAAATTTTTGATACATCTCGTCTCACCATGAATGAACGAGGCGTAAATACATTGTATTTGGCAATGGGCTGTCTTGAATGGTCAGATTCCATGATGGGAAAATCAGAAAGTCCATTATTAATGATTCCATGTGAATTTGAATATAAAGGAGCAAGCAAGGCACTAGGACTAAAGATGGCAGACGAAGACATGATCTTAAATCCAGCAATAAAGTATTATCTGAAAGAACGAGAGGAAATCGAGCTACCAGAAATTCCGGAAGATTTTGATTTTGATAAAATAGACTCATTCCTTCAGGCTGTAGAGAAGCAGGTAAAAGTAAATGACTGGAAAGTGACTAAACGGGCATGGCTTGGTATTTTCAGCTTTGAATCTCTCGCAATCTATCAAGATTTAAAGATGCTGGATGCACAGGCGAGAAATAGCAATTTAGTACAAGCTATTGCCCATTTAGGCGGAGAGGCAATTGAAAGTCTGAACCTTGATGATGAATTGGATGCGATGCAGACACCTGATCAAATACCCATTCCTGTTGTACAAGCTGACTCAAGTCAGCTGAGAGCAATTACCCTAGCCGCCCAAGGAGCCAATGTAGTGATTCACGGTCCACCTGGAACGGGTAAAAGCCAGACTATTACCGGCATCATTGCAAATGCACTCGCTCAAAAAAAGAAAGTTCTATTTGTCAGTTCTAAAATGGCTGCACTGAACGTTGTGCATTCTCGACTGCAAGCCATTGGATTGGGCCAATACTGTCTAGAAGCACATGGTGTTAAATCGGGCAAGAAGAAGGTGATCGATGAACTTAAGCGATCATTGGAATTAAATGATGAAATAAAAATAGCAAAAAACTTTAACGAAGATCTTACAAAAATGATTGAGAGCAGGAAGTCTTTAAATAATTATGTAAAAGCTCTCCACGATTCGAGAAATGAATTATCGGTAAGCGTGTTCAGCGCTTTTGGCATGTTTGAGACTCTTAATAACATTCCCCACATAAAGGCAGCTCTTCCTTGGCCAAACGTGCTACAGGCAACATTACAGGATTTGGATCACGCAGAAGATGTACTTAGAGAGGTCCGAGACAATGCAGCTCTATTTAGTAAAAGAGATGAGCACCCAATTAGGGGTATGAAGTCAGGCGGTATTGATTTATCAACACAAGAACTTCTTGAGCAACATTTACAGAAATTAATTTCTTTTTGTGAGGCAGTGGCCAACGAGACAAGCAAACTATCAGAACTATTCAAAACAATCGATTTATCAATCCCTGATCTTTTCACTTCTATAGAGACATTTGAAGCACTTTCCAAGATCGACCAATTACCGATTGGTTGGGACAGCAAAAGCATCAAAGAACTCGATTGCAAACTGAAAGAAATTATTGAATGTGAAAATATTTCTCTAAAGAGAGAGGAATGTCTCAATAAGTTCCAATCTTTTTCTTCGGGAACTCCGAAAGAAGTATTGGAAGCTGTGGAGAAACATCTCGAAAAATATCCCAATTGGTATTCACGTGTTAGCTTGCGTTATCCTGAAGCCAAAAAGGGATGCAAAGCCATTTTGGACAAAGTAACTAAGCTCAATTCATCTGTTCTAAATGAAGTGAAGACTTGCTCTAAGGATTTCATATCATCTGATGCAATGTATTCTGAAAAAATTGCGAACTTGTCTTTGATCGAATTAGACAGAGACGAAGATGCTTATGAAAAGTTGGTATACCTTCAGCGAAAATATGAAACCGCTATTTTATTTAAGAAATGGTTGGATGTGGCAAAGGTATCTTTGGTAGAAATTCCAATTTTCAACTCGGAAACTTCAAATAGCTTCTCAGCACTAGTAGATATTTTAAAATCTTCAAAACAAGTTATTGGAGAGATTGGTGAGCAATTAATGCTCTATTGGCCCAAAGGCCTTCTTTCAAAGACAAAAGTGGATGTCGATCTGCTTTCCGATATAGAGCATTCTGCCAGGTCTGTGCTTGCAAGTTTTAACCAAATTGAATTGCGTAATTGGCAGATAATCTCTCGGATTATTGATCGCTGTGAAAATAATGCCCTTCTTCTTTTTGTAGAAAAATTAGATAAAGATCAACTTTCAAATGCACCTGAAATATTTAGGAAAAGATTTTATTCTCTATGGATAGATGCAATGCTTCACTTAAATCCAATTCTAAATGAGTTTTCAGGGAGCTCACAAACGGATTTGATACACAAATACAAATTATTAGATGAGAAGGTGATGAAACTTAACTTGCTTAATACGATCTCTGTTCCAGCACAAAATGCCAGAGAGGTGAAAGGTGCTCATACTGGAGTTGGTAACTCCAATGGAGTTGGAATTTTAAGAAAAGAAATGGAAAAAAAGAAACGGCTCAAGCCTTTGCGAGTTCTTTTTAATGAAATACCACAAGTTTTGCAGGCTCTTAAGCCTTGTTTCCTCATGAGTCCACTCTCTGTGTCCACCTTTTTAAAGCCCGGCGCATTCAATTTTGATCTAGTTATTTTCGACGAAGCTTCGCAGCTTCCAACGCCAGAAGCGATACCTTCTATTTTAAGAGCAAAACAAGTAGTAGTGGCCGGCGATTCCAATCAGTTACCTCCAAGCTCGTTCTTCAGAACAAACCTTGAAGGCGATTCAAATGAATGGGAAGAAGGACAAATAGAAGAACTGGAATCATTGCTTGATGATTGCAAAGCATCGGTGCCTTTTTTTCAAGAAACTGACTTAAAATGGCATTACCGAAGCCGAGACGAAAGATTGATCAATTTCTCCAATCATTATTATTACGAGAATCGGCTTATCACTTTCCCATCGCCAACCACTGATCCAAAAAAAAGCGGAGTGATATTAGAATATGTTCCTGACGGCGTATGGGATAGAGGAGGTAGCAGAATAAATAGAAAAGAGGCCCGACGCGTGGCCAAATTGATTATAGAACAACTAAAATCCGAGCCAGAGAAGACGCTTGGGGTAGTGGCATTCAACTCGTCACAAAAGGAAGCTATTGAGGACGCTCTTGAAGAAGAATTGCAGATACATAAGGATCTTGCAGCCTTATTGGATCCTGAAAAGAAAGAAGCATTTTTCATTAAATCCCTGGAAAACGTACAGGGAGACGAGCGCGATGTGATCATTATCAGCGTGGGCTATGGAAAAGCTCAAGACGGAAAGATGGCGACAAATTTTGGTCCGATGGACAATAGGCAATCCGGATGGCGGCGACTCAATGTTCTAGTCTCAAGAGCTAAATGGAAAATAATTTTGGTTACATCAATAAGATCATCTGAGTTAACAGGTATTCAGCCAGACAATAGAGGTCGTCAGGGTCTTAAGAATTACATTCAATATGCCGAGACTGGCTTTTTGAATGAGAGCAAAGAGGCCGCTAAATTATTAGGAGAAGAAACAAACGACTTTGAGGAATCAGTGCGCCGTGAATTGGAAATGAGAGGGTTTAAAGTAGATGCTCAAGTAGGAGTGGGATCGTTCAGAATCGATTTGGCTGTGAGAGATCCAAATAGTAATACTGGTTATGTTATTGGCATCGAATGTGATGGAGCGTCTTACCACAGTTCCCGATCTGCAAGGGACAGAGATATTTTGAGACAAGAGATTTTACAAGACATGGGATGGAAACTTCATAGGATTTGGTCAACAGAGTGGTTTAAAAATAGAGAATTGGTAGTAAATATTCTTATAGAGAACGTAAATCGCGCAATAAATGGCCAAACGGGTACCTGTGAAAAATCCGTTAGTGTCCAAACGGATTTAGAGGAAGAAGATGACTTAAAGGCTATTCCTCTAAAAAAGTCTCATTTTGGAGTTGAATATATAAGGTCAAGAATTAGGTGCAAAAAAGAGATCGTAATAGATTCAAAAAAGGTGCATCAGTTTGCGGAAATTATTGTGAATATCGTTGAAGATGAGGGGCCCGTTCATATTGATTTGATTTTGGAAAGAATAAAGAAGCTAGCTGGTCTAGCTCGTGCTGGAGCAAATATTCAGGCTAAAT
>JAQBQQ010000005.1 GCA_028286915.1 Candidatus Peribacteria bacterium | reverse complement strand
TATTGACCACGGCAAGAGCACCTTGTCCGACCGTATGATTGAATGTACCGGCACATTGCAGAAGCGGGAGATGAAGGAACAGACACTGGATATGATGGACCTGGAGCGGGAGCGGGGGATTACCATCAAACTCCAACCGGTCCGCATGAACTACGCCGGGTACCAGCTGAACCTTATAGATACGCCCGGTCATACCGACTTCCGCTATGAAGTGAGCCGTTCATTGGCTGCCTGTGAAGGCGCCATATTGCTGGTGGATGCATCGCAGGGAATTCAGGCCCAGACACTTGCCGTGCTGTATATGGCCATGGAACATGACCTCATGATTATTCCGGTACTCAATAAAATTGATCTGCCGGCCGCAGACCCGGACCGCGTAAGCGAGGAGGTCATGAAATTGCTCGGCTGCAAAAAAGAAGACATTCTTCTTATTTCCGCCAAAGAAGGAAAAGGCGTGAAGGAAGTACTGGATGCCGTTATTGAACGCGTGCCGGGGCCAGTATTACAAAAAACAGAAATCGGAACACGGGCACTTATTTTTGATGCAATCATGGACACATATCGCGGCGGTGTCGCCTATGTCCGCGTCATCGAAGGCAGTTTTAAGAAAGGACAGAAAGTACACCTGCTTGGAACGCAAACGGAATTTGAAGTACTGGACGTCGGTTTTTTTGCACCCAAATATATTTCTGATCCTTCGCTGAATGAAGGGGAGATCGGTTACATAGTGACCGGCCTTAAAGATGTCCGTCAGGTGCGCGTGGGTGACACCATTGCGTCATCGGCGACAGCCAAATCTTTGCCAGGCTATACGGAAGTGCAGCCCATGGTGTTTGCCGGCGTCTACCCGTCCGAAGCGGACAATTATGCAGACCTGCGCGAAGCGCTGGAAAAACTTTCCATGAATGATGCCGCGCTGCGCATGGAACCGGAGCATAACAGCGCACTTGGAAATGGCTTCCGCTGCGGCTTTCTGGGGCTTCTTCACATGGATATTATCCAGGAGCGTCTGGAGCGCGAGTATGATTGCGATCTGGTCATTACGGCACCGAGCGTGCTGTATGAAGTAAAAGTATCCGCTGCGAAAATTGACGCAGTCATCAGAAAAAGCCTGCTCAAAGAAGACGAGCCGAATGTCGGCCGTATCAGTAACCCATCTGATCTGCCGGACCCGACATTCATAGAAGAAGTGCGTGAGCCATGGGTGCGGCTGGAAATTGTCTGCCGTAAAGATGACGTGGGAACATGCATGACACTCGTGCAAGACCGCAGAGGTGTATACCAGTCATTGGAATATCTGGATGCCGACCGCGCACTGTTACGTTTTGAAGTACCACTCCAGGGAATCGTGCTGGATTTTTTTGACAGCCTGAAATCCTCAACATCCGGCTATGCCTCCATGAGCTATGAGCCAATCGGCTATAGGGCAGGGGATCTAGTAAAGTTATCTATTCTGCTGCTCGGAGAACCCGCCGACGCGCTCAGCACTATTGTCCACCGCTCGGAAGCGCACCATGTAGGTGCCGTCATCTGCAAACAGTTAAAAGAAGTACTGCCCAAAGCCCAGTTCCAGATTCCTATACAGGCAGCCATTGGCAACAAAGTGGTGGCCAGAGAAACCATGTCGGCATTGCGCAAAGATGTAACCAGTCATTTATACGGCGGAGACGTGACACGTAAAAATAAACTGCTGGATAAGCAGAAAAAAGGCAAAAAACGCATGAAGCAGATGGGCAAAGTAACCTTAAGCCAGGAAGCATTTTTAGCGGTATTAAAACGTTAGCCGGTAGCTACATTCAATCACTGGAAAGAAGTTTTTGAATATATGCAAAAAGAGGATCAACTCCATACGGTTTACCATGTGTAATCTTACGCATATGCTGACGTACAGCATCGTTCAATTCAGTGTCATGCTCGGCTTTCGGCTGGGATTGTATAAAATTATCATCTAAAATACGGGCGATGCCGAGAATGCAGATTTCAACTGTTTGCGGAGTGCATCGTGGTTCCAGATTCTTTGCCCATTTCCGTATAACGGGCATAAATTTTTCCGGTCCGCTTTCATGGTTATCAGCAAATTCAATAACGTTATCTATGAGATCTGCAAAATGTTTTTGAATGTCATCCTTCTTAACAAGAGTATCACTCACCAGGCCGGCAAATTCATTATGAATAATTGCTATTATTAAATTTGGAAGCCGATCCTTCAATTGTGAAAAATCTTCTGGTTTCGGAAGAGTTATTTTTGGTTCTAAAGAATGATGTACAGACAGAGAAACCATGGCAGAGCAAAGTATAAAAAAGCGAAAAACCTGATAGAAGCCATATCCTTCAATAAGATTATGGTATAATAAGCATTGATAGATGCAACTGTTTTTCCCACTTCGTTCGGCTTTCGTAGCTCTTCCACTTGAAGGAGATGCATTACGTACTTTCATAGCCATTCAAAATACTCTCACTGGTTTTGCGGATTTTCTCCGTTTGCAAAACCCCGGCTCACCACACCTTACGCTGTACTTCTGGAAAGAATTGATGGAGATTGAGTATTATCAGGTAACTGCGCAGCTACAAAAAATTGCCGATCACACACCGCCTTTTACCATTCATGTCACCGGTGCCGATGTGTTTGGCCATAAAGGACAAGACCGTGTTCTGTATCTCACCATCGGTTTTTCCGAAGAATTAGCACGGCTTAAAAAATCGTGTCCGTGGCCCAATATCGCCAGAAACAACAGTGCCTCACTTCCCACACATATTTTTTATCCGCATAGTACGCTTGCGCGCATTCATCACCCCGACCGGTTTGCAGTTCATAAAAAGAAGATCATGAAATTACTGTCCGATGTATCGTTCAATATTCCGGCTAACCGGCTGCGGCTGTATGCGGAAGTAGATAACAGGAAACAGACGCCTCTGCAGGATTATATGCTTCACTCATCCGTATCGTCCTGATTGACGGCCGGCTTTTGCAATAACTTCTTATCAATCGCGCTTAAAAACGGCTCAAAAATAGATTGCAGAATACTGGCCGTAAGAAGGTGCAGCTTTTCGAATGGAATCTCCTTGGCACCGCCGCGGGCAGACCGGAAAAAATCCTGCAATACGAATGTCGTCAGCTGCAAGACGGTACCATCAATATTATGCTCATCCAGCATAAGACGGGTAAGAATAGAAACCGTCTCATACGACAATATCATCTGCATGCGCGTGATCCACTCTACCAGCAGCCTGTTTGCCTCGGCATCAAGCTCGCTTGTCTGCATAAGACTCATTCCCTGGTTCATAATATCGGCCGGCATACTGCTGCCGGCTTCGGCCAGATACTCATGCACCACCTGCTGACAATCCTCATGAATAAGCGACAAAATGGCCAGAATAAAAATAGACGGACAATCACGGGCCACCAGGCGGGAAATGAGCACGAACAAATGCGTGTACTTTTCGTCGCTCAAAAACTGAATAATAGTCCGCGCCACGCGGTCATCACGCTTCTTGCTTTTCTTCTCCTCACGCTTAAGCGCCTGCATGGCCGCTGCGGCAGCTGCGAACCGCTGGCGGGCTTCCTCGCTTAGCTGTTCCGGCGCGCCGGTTGCCCCCTCGCCGGGTGCCGCTGATTCTGGTCCGAATTCAGACATGGAAGTATGGTACGGGAACCGAAAAGGGAATCAATTCCAAAATAGAAGCTTTAGGGAATATATATCTACAAAAAGAAGCGCTATAAAGCACTTCTTTAGAGTAATCAATAATGAAAGTTACGCAGCGGTTGGCTGGATGTGAATCACTGTAGCGCGCTCTTTGTTACCGTTGAATTTAAGCACGCGAACTTTAGTGAACTTCACAGTTCCGGGGACAGTTGCATGAATCGTCCAGTCTTTGCCAAGATACGTATTTTCGCCTGGACGGTACCAGAAGCCCTTCTGACGAATAAGAATTTCGCCAGCTGTGACAGTTTCGCCTCCAAAGCGCTTTACGCCACGCCTTTTTGCGACGCTGTCTCGGCCGTTACTGGTAGCCCCACCGGCTTTCTTGTGTGCCATAGTACGGAGATTGTACAAATATTTTCCTTGCGCGCAAGAGAAAACATTCCTACACTGTCCACTCTTCCCACCGCGGGGTGGAGCAGCCCGGTAGCTCGCGAGGCTCATAACCTCGAGGTCGGGGGTTCAAATCCCTCCCCCGCAACCATCAACTTTGTCAGCCTGGCTGACTATGCCACGAATGTAAGCCTAAAACAGAAACCAAATGCCGCGACTTATGCAGGTATTCCTGGAATTCCTCTTAATACTCCGTATCTTTCATAACAAAAACTGCCGCACTAAAGGCAGCGCCTATCTTTCGTATCACCCAAACATAAACAAATGGCTACGGTCGCAAACCATAAACGAACCAACGAAAAACCAACAAACAATATTATAGCCTCCGTTTTAACTCTTCCAGCTTATCTTTGTGGAAGAGAAAAATATTCCAGTGTTCCAGTACCGGCGTTTCGCGCAGGAATTCATCGTATACAGCCTGCTGCTGATCTGTTAAGCCAACTGAATCATTTGCGATAACCGGCTCCGGATCTTTGGTAATGATAAGAATTTTCTCGCCGGGATTTAATTTGTTCAGGCTTTCTTTGGCGTATTTATCTTTATATAACGAAGATTGATAATAATGCAAATCAGCATAACTGTCCTGAATATGCTGTGCCAGCTGGTCATTCTCACTACTCATTTTGCGGAGCGTCTCATCAAACAAGACATTTCGGTAAAAAGAGAGCGCCAAGCCGAATGCCATGAAACCGACTACGGTCAAACCCACCACAATGGTCAGCTGCTTGGAAACCGGCTCGAGATTATTATAAAAAGCCATCGGGGGACAGAATAGCGCAAACGGTATGAGTTGTTAGTTGTTAGTTTATAGTTTTTAGTTGCTGATCAACCTAATGGGAGATTTTCGCCGTTCACAGTCTTTGCCTTCCCTGCACCTTTTGACTCCCTTGGCTCTTTTACGCGTCAGAAACGCCTTTTCCAGCGCCATATTTCCCCTATAATGTCCCCCTATGAAAATTTACTGCAGTGGCATCGGTGGAATCGGCCTTAGCGCCTACGCTTCTCTCCAGAAAGAAATGGGAAACGAAGTGCTGGGCAGCGACAGGCACCAAACGCCACTCACGCAGGAGCTGGAAGCACACGGTATTCAGGTGGTCTTCAACCAGGACGGCTCACAGGTTCCGGATGATTGTGATCTGTTCGTTTTCACGGAAGCCATTCCTATTTCGGCTCCGGAACGCTTGCGTGCCTCGGAACTTGGCATAGTACAAATGTCTTACCCGGAAGCGCTGTCCAAGCTGACGGATTCGTACACGGTTATTGCGGTATGCGGCACACATGGAAAATCTTCCACCACGGCCATGGCCGCCCGCCTGCTCATAGAAACCGGGCGCGACCCGACGGTAGTGGTGGGCACCAAAATGACGGAGCTTGGCGGACGCAACTGGCGCAGGGGCGACAGCAGCCTGTTTCTTATTGAAGCATGCGAGTACCGCAAATCATTTCACTTCTACAACCCGCAGATTATTATCATGACCAATTGCGACGGCGATCACTTCGACTACTACAAGAGCCTGGAATTGTACCAGGAATCTTTTGTGGATTTCCTGAAGCGCCTGCCGCAGTCGGGTACGGTTATTACGCACCTGCAGGATGCGGACTGCGACAAAGTGGCGCGTGCCAGTGACAGAGACATTATTGATGCCGATCAATTTCCGCTTATCGATTTACAAACGCCGGGCCTGCATATGAAACAGAATGCACAGCTGGCGCTGGCGCTGGCCGAGAAACTCACTATTTCCCAGGAGGATGCCATTGCCGCCCTGGCACCGTTTGCCGGCACATGGCGACGCATGGAGCAAAAAGGCTATTACCGGGATGACGTACTGGTCATTGATGACTACGCCCATCATCCCAAAGAAATCCGCGCCACGCTCAACGCTTTACGCTCGCGTTACCCCAAGCGCCGCATTGTGTGCGTATACCAACCGCACACGCATAACAGAACCATCGAATTGTACAGCCAGTTCACGGAATCTTTTACCGATGCCGACCTGGTGCTCGTGACAAATGTCTACGACGCACGATCCGATACGGAAACCGAAACAGTGGATATGCCAAAGTTTGTAGAGGATATTGCCAAAAACAGCAATATGACGGCGCTTACCGGCGGCACATTGGCCGCGGCAAAACACGTATTGGAAACATCTGTTATACAGCCGGAAGATATACTTATTTTTATGGGTGCCGGTGATATTACGGATCTGGCCGGAGAGTTTGCAATACGAACGGCTATGGCTTCGAGAGAGAGTGAGTGACTGAAATCTGATCAAAAACGTCGTGCTGAATAATTCGAAGTCATAGTTTGTGCTTCGTCAAGCTCTGCAGGACAGACACATGAATTCATTTTGATAATATCCAAACCAATGCCACACTATATTTTCTATGCTGCCCCGCTCTCTTCTTATTGCTGTTTCCGTAAGTTGCATGCTGATTGCTCCGGTTGCGAGCGCCAAAACGACTGTTGAAACTGTATCTACACCCAAAGATTTTAAAGAAGTACGGCGTGCCCCGGGCGTGCACTTGTATCAGCGTCATAAAGATTTCATTCACGTTATTCTGCCATCCGAAGGCGGTTCCATCGGGCTGTTGGCCGGGGATATTGTGGAGTGGACAGAGCATTTAACGCTCAGTCGCAAGACCATTGCCGACTGGTGGAAAACAGCATCTACGCAACACCCCACAACCTTCTCCATTACCAACGGCGAATTTTTCGACATGTCCTATGCCGACAGAGCGGCGCTGGCATTCTCCGTCAAAGTGGATGACAAAGTCATTAGTGGCTACGCGGATGACAATGAATTCAGGAATCAGAAATTAATGTTCGTGTCCGATGGCCGGCACAATGATATCGTTCCGTATAATGATGACCCGGACTCACTGGTAAGCCGCCCGGAACCGACTATTCTGGTTGGCCTGTCACCAACATCATCCAAGTCCTCCACCGTACGCAAAGGCCGGACATTCATGGCGACGGATGCAAAAGGGAATGTCTATATGTACAGCTCGCCGGGCACTACCCAGCGGTATGCCACGCGTATGCTGGAAAAGTTCGGTGCATCAGCCGACAAAATTATGATGCTGGACGGCGGCGGTTCTTCGTACCTGCTGAGCCGTGGAAATATTCTCCTTCCGTCTGCGCCTAAAGGCAGTGAGGCCTATGCCCGCGCTTTGCCACAAATTATTGTTATTAAATCAGCTGATCCGAGAGCGCAACTGATGGGTTCGGCTGTTCGTTGAATGTAAAAGGAAAAAGAGAGAAGCAGGTGAGCCCTGGAGCTGGACTGAATTTACCGGACTTCCATCATTTTGCTTAGAATCTTTGATAATGCGGCGCGGTTGATAGGCTGCAGTGGCTGGAAAATGGGCTGACCGTCCACAACCGGCGTACCGGATACCCAACCGCGCTCGGCTGCCGTCTCTATAGCGGCGGCGTAGGGAGTGTTAGCCATAACATCGGCAAACGCACCGCCTTTGGCCCAATGAACGGGAATATCCATTGCCTGCAAAAGCGTTACCAATACTTCACCGCGCGTTGCGGGCCGTGTTACATCCGCCGAAGGCGCATCATATAACCACCAATGACGGATCTCGCTGCTGGCAATGTACGCGGAGTACCAGGCGTTGCGCGCCAAAGAGTTCACGGGAACCAGCGACATTGCCGGCTCCGGAATATGCGCCATGACATGCGCGATTTTTGCCAGCTCGGCCAGGTTTACCGCATTTGCCGAACCGAATACGCCGGACATTGTGCCATCGGCATTTTTGTAGCCTGTCAGAATTCCCGCCTCATTCATCTGCTTTACATACGGGTAAAACCAATCCGTGGTATGCACATCGGCAAATTGCGTAGCCGTCAGGTCTGCCACAACAGGAGCGGCAGACGGAACAGCCACTGTCTCTTTGGCATCCGTAGAAACAGAAGCACTGGCCGACGACGCACTTACTGCCGGAGAAGGTGCCAGCAGACTTGCCGTGAACGTATCGCAGCGGAGTGAAATATTCACGCTCACGCGGTCGTTCTGTGAAACAAGAGACGATTTCGGCGGCGGCGTATTGCAGCCGGTGGGCTTGAATGTCACGTTGTACTGGCCAATCGGCATTTTTTCAAATGTAGCAGGCGTAATACCGGTACGACTCATACTATTCGGCCCTTTCAATTCAAATGGCATGGAAGCAGGGTCGCTCGTCACCACAATGCTTCCATAAAATGAAAGCGTGTACTGAATATCCACACTCAATGATTCACCTTCGGCAATCTCAAACGTAATCTGGGGCACTTTGGCAACACTGATCGCCTCGCTGCCGCGCGAAATAGTAACAACAGTGGACATGCCCTTGGGCGGCGCAATAAGTAACGTGTAGCGGCCGGCAGGAAGATCCTTCATGGTAAAGTACCCGATAGTCTGCACAACTGTTTTCTGATCCGGCTCAATAATTGTCACTGTTCCCACCTGCTCAATGGGACTCGTCTGCGAGACGGAAAAAGAAGCGGCGGCAACAGAAGAGGAAGAGCCGGATATTTCCTGCGCGAATGATGGAGCCGCAAGGAAGCCAGATAGAAGTGTAGACAGTACAATTGCCTGTACCTTAAAGAGAGGGGAAGTCATGCCCGTCATTTTTACGTATTCAGCTAAAAGTGCAAGTGCCAGACAGCTAAACGGTGCCTCATTGCTATACGCATGCGTTACCCATAATTCCGCTCTGCTGCACACGTTTCATGTGTGTTACCATGCTGCCATGAACATTCGATCTCTGCTGAGCCGAAACAGTTTAGCCAGTGGCGCAGCAATTTTGGCTACCACCCAACTTGGCGCGTCTGTGGCAGGCTTTCTGCGGGTACGTGTTTTGAACACCACCTTCAGTGGAAACCCGGGCGTGATAGATGCCTACCTTGCCGGCTTCCGGCCAAGCGACCTGTTATTCCAGACGTGCATTGTCTCGGCACTGGGAACTGTTTTAGTCCCCGTACTGGCCAACTACAAAGCACACAATAATGAGGAGGAAATGAACAAAGTCATTAGTGGCACCATGGCCATTGGCGGACTTGTCTTCGGCGCAGTGGCGCTGGTTCTTGGCATTCTTTTTCCGGTCATCGCCCCGTATTTAGTGGATTTCCAGGATGAGCGCCTGCACCTCTACATTCAGTTCGGCCGCATTGCACTGCTTACTAATTTCCTGTTCGTTTTCGGCAATGCCATCGGTCAATATTTAATCACCGTCCAGCGCTACTGGATGTACGGCATTACACCCATTCTCTACACGGTCGGCACCATTGCCGGAACTGTTTTTCTTACGCCAATCTGGGGCGCATACGGCCCCATACTCGGTACGCTGTTCGGCGCCATTCTATACGTGGCACTGCGCCTGGTGGCGGCAATGCGCTCCGGCTACAAACCGTATTTTTCCCTGTGGCACCCGGACTTAACACACATGGGAACGCTGATGATCCCGCGCATTCTGTCACTGGGAGCTTTCCAGGTGCAGCTGCTTTTCCTGGATAAACTGGCCTCCGGTTTGCCCAAAGGTTCCTTAACCGTAAATGCCAACGCCAGAGATTTCCAGTCGCTGCTGGTGGGAGTAGTGGGAATCGCCGTAGCCCAGGCCGTGTATTCATCCATCAGCCAGGCGGCAGCCAAAAAAGATCTCACGCGCTTCCGCAAACTTTTCCGGTACGGCGCGGCTTTATGTCTTGCCACCACCATTCCGGGAGCTGTTATTTTAGTGTTCCTAAGCCCGCTGGCCGCACGTCTTATCGGCCAGCCGATGGTGCATGTCTTTGCCATCAGTCTTGCCATTTATGCAATCAGCATACCGTTTGAAAGCCTGAGCCACTTACAACTCCGCGCATTTTACGCCATGAAAGATACCTACATCCCGGCCACTTTTGGCGTAATTGGAGGCCTGGCAGCCATTGTGGCAAGCCAGCTTTTGATAGGTCAATACGGCCTGTACGCCATTGCCATCGGCTACACCATTGGCGAAATTATCCAGACAGTCGGACTGGCGGCAATGCAGCCGTGGAAGACGAGAAGGGTTATGGGAGACAGTGCGTAAGAAAATAAGGTAGATGCAGAAAAGAAGAGCACCAGGAATTACCTCTCCTCGTTTTCTTTTTCTCAGTACACAACCTCAAACGTCTCCGGATATTCCAGCGGTGCATCTTTTACTGTCACCTCTTTCACATGCGCATCTGTCGGCCCTACCCGGCACCAGTCCTCTAAATCGTTAATAGCCCGGTCCGGCCCCTCGGCATGAACAGTGACAGACCCGTCCGCATTATTGGCTACCCAGCCGGTGACGCCGTACTGGTCAGCCTTCTTTTTGGCCATTGCCCGGTAGTACACGCCCTGCACTTTACCGGTGATAGTGAATTCTCGGGAAGGCATGCAGGAAGAATAATGGAGAGGGGACGGAAGGGCCAGGAATGACGGACGGAAAAATAGCATACGTTGCATTTAAATATTATAAATAGTATGATTATACTGTATGTCAAATTCTCACCATGCATCAGAAGATTGGCTCATATTATCAGATATGCACTTAGGACTCCATGAAATGGATAAGCCTTTGGCGCAAAAAGCGACCAGAAATAACCTGGATCTGATACAAAAAATTCAACCGTCAAACTTGGTTTTTAACGGCGATGCATTTGATGCATGGGTATACCCGTCAGACACACTGCATCCGAAAAGTATACAAGCTGCCGAGAGACAATGGGGACCGTACAAAGATTTTCTAACGACATATCAAGGAAAAACCTCCTTCATTTCCGGCAACTGCGATGAGGGAAATACACCGGATGAATTTCCAATGGTTTTTCAAGATATTTTATATGACAAGTCTCTGGGATTATTGATTACCCACGGCCATCGCCTGGGCCAACTGATTACCCAGGTCCGGAACAAATCCGGTCACCTTATACATTCCCAGAAAGTGCAAAATTACAGCAAGCCAGCTTTGGCAAAAAATGAATTTTCCGTGAAAAAAAATGCCACAGATGATTATAAATCTGCGGTATCCACCTTCATCAAACGCTGTCCGTCGGTTCAATGGGCCATGCAGGAAATTCACATGAGGCTCATGAATACATTGGCCAGAGAGTGGGCAAAAACCGAACAATCCCCAGTGCGAACGGCAGTATTTTCTCACACACATCGTTCGGAAATACGTACCACAAATACAGGTCTTACCCTAGCAAACCCGGGTACTGCCGGCCCTCAGGATTGCGCACCGGAAGCCACGGTTCTAGTACTAAGAAGCGGTATTCAATCGGAAATCTGGGTAACTGCATCAAAAGACTCACAAGGGGCATTGCGAAAATAATAATGCAGAACCAACAGAATCTTTTGACTCTTCTGAGCCATTTATATCTTCTGCTTCCGCATAAAAATTACTTCTTCTTCACCTGTGTGAAATCGAGCTCAACCGGCGTCTCGCGATCGAAGATCAGAACCAACACCGTCAGTTTGCCCTTGTTCACATCCACGCTATCAACGGAACCTTCATAGTTCTTGAATGGACCGTCAACAATGACGACAAGATCACCAATCTGGAAGTCGCTCTTGAACTTGGCTTCCTGCTCGCCAACTCTGCGCTCAATAACACCAAATTCCTCCGGCGTAACGGGAACCGGAATATTACCGGAACCGACGAAACCTGTAACGTTCGGCGTATTGCGTACCACATACCAGCTGTCATCCGTTACAATCATGTCTACCAGCACGTAGCCGGGGAACAATTTGCGCTCCTCCTCTACCGGTTCACCTTTCTTGAATACCAATTGCTTCTCCTTGGGAACCTCCACGCCAAAAATATAATCCTGCATACCAAGTGATTCCGTACGCTGGTTGAGCGCCTGCTTCACGCTATCTTCATAGCCTGAATATGTATGGAGAACGTACCAGTTTCTACCGGCCCGCGGATCTTGTTTTGCCATACTGTTAGGCTGTAAAGGAAAGAAGGAAGTTAATGAACCAGGACATCAGATAATCGAAAAAACCAAAGAATATGGCGGATATAAGACAAAATCCAAGCACAATAGCAGACAATCGAACGGCCTGCTTACGGGTAGGCCAGCGAACCTGATGAAGTTCGGCCAGTGCCTCGTTGAAGTAATTGATAATGGCATTCATGGCGTTTGGGCTATGCTCCTAAAAACCCCTGAACAGGGGACACGCCCATTGTACTTGGCGAAATGGCGCATGCAAGAGCATTTATATCCTCAAAATGCAGCAAACAGCGACTAAAGCGCATCTTATACAAAATCAGATGCAAACAGACTGAATGTCCGCAGCTGAAACAGCTTTCAATGGAAGGCGGGAAAGCAGTGACATTCAGAATGACGCAGCCTGCTAACGCAACTCCAGGTATGCCGGCGGCGCCAGAGCCTGAATCTTTGTAATAGGCAACGCAACAAACCATACACGGCCTTTAATGGATGCAACCGGAACGTACGGTTCAGCCTTTGTATTATTATCCAACGCAAAACTGCGTGAGTCATAGCTGCCTTCGCGGTTATCGCCCAGTACGAAGTAGTCGCCCTCCGGCACTTTATAGGTAACGGCAGCGGCATCTTCACTGCTTGGCGGATGGCGGTAGGTATGACCGAGATTTTTCTCATTAAGATACGAAGACTCATCCAGACGAATACTTTCGGCGGATCCTTTTTTCTTCAGAAATACATAACCGTCTTTAATAGTCACCTCGTCACCCGGTTCGCCAATAACGCGCTTCACGTAATATTTACTGGGATCATTCGGCGGATGAAACACGACGACATCGCCGCGCTTGGGTATGCCAATAAGATAGGCAAGCTTATTGATGATAATATACTCCTTATCGGCCAGCGTATTGACCATGGAACTGCCTTCCACCTGGAAAGGCGACACAAGAAACGTACGGATACCGGCCACAATCGTCACAATGACGATAATATTGAAAGCGACATCGAGAATGTGGAATAGCGGTCCGTGTTTTCGTTCGTCTTGCATGGCAGGCATTGTACGTTTTTGAACCAACATGTACAGGGATTGGAAGGAATTTTATATCCGGTGCCGGATAACACAACGTAACGTAAATAGTTACATATGAAACAGATGTACAGGAACCCATTCTTCGTCGTACAATTCCCATCATGCTGGAGAACACCCTCTTTAAGCGTCACCTGGAATCCGATGAGCTGATTTCGCGTGTGGTGCACCGCCACTGGCTGGTGGGCGCCAAATATATTCTGTGGCCGACTGTATCCATCTTTATTGCCTGGTTCCTTTTTTTCCTTACCTTCGCGCGGCCGGTGCTTATGCTGGCGCTCGTCTGGACGGCTGGAAGTTCCATCTGGCTCTTGCGGAATTTTTTTGATTACTACCTGGACGCCTGGATTATAACGAATAAAGGTGTCATTGATTTAGCCTGGTACGGCTGGTTCCACCGGCAGAGTACGCGGGTGCTTTACAGCGATATCCAGGGCGTGAGCTACGAAATACAGGGTCTTACCAGTACGTTGCTGCACTACGGAACCATCAGCATAGAGAAAATATCCACCGGCGCGGCCATTTCCCTTGCGCAGGTTCCAAAGCCACCGGAAGTGGAGGCACTCATTTTAAAAAATATGGAAAGCTACATGCATGCCCGGAACTTAAAAAATTCCAAACATGTCCAGGAGCTGCTCTCCACATTTATTGCCGATCAGCTAAACACCCAGTCCATGAAGAAAGCGGCGGTTGAAGTAGCGGACACAAATAAGGAGACAACAGCCAAAAAACCGACGAAGCCCCGCAGAAAATTATTTTCCAGAAAACAAGCATGATCATCACTATTATCGCCATTGTCTGCACCTTTTTGGTGGTGGCAGGACTTTTGTTTCTTAAGTGGAAATGGGGCAAGCACCGCGTATCCATGGAAGCAAGCACGCTTATACGCAGGCAGTGGAAGCATGTGCAAAATATAGAAGACCCCCAACGGAAAATTCTGGAAGCGGATAAAGTACTGGATCAGCTCTTACGAGAACTCGGCTACAGAGGCAGCGTGAGTGACAAGCTTAAGAAAGCCGGTTCGTACCTGCCGTACATAGATAACGTGTGGGCCGCGCACAAGCTCCGCAACCGCATTGCCCACGAACCCGGCATGCGTGTGAATGACGATGAAGTACGCAAGGCGCTAAGATCTTTTGAGACTGCCATCTCAAAGTTTGTACCGCTTAATTAGAAATTCCAAGCATCAAATCCCACATTCCATTTTGGAATTTAGAGATTGGAATTTGAAATTTACTCTGGCTCGATCAATACATCCTAGAATTATCTGCTATTATTACATCCCTCTATGAAACCTTCTCTGCTTATTATCGGCCTGGGCAACCCCGGTAAAGCGTACGACCAGACCAGACATAATGCCGGCTACCAGGCACTGGATGTATTATCCGCAGCATTCGGAGTAGGGGAGTGGACGGAACGGCAAAAGTTCGCGGCCGTGGTGCAGGAAGCCAGGGTGATTACATTTCCGGTTCTGCTGGTAAAACCAACCACGTACATGAACATGTCCGGTGAAGCGGTACAAAAACTGGTGGATTTCTACAAACTGGACCCCAAAGAACAGGTGCTGGTTTTATCTGATGATATAGATATCGACCTGGGGGAATTGCGCTTCCGCAAAAAAGGCGGCCCCGGCACGCATAACGGGCTTAAGTCTATCGTCGAACACTACGGCGAAGATTTCCCACGCATCCGCCTTGGCCTTGGCCAACGAAACGGCCCGTACGACCTGGCAGCCTGGGTGCTGAGCCGGCCACCCGAAGAGGAACAAAAAGTACTGGATGAAGCGTATGCCAAATTGCCGGAAATGGTGAAAGACTACGTTCTGGGGAACCTGAACCCGAAACAGTAGAAGGCCGTTCATACACATGTTGTAGAACATACATCTATAACCTATTATTCGTTTACAGTGGGGAGTAGCCAAGCGGTAAGGCAGGGGCCTTTGAAGCCTCCATTCCATGGTTCGAATCCATGCTCCCCAGCCAGATAAATTCATGTTTATAGACCCGCTTGCCTCAATAATTACAGAGAAATCATTAGATCTGCTACGATAATCCACAATGAAATTTCTTTTGACATCGGGAGGAATCACAAATCAGACCATTGCAAAAGCATTGGAAGAATTACTTGCTAAGCCGAAAGCTGAGTCAGTGGTTGCCTTTATTCCCACTGCCGCGAATGTCGAAGAGGGAGATAAAAATTGGCTGATCACTGATTTGTACAACGTAAATAAGCTGGGTTACAAGTATGTGGACATTGTTGATATCTCTGCAGTAAGTGAGGATATATGGAAACGACGACTGGAGAATGCCGATGTTCTTTTCTTTGGTGGCGGTAATACTTTTCATTTGATGTATTGGCTGCAACGTTCGGGTTTAGCAAACGTACTCCCGGATCTGCTTAAGACCAGAATCTATGCGGGTATCAGCGCGGGAAGCATGGTAACTGGAAACAGCATTTCACTTAGCCAGTCCGAGAAGCTCTACTACGAGGATCTTGGAAAATATACGAATGAGACAGGATTAGGTTTTGTAGAGTTTTCATTCAGGCCCCACCTCAACTCTCCCCATTTTCCGAATGTAAACACTACAGTGCTCCAGCAGCATGCGAAGGAATTACTTGGGCCAATATACGCACTGGATGACCAGATGGCTTTGAAAATTATCGATGGAAAAATAGAAGCAATTGGAGAAGGAGAATATTTGGTGTTCAACATTAACTGAGGTGACCCGCTTGCTCTAACGCCTTCAAAATTTGGTTCTCAACCCGTCCGTTCAATCAATACTTGACATAATATAATTATAGTATTATTATGCAAATAAGTGTTTTTTCAAACTTCAGCTATTGAGGACGAGATCCATGGCAGATCAAGCGCCGATCACCAATGATTTTTTCGGCATCGAACAGGATGACGAGTATCGAGACGAGAAGATCACCATGAAGTTCACCGAGATGTACGGGCACCCCAACAACATGACCCATGCTCTCCGGTGGTACGGATTGATCCAGAACGGCCTGACGCCGTACGAAGCGTACGAGCAAGTCCGGCGAGAGTTCCCTCAATAGGGAAAACACGGTCAGACCCCTTCATTGCTTCATAGCGTGAAGGGGTTTTCTATAAATATAGACTTAGGATCTTTTGCAAACTCGAAAATATGTCAATACTCACAGACCAATCAACTCTTCGCAAATCATCCACCAGCCCCAGCCACGCTTGAAATAATAGCTTATGGAAGCTAAAAATTGACAACAATTCTAATTTTTTCTTTTTGGACGGTGCTTTGGATCATGCGTATCAGGCGCATGGGATCTATAAGGTTTTCTTAAAACTGAATGCGCTGTACGGCTTGTTTTTCTGCCCGGATCTATAATCGGCTGCCGTTCTTCCAGAGTAGAGAAAAAATTACTCTTTCTTAATGTGGGCATATTTTTTGCTAAATATTCTTCTATTTGTCTATCTCGATCATTTTGATCCACGTTTTGATCTCTTAAAATTGGAGGAGTAATACCAAGTTGATATGCTTGTTCACGCGTAATAGCGCCTGACTCGACTAGCTTGTGAATAATGTACCTTGTCCGATCTAGGTCACGATTATGTCGTATGAAAAGTTTCAATGCAAAAAATTGATGTTCTTCCAGCTTCTCTTCATCGCCGGTAACAATTAAAGGCTGTATACAAGCAAGAACTTTATCACTCTTTTGAGGATCTTGGAAAGATTCATAGCCATGTCTAATGGAAGCTAAGGGAGAAATCTTTGCGACTTCTTTAAATAATTTGTTTGCCAGAATTTCTTGGCCAACGGTCATTAATTTAGAAGCACAATGCGCACAGGCGTAGGCATGGCTTTCCTTTAAAGGCAACCAAATATGGTACGCTGCTGAAAATTTTCGTCTTTTAATTAAAATGTCCGACAAGGTAACAGTGTTGCCTGGCCTTTCAGGTTGGACATTATTAAGCTGGTATGAAATCTTTTCTGCGGTTTCCGGATCTCTTAAGAATAAATTTGCAGCAATTGAACTAAATAATCTCCCAATATCCGGTTGACCTTGCAAAATCTCTCGAATTTTTAATTTTTCAATAAATTCTTCAGGTGAAATTAACCGGCTCATCCGAAGAAATCCTCGTATTACACTAGCCATCGCCCCCTGATCATGCTGTAAAATTATTGTCCAAATTCTGATGGCTTTATCATGTTCACCAAAAGAAACATGCTGTCCTGCTTGCATGAGGTGTTCTGATATTGAATAAACTATACCATCAATATCTATTAAGCGTTCAAGAGCTTCAGGATTGGGCCGGTTATCATTCTTAAGCTTAATTGGTGATACCTTTTTTCTGCCTGGATGTCTTGCTAGTTTTGCCGACAGTGATTCCGTTTTCTTTATAAAAACATCTATTTCGGGATCTTTTCCTTTAAAAGGAAATTTTTCCGAAAGTTTCATAAAGGCAAATACCTGCATTGGAAAATATTCAAGAATCACCTCCCAAATTTTAATTCCTGTTGTAATCTCATCTTCTTGGAAACAAGTAAAAGCAAAGCAACGCCATGCATCGCAAGCTCTAGGGCTTTTTTCTATCTCAAAGGTTGTTTTACAAAAATCTAAAAGCTTAGACCATTCCTTTTTTCGAATAGTATCTTTAGCCCTTTCAATGTAAATATCCGCATCTTTAGAAATATCGACCTCGTTGGAAGCATTCAAATGCTCCTGTCTAGCAATTTCCTTTTTCATTTTATTTTGATAATCGCGATATTTTTTATCTAATGAAGTATCCCAATCTCTTGTTTTAAAAATTCTTTGCCAAAGGAATTCAGCATCTTCACTTCGCCCAGTCCTACCATAATCATAAGCAATTGATAGCAGTTGATCATGATCAATTTCATTGGTAGAAGAACGGCTTAATAGGATTTCAATCATTTGATTAGCTTCTTCCAATTTTCCAAGCATTTCAGCAAGATTAACTCCTTGTCTCAGTGTTCGGGAATCTAATTCTCTACAATCTTTATTGGAAAAATATTTTTCATATAACAAAATACCAATTTCTTTATGACCTTCTTTAAGCAAGGCATAAGAAATATTCAAATCGGCAAATGGCCAGTTGTTACTACATTTTTCTAGAAGAGTCATTACCACTTCCGGCTGATCGCCTAAAGCTAAGCTTATTCTCGTTAAAACTTTGAAACCGTCTTTCCTTGTCATGAAAATACCATTACTTATTCTTTCGGCAATTTCCCTGGCATTCTGCTTCTGACGAATCTCTTCTTCTAGCTCATGAGCTACAACTTCTACATCTATTGGGCCATTATAATCAGGTTTTTCCAGCTGAGACATATCTATTTAATAACATATATTATTTATTCAGTCAAATATTTTGGCACATATTTGAAAATAAACATCTTCATTGTTTCTTGAATAATTTCAGTCCAATCAAACGTTCGAAAATCATCCACAATCCCCAGCCATGGTAAATGTATTGGCTTATATAAGCCAAATTAATTCAATACATATTTCCATCCAGGTTTCCAATTACCTGTATTTCTCCAGTTTTCATCCATAGCCTGCTGCCATGTTTTGTTATTAAGCAATACGTCAAGTGCGAGCTGTGGACCCTCATGAGCAACAATGGCTATTTTTTTATAATTTTGCTTTTTAAGATCAAGTAAAAATGCATACATACGCCTTTCGACATCCATGTATGATTCCCCCTCTGGAAATGGATTTTTAATATATTGTTCCCAATTCTTATCTACAAGGGATGAAGACTGGCTCGTAAAAGTTCCAAAATTAACTTCTCTAAGGCGTGAGTCAACATGTACGACACCCAATGTGCCACAGGCAAGTTCAATCGTTTGTAATGCTCTAGGTAAATCGGAAGAATATATCATAGGAAAAATTTCAGGATTAAGATGAATTCCCAATTCTTTAGCTTGCATTTTTCCCAATTCTGACAAAATTGTACCATTCCAGCCAGATAAAAGATGCTGCTCATTTTCTAGAGTTGTGCCATGAGCAAAAAAATAAATATCAATCATGAAGCCTGCATTGAAAGTAGCCATTCAATTTTTTGATGTGTTGTAAAACGAGCAGCTTCAACAGGTAAAATATGACGAGCGACTCTTTCAAATTCAGAAAGTATTTGTTGCAGATTGGGCATTGGTGTCTCCGATAAATGCCCATCTAATTCTAGTTCAAATTGAAAAAGCTGATTTCCATCTTTTGTCTCTGCCAAAGAGAGAGTTAATGTAAAAACCAAATCTTTATGGACAAAAGAAACATCGAGACAATCTTTTTGGAATGAGCCTATAAACGGAGTGTTTACGACCGAATGAAAAGCCTGAAAATACTCCGGGCTTTGGGGCCTCAATTTCTTTTCTTGACGTAGCAGTACCGGAATACGATCAGAAGGAGTAAGTAGAGGCATCTGTCCGCGTTTTGACTTAATCCATACTTCCGATGATCCTTGAACCAAAATAAGTGCGTGATGTTCATCTGCATTATGCGCAAAAAAATGATGCTCCTCGCTGCGAAGTGCGGTATCAGAAATATTCATGCTTTTCAGTGCTCTCATAACCCGTAATACCTCAGGGAGATCATAAATATCTACTTTTGTTTCCATTTCCATGTCCACTCCTAAGGATGGAATAATGTCAGTGACTGCAACATGTTCTATATCCTTTAATTCATTGTAAGCTGAACCGGCAATTTCTTTAGAAGAAAGCATATTTGCATTTTATTATATAATATCGTATTTTCAACTTTTCTATTAAGCAAGTAATCTTAGGAAAAAATCTAAGCCAATCAAACGTTCGAAAATCATCCACGATCCCCAGCCATACTTGACATAACAAATATTAGTAGTATATTACAAATATGACCAATCCAAACGAACTAGAGCCTGAAGAGCCTTTTATCCGCAAGCATCTAAGGCAACGAATTGCTGGTATTGAAGCAAAAAAGGAGAAAATGTGGAACATAGCCGAAAGGCATTCAACTCAATACTCAAAAGTATTAGACTTAAGTGCTGAAGAAATGAAATTATTGGCAGAAGAAAGAGAGCCAGAATCTCTAAGGCCAGACACAGAGGAGCTAGCGAGTCAGGGGTTTGTACAAGTACCGGTAGATGGAGAATGGATCTCATTAGTTGCACAGCATGTGTGTGGCCTTCATTATGATAATAAGTGGAGAGAAATGATTTTTGCTATCTGTTCTTCTGAACCTAGTTTAAATACTTCTATCGGAAAAGGGACAACACTGTTATCTGTACTTCCAGAACAATGGCATAGAAAGCTTATGGAGGTATTAGAAAGTCCTAACCGTCCTGAGGATTGGGGAAATGGAGTTAATGATTAAGGCATGAGATGATTTTAAATTTAACCAATCAAACGTTCGAAAATTATCCACGATTCCCAGCCAAGCGGTACAGGTATTAATAGTTCCAGCTGCTCAATCAATTTCACAAAGAACGGAATGTAAAGTACAATACAGATTATATGTTTCCCGATCTAACCATCGACTTTAAAACAATTTTTGCTGTTATTTCCGGAATAATCAGCTTGGGCGTTTTCATTAACTACGTTCGAAGTACCCTAAAAAAAGAAACGTTTTGCCAGCAGCATACAATCCTTTAATTCCATAATAGAGCAGTTATATTTCAATATTCGGGTAAAAATATCATACCCCTTTCAGGGATTCATTTTTTACGATGATCTTCAAGATTATAGTTTTTACTGTTCCACGAAGAAAGTAAAGGGGCATCAAAAAGTAAGTGATGCAAAACTTTTTCCCCTGTTGATAAATAACTGTAAAGACCAGCCGAGGCCAGGTGCGACGCTCCTCAACAGCCTCTTCCGCGAGAACGCAGCCATCATCGGAAGCGAAGATAACTTTGATTGTCCGACCATCTCGACGTACGACTATCGCGCAACCGCCTTCAGCGAGACGGCTCGGCCCCTTTTGCGCACAAACCTCTTGCACAGTGATGACGGTAGCCTATTATGAGCAGTGAATTAACCCATGTAATGATGTTGGATTCCGGAAAGCACGGCGCAGATGATCCCGCGTCACAGGAGGACTCAATTGACGAGATCGTCTCACCTCATTGCTTTGCCCTGGGCCGTTCCCCGCAAGGGGACATCATCATTTGCGTGGAGAGCGAGTCGATCAAGAAGCTCGTCGATGAACTCCTTTCCCGCGCCGCAATCGATACTCCACATGAGGTACGCGTAGTCGGCCAAATCGCCGATATTGATCGCGAAAGTCCGCCTGGAAAGTCACGGACAGAAGCCGCATTGGGAATCGATCCCCATGATCCGTCTCGGGAGGAGAAGATCGCTGCCTGGTACGCTTACTACTCCGGGATCTGGGATAAGCAGGAAGCGCAGAGTTGGTACGAGCGGCTGCAACGAGCTGGGCCGGGAGAGCCCGACATGTGGCATAATCGTTGGCTGAGCGACGGGCTGTAGAGCGATTATCGCCGGTCCTTGAATCCATAAACGTCAGAGCTGATTTTGATCCGGCCCATCCGTAGACGGTTGCAGTATTCCTACTGGTGGAGGGTAATCAATAAGTCAATTATTGAGGATAAACGGATAAATCTAGCCGTCGTCTTTTCGATGAGGCGGATTATTCGAGCAATGACCGCGACATCTCGTGAGCGAGGCCCTGGCACCCTTGGCCTCGCTCCCTTACCAACGGCGGTACATTATTCATGCGATGTGAAGGGGTACATACTCCCGTATATGAACTCCTAGAAGTCGCCATGGATGACCTCAAGATGGTCCTCGCGGACGAGCGATATCAGCGACGCTATTTACCTACCGAGTTGGGTTGTCTCGCATCCACACTCTCAATCCTCAAAGCCTGCCCCGATATCTGGGAAGTCCCTTTTGCGACTCTGGTCGAAGAACATGAAGGGTGGGCGACCCTTCGCACTCAGGCACAGGAGTGTCTTTCGGTGATGAGTTTCAACCTAGCCGCTTGGGAACGCATGAATATCGACTCTTAGACTCCTTATCCTCAATATTCAAGCTGTCGAGGTAAAGAGAGGCCATCAATAGGAGGCAAGGAAGGTTCAACCAGCCCTTGTGCGCGCATTCTACTACTGGCATCCTTCCCTATCCGTCCCTTTCAACATCGGAGAATGCAATGAAGACGATCCGCAAATGGAAGGACCTGGAGCCATTCGGCATCCATGCCCTGACCATGGAGGCTTGCAGCCTCACCTACCGCCTCCTCTGCGACATCACGGCACAGGGCAGGCAATCGTAGAGAAAGCCCTCGGCTGTCGACTGCAACCGGCCGCACCGAAGTCCTGTGGAACCGCCGTTGAGCCGCACGTTAGCTCACTGATGCTCACGCAGGAGATGCTGACCCCGCTCGCGGTCTTCGCTCTGCTGGAGTCCGGCTGTCACACGGTTTGGCTGCTAAAGACCGCTCGCTCGTCGGCCTCGAGTCTGGATACGAAGAGGAAACTACTACCCAATTGCGGTCCCCCCTGCCGATCCTACACACCTTCTCTTACGACGGGCCAACTGAGGACCGAAAAAACTAGGCTCTGTCCGGCCGAACCGAGTGACGGACATGCCCCTTCCATGGAAGGGGCATTTTTTTGAGGAATTTCCGAACCTCCTTTGTGATAAACGAAAACCCGGATGAGCCTGCCATGTTACCAGAAGTCTTTCGGCGATTGTTTTAACTTATGTTGATCACTTCAATGTGTCGATGGAGTAGGTTCGGATGCGAAGTCCGTCGGATAAAATCTGCGACCTAACAGAAATTAACAAAGTAATAATGCTTCACCCAAACTTCTTTTCTCAGCAAGAAATGAATGCTTTATTGCATTTCTTTCGTTGCCTGCATGCTTGGCAACGAGATTTTTTTCGAGTAAATGTTATGAGCTTTACACGTGCCGATGCTGTGCCCCGCTCAGAGGCCTTTTTAAATCTATTGGCAGTTATTTTCGAAGCCTGCTAATTTTTCTTACTAGGCTCTCTTCTCACCAGCCTGCAAAAGAGAGAACCGTTTTTTTACGATCCTCGTTCCGTAAAATTACATGAGGCCAATACTCTAGGAAGGTGCTTCGTAATGCCTCTCTGCCCCCGCGAAGCATCACAAAGCGATCCATAAAATCAGGATCTCCTCCAATGGTTGCGAAATGATCTTCGTGGCATGCCACTCCCCAGGAAGCGGAACGTCCGAACCAATGAGTGATAACCTGGCCAAGTTGATGCTTGGCCTCAAGTTTCTCCAAGTCAGCATATGGCCATTGAAGGATGGCAGCCTGGGGTAACAGTCCCGTCTTTTCGGCGTCTACAATAAAATATTCCTCATCGCCCATGTACTGCGAAGCCGAGGCAATTGCCGAATAATTCTCCTCCGTCATCCAGATACCAAAGGGCAGGAGTACAACCTCCCACGACCGCTTATTGAAGGGAAAATTCAAAAAATCAGTGCCGTATATAGTGTTATGCAATTTCATTGCACTCATATCATTCATCATGATGAATATACCTATATTCTATTTAAAATCTATGAAAGACCCCCGTGCCGAACGCAGGGTTCTTTACCCGCAAGTATATCTTTTCGGTCATTGACAGTACCACATGCATTTTATATCTTGAAAATAGCATTTTCACCATTGCTCAAGGAGAAATCGAATGAGCTTCACAGCTTGCAAGAATGGGTGGCGGACCTTTGACGATCAAAGGAAGAGCTAGTAGGCGATCTCTAGGTATGCCGTAAGAGAGTGATCACAATGAATGATAGGATGCGCATTCACGGCCAGCGTCATCCGAAGGTGTCGGACCCGAGTCGCTTCCGACTCATAGTGCCACATGAGGACCATGAGGCTGTGAGGGCATGCATTGCGGATCTCCTGCAGCACCTCGATGCCCAAGTCTGTATGGGCAACGATAATTTGGAACGGCTTGAAGTCTGTCTGCAGAAATGCAAGCACCTCCTCGGGCGTGGCAGCTTCCACGAGCCGATGAGTTGAATCCACTTCTAGATATACGCCTCAGGAAAGATATACGTGCGTATATGTGTCGCCGTACTTATATACGGCTTGCCATTATGACGGCCCCAGTCGCGGGTGCCCGCCACGAAGTACCGAATCGTTCCCACGTACGCTCTCTCTGTGACAAGGCCTACCAAACAAACTATCTTATAACTTTTGATGTAGCTTTGTCTAAGGATGTTACAAACGGTTAATCCGATAGCCAATTACAAATAAGCATTCAAATTGATTTGCGTAAGATATCGCTCACTACTTCTGTCACCAATGAAGAGGAATGTTCCGTCTTGGTAGAGACGGATATATGGCTGTGGAATCATGCAGCAGGAGTGTGTACGTATGATATCAAACGGCTGCGAAGCCTTTTTGCCATTGAAGTATACATAATCCTGGCCATCAATGGCGGCTATAAAGCCGAGCTTCCCTTTGTAGGAGAAAAGATGACTGGCTCCCTGTACATGTTCTTTTTCGTTGATTGTTGTGCCCTTGTAATAAATAGCCTGCCAATGATCACCACCTTTGCGGTCTGGTGAAGAACAATCACCCTGAAGGAAAGTTAAGGCGATCTCTCCGTCGATTATGACTGCATCCTGAATCGGTGGATCAGTTGCATAGCACATTTTGCTTTCAAATATCTGGGTATCGTTTTTGTAGAATTGATAGTTCTGATCAATAGGATTCTGCGTGCGGGTACGAAGTGTGTAGACATCTTTCTCGAAGGTAAAGTATTGGACGATGTGTTTTTTGAAATTCGCGCTTTCATAGGGTGCATCAAAATCCTGCCTGGATGCCGGAAGCAGAAGATCTTTCGTATGTTGTTCGATAGATTTCTCCCGCTCCCGCGTTGCAGGACTTACACTCCATACGGGAGTTGTATCGTCGGGCTTGGAACCGTCAGAGCCAAGCAAAACTTCTCTATAGGCTGAATCGGGCAACGAGATTTGAGATGCGATTGCCAGTGAATTCCAGTTGCCGCTTTGCTCTCCGGGATTGCCGGTTTTTGTATTGCTTGCACTATTGGTACAGCCAACAAGAATCAGGACTGAAGCGCAGGCAAAGCTATATTTCATTATTGAAGCGTAGCAGATGATGAAGCATAAAAGAATCTGGAAACACCGATAAAAGAAGGGGATATGGAGCAAATTATAAAAAGCACTCGTTTGAAACGAATGCTTTTGTGCCATAGCTGCTGCTATAGCTTGTTCTGAAAGTGCGCCTTACGCGCTTGGCTAACGCAGGTAATCAGGGCACCGAAGAGAATGTCCATGACTTGCCTGATGTTCTGGTCCTTTTCCATGGCCAATTCCAACTCTTCACTCATTTTACCATGCTTGGCATACTGCAGCACCCTCTCTGTCCAAGCCTCCATATTGTATTGGAGGCAGAGTTCTGTGACAGCCGACTCGATGCCTTTCATTCTGTCTTGAGCCGCCGCTGCCTTTATCTTGGCGCAGATGTAGAGCACGTAGAAGTGCTCTCCACCCGGGATGGCATGCCGCACATCTGCAATCGATTGGACTTCCAGGAGTGACCTGAGTATGTGCGCCGGGTTACGTTTGATCCAGCCCTGCGTCGCCCACTTGCGGGCGAGGCCCTCGAAGAAGCCGGCATCATGAATATTGTCACCGAACCTCGCAGCAACCTCTTGGGCCAGACGCTGTGTGCGGCTGTAGTACCGTCGCACGATGACAACCAGGGGGAAACACAGCAGACCCGTAACCAAGCCCGCGACAAAGTTCGCTACTGCCATGGGGTTCGAGAGCATGAGACTGTTCTCCGGTGATGAGAAAGAAGTGCAGCCCCGATGTGGAACTTGCATGAGCGCAAATTATGCTTTGTAAGACACTAAATCAATAGAGAAACGTCATTCTATAGAAATATATGCAGATGTAACCCTGTCTCCTTTTTTTAGTTACGGTAACCAACGCCGTTCTTTCTCCTGTGCCGCCGCATCCAACCGTCATCGGCCAATACTTGCTTTATAAAAGATAAGTTGTAATATACATGTATGACAAAAGAATTCCGCACGTCCATAGAAGTATCTGAGCCGGCTGTTGATACCGTTCAAAACTGGCTTAATCGTTATCATCAGGAATGCATCGATAAAAAAAGAGAAAATATGCAGGTAGCCGCTGGCATATTGGATGCGCTCGGGCCGACAGGAGCTCAAGGTCTTTCTCTCCAATACATTCAATGGTCACAGATACGGCGCGCATTGGACAACGCAGCATTGAATCCGCAGAATGGCCCTCTGACAGTATTGACCATTGCCACATACATTCTTCAGTTATCAGCGCATCAGAAAAAGGATGCGATTGGCGAGATAGAGAAAGAGACTCGTCAAAATATGCCATTTTCAATGTAGCAGCTATCCTACAACAGGTTCGTCTTTTTAATAAACCCCAGTCCGAAGACCGGGGCATTTGACCATAAAGGCCAAGCATTAATTCTGGCTCGGCCAGCTCGATGGCTGGGCGAGATGCTCTTCGAACTCGCGAATCTGGTCCTCCAAGCTCGGCAATGCATCCATGGGCATGAACTTCCGACTACCCTTGGCAATGCAAAGAACTTGCGGGTGCTCGCGATAGCGTTCAATCATTTTTACCATGAATGGACCGATATGGGATTCCAGCACCCACATGTACGGCCCGAGTCGTCGTGAGCCGCCGATTTTCAGATCGTCGTTGTCATAGTTGTAGCCCGTGGTGAGCCACAACTGGACCACCCAGGCACCGGCCTGCAATTGCGGAGGCGGGGAGTCGGACATGAGTACGTCCTCCTTTGAACTGATCAAGGCCAAAGATCACTTATCTTTTATAGCATAAAAAAACTATAAAGTACAGACTTGGCCACTGTCAAAAAGAGAGCAAGACAGTCTCATTGAAACAGACCTCCTCCGAGTGAAGAGGTCTGAACGGCAGATTCCAAGATCTATCGCTAACTGCGTTTCTTGGGTTTCTCCGGCGCCGATTGTACGAGCCCGGCATCTGCCAGAGCTTGATGCTGCACGGGGGAGACAATGAAAAGTCGGTCCGGCTTTGTGCGGAATGTACCGCCCAAACGGACAAGCACGGCAACCGCCTTGTTGTACTTCCGCACATCGCTGATCTCGACAACAGGCATTGTGTACCTCCGGTACCGTCACGCGTATTACCTGCCAAACGTCAGATTCCCAAAGACCACATATCCAGTCTACCCGCCGGTACAGAGCGGATCCAGATGATGGCAATCCGAATAGATTAAAAAGGGCCAGTCCGAATGAAAATTTTTCTGTCCCCTTATCATATCATACGATGCCGGGATGCCAGGGTCGCAATCCATGATCTGCAACTTCTGCCAACCAACTTTGTATGCTGAAACAAGCCCATGCAGTATGTATACTTTCACACCCTATCTCCCGGCGCAGACAGTCCACCGTGCGCGAAACGAACAGGAGGACCCGGATGTATAAATTCTTCATGTACCAATTCCGTAAGCAATTGTCCGAGGAGCAAACCGAATGCTGCAACCTGTTCACTGTTTCTGCCGAGTGGCTCTTCAAGAATATAAGGACACATATGTAGACACGACAGTAATTCCTCGGCTGTCTTAATAGACATTGTATTCAATGTCTCGCAGAGATCGTCAGGCAATAAAAGCTTCGTCACATCGGATGACAGACGCGGCACTGTGCGACTGTGCTCATTACTTAAAGTGCCGGATGGAAAAATGTCGACTGCCATAATTGAAATGATATTCGTTGTAGAAATAGACTGTCAAATGTGGGCAATGTAAGTTTCTCCGGCAAGCGTAAAGACAGATTATATAAATAATACCTCAGCCCAGTTCTACATAGTTAATGCTGAGGTTTTGATCTGAATTATTTCTTCCGAAGTGATGACGCCAGAGGTCGCAATCCATGATCTCCCACTGGTACGAGTTTTAATTGAGGCAGTGTTTTACCGTGGTACGAAGCAGTTTTAGCATCCTTTAAAATAGTAAAAACAGGATCTTTCGCATTTCCTACTTTCTTAAAGGCGAGACGTGCAGGCTCATCGGTAAGGGGAAATGCTACACGCAAACCATATTCGGAGACTATCTGATTAATAATCTGGCTCACCGCCTGTCCTTCAGTTAATGATGCGGGTGCAAACCCCACATGCTTTTGCAGGATATTTTCCAACCGCTGACGTATTGCATCGCGCACTGTATCAAGCTCAGCTTTTCCATTTAAAAAATCATGGGCAAGCGAACAGCCGATGTGAATATCTTTGGAGTCCATAATTAATCAGCTGAAATTTATGATGGTAAATGAAGCCAAACAATCTCCCCGACAGTAGGCTCACGGCCAAGCTCTTGCCATTCTTTTTTAATCTTAGAAATTATTTCATCATGACTTATATTCCATGTTTTAAAACTATATTTTCCATCCGGTCTTACAGGGAAGCCAGCTACCATGCCGGCTTCAAGGAGATCTCGCACCATACCTAAAGTGGCCATACAAAGTTCATCTCCGCGAAGCACGGAATCAGTACACACTTCGCCAGAAACAGAGCCCACTATCCACCAGAGTCCGATGTCATCTTCTTTACTCTCTCGGATTAGAGCTTCTTTAATGCTCTCGTAAGACATAGTTTTAAAGTGATGAATGATCATTATACGCCTCCCAATACTCGGGCGGTATTGCAGATTTGGGTATAAATACCACAGAAACGGGACCGTCAAAGTATGAACGACTTTGGAATAAAAGAAGGCTACTCGCTTGTTTCCGTGTCAGCCTCTTCATATCAGCGAGTCTGCTTACAATCCACTCTTCTATAGGCTCAGTATCTCCATCATTCTCTACAATAAAACCAATACTGTTCTGATGCTTATCATATTCCATATCATCCATACCTGGCACAAGAACTTCGGGGTAATCTTCAGGGAACGGTACGCTTTGCAGAACACGCTTTTGCATGGCGCGAAATATGTCCACCAATGGCATCAAAATGGTCTCTGCGTCTTCCTCATGTAAAGTATCAGGCTCCAGTCTGTCCAGTAAATCAAGTTCCGGCTGTGCCAGAATAGCCAACACCTCTTTGGGCGCTTTAGCAGCCGCAATATCGGCTCGCAGTGCATCAATATCGCTTTTAGGAAGAGAGGAACCTGGCATCAGATTAAGAAGGGAAATATAAAAACTAAAACATAGGATTATCCAACCATAAATGCGCGCCCTCTTTTGTTAAAGAGAAATGTATACCTTCTTGCTGAATGAATCCACTGTGTAAAAGCCTATTTATAACGTCTACCACGGGTAAAGTCGGGTACAACTCCAAGAGTTTCTGCTGAGTGATTCCATTCCGTTGATGTATGGCATACAGAATGTGAAGATGATCCGGAGTGAGCGAGAGAGAATTCCACTGCCACTTGGGAATGGATTTGGTCAAATCCAGATCCTGTTCATGTATTTCTCCGCTATCGAAAGTGCCTTCGGTTATCGCACGCAACGAATCATGATATTTCTGCTGCGCGTTTCGTACTGCTGCTTCGGTTTCCTCCAGCCATTGGATAAGTGATTCCTGTTTCTGTTCCCATTCATCATTCAACTGCCTTGCAATCCATTCGCGGAGAGAAGGCGCGACAACAGGCAGCCTTTTTACCCGTTCCAGAAAGTCATCTTTTTCCATGGTGGAATATTGACATAATAAGTTTTAAATGTAAAGTGTATATATTAATTTTTACAGTATTGATTATGAGTGCACCTGAATCCCCGAGAGAAATACCCCAGAAACACATCGCAAACTTAGAAGCAAAAAAAGAAAGTATCATTCGAGCAATCCATCACGAACTCGACCAACGACGTGAACGGCATAAAATATCTATTGTTGCGCTAAGAGGAGATACGGATAATGAGTCTTTGGAAAAGCAAATTGGCGCATTGGAAGCGGATGTCATTGCCTGCAATGCCGACACGGCCATTGCCACAGTCTATCTTGAAGATTGGGGTACATACTACAAACAACCGGATGGCAGTTGGTTCGGCCCGGGTGGAAATTTTCCAGCCGGCTGTGAGTTGGCTATAAAGCTGGATGCGAAGTTGATGGAAGCAAATAACCAGCCTCTTTTATGAATCCGAATAAAATGACTTCCGGCCAGGTGTGGCACGAGCATGACTACCTGAATAAAGAGATTACCAAATATCCGGATACGGCATCCATGCTTTCAAGCCCGGACGTTGAGCTGGTAAAAGTGCGCTATACCGGAAGAGAGTTCAGAGTATTGGCCGTACTTAAAAAGAGGACAAATGCAACACGCGATGCACTTGCCGCACTGCTCCCGAAAACTATGGAACTTGTATTATCAGATGATTCTCCTCTAACAGTGCCGGTGGAAATTATGGAGCGCACGGAATATGAGCTTCGCGAAGAAATATCCAGGCTGCCCGATGGAGTTAGAAGCAGGTTGCAGCCGATTGACCAGTTACCGATTGATCCTTCAATGTTTGATTAGATTTTATACATAAAAAGGATAGATGAAACCGGTACCAATACTTCAATCCATACAATGATGAATATACACGGCGCAACTCCTGGGTTCCCGGCACATACAATAGAACTCCCATTGATCGTTTTCCGTTTGATCTTCTTAAATGAAAGAAACTGAAACAACTATCCATGGCATGTCTCAATTTCTTCCTATTCGTCAATACCCGATGGATCCGGATCAGGCCTTGCTTATATGGAAAAATCGCCAATTGATTCTGAACAATATTTCTAATGAATCCATTACTGTTTATGCATCATGTAAACTGCCGCATCAAATTCTTCACAGCCTCTCTGCAGACGAAATAGATCTGGAGCCCAACGAGAGTATTATGGTTTTTTCAGTGGCCGAAGAAACAAGAGAGAACATCCGGGTCATTTTGAAAGAAAAAATTACTACCGGCCAATGCTATACGGAAATGGCACTCCAATATTTCGGACATGAACCAGTAGAAATACATGGACAATTCATGTTGAATCGAGCTGAAGCTCATACCATCAACACGCATCTTGCAGCTGGTAAATCCTTAGAAGTTTTATGTAACATAATTGGCCCGCAGAGAATGGCGACGTTCGTTATCCTTGATTGATGCCTTTTTCTGGCCGATGCAGTGTTTTTTTTGTTAGTAGAAGCAACACGAATTCTGCCTAATTTATAAAGTTGCTATTTGTACAAAAACAGGGCGACCGCGATGGTCGCCCTTTTGTGTTGCCGCCACTCCAGCGCAGAAATTTACTCAACGCAATCTCGTCAACAGGACGAAGGCCTTCAGCTCATAGCGGTCGTTTGTGACCCCGCCGTTGTACACCGGCGTCAAGGACTCCACTTCAAGCTCCGAGTCATTACGAGAGGCGTTCTGCTCTTCCAGCCAGTTATGGATGGCCACGAGGAGAAGAGAAGTAGAATTTGAAGTGTTCTCTGCCTGGAATGTAATCAGGTTACCTGTTTTCCTGATTTCCACGAGCGGGCGAGCTGTAGCCAGCCGACGGTCTTCCGCAGACATGGGAGGTCTCCTTGGAAAGAACAGACTGAACAGCAACGCGATATCCTGACGAAAGTCAGTGATATATTATACTTGTATACACTATAAAGACAACTAACCGAATCTTTGACAAAAAAGACCCCTTCAATATAATAATGAATATGGAAAAAATGTATGCTGTTCGTTTTCATCTACCGGTACCTATACAAAGAGTTTCTGAAATAATGAATGTTACTGCAATCGAACTTGATGAACTGAGAAATTCTTTTTATCAAAAAGTAAAACAGCTCACCGAAGCAGGCAAATTGGATAACATTATTACCGTGGATACCGAATTTGATTTTGCTCAACTTATGATGGTCAGTGGACCACAGGATAAAATAGATGATTTGGGAAATTTTCTGATAAAAGAAAACCTAGGTATTCTACAGGAAATACGGCCAATTTGATAGACGGTACTAAGCTTTATAATTTTATTTACATCATACTCATGACATCCATTGAGTCGCTCCGTGAGACACTCACTCCGGAAGAAATAGAAGTGTTGCCGGAACATTTGGCAAAGGCGTACGAACACTCTTTCGAGCGGGCATGGAACAATACAATGATATGCTATAACAGTAAGACAGACGAGCATGGATATCCGGAGTCAGTTGAACGGAGAGCAATTCAAGCTCTGCTTGCCATGCGGAAAACATAGTAAAAATCGCCTGCTCCGTGGAACAGATATTACCAAATATCTAACCCCCTCAATAATGAGAGTTATAAGTTCTATGCACCAGAAACTCCTGAAGCAACGGCCATGGCTGGCTGGCGGAGTGATTGGTGTAATAGTCCAGATTTTATTGCTGGCCGTAGCAGCTTTTGCATACGGCTTTGCTTTTACCTGTCTTGAGGATGGCCATCTCTTTTGTACTCTGGTACCGGACTGGTTATGGGCAGGCATTTCTCTCTATGTTCATCCTGAAAGTTTACTTTTCAAGCCATCTCTGGATGTCGTAGAGGTTCTTCCTTGGGGGTTAATACATTTTCTTACTCACTGTCTCTATATAGCTGTCAGTTTTTTAGCAGGTGCGCTTATTGCACAGATTTTGCATAACAGGAAAACTGAAACTACATAATAAAATCACCTGCCCATTAGAGCAGGTGAGGTCGGCCTTGTCACAGGCGATTGATGTTATTCGTGATCTCCTCCGCGCTTTTGAGCTTGCCATTATATACGAATTGCCAACCGGCTTTTTCAACAACTTCTTGAAACTTATATACACGCTCCTCTGTAGCACCTGGTGCATTCCACCAGTTTAGCCAATCTCCGTCGGCAGATCGAATACATAATTCCTCACGAAACGAAGGAACTGGTTCGACACCCAGGATCGGTAATAAATAGACATGTTTTATTGCTGTCACATTTTCAGGATCAACATTTGTTAAACGCAAAATTCCTAATTCAAAATCTTCACTGGCACTTATTTGTTCTGCCAGTTGTGCTGATAGTCCATGCAAGGCAGAGACGGCGCATTTTCCTTTACCCATGAGCATTGAATATATTCGTGTATCAATACGGATAATCCTTACATTTGGAAGAAGGTCGTTCATGCACCAGCGTTCCGTACCGGTAATAACGGTGATTGATCGGTTCCCAAAAGCATAGACCAAATAGTCTGCGAGTATCGCATTCCATATTCCTCTTACCTCCATAGACCATGGGCCGTCCATAAGCTTGAATGTTAGGCCATTTGGCTCGATAGCTTCACAAAGTATTGAACGAGAAATCATATGTGGATAGCGACCGAACTAACAGAGGCAATGATTTTATTATGTACGTAACTGTTTAACATGCAAATTTCTGTACTGATAAATCCATGCGGATTTTTTCATTCTATTGGAAATACAGAAAAATTCCTATGCATAAGCCATACACAAAACGTCCATACAAAAGCTATCATTGATATTTCCAATGGTATCCAATTGAAACTATTGGAGAATGCAGCGCCGCCGGCAGATACATCAATGAGTGCCAATATTCTGTATGCAAAAAGCATCATAAATAATACTACAGGTGCAACAAGTGCAGCGAGCACTAACTGCATAGTACGAAAATGTCGTTGAGTGATGTACAGACTGTTTGCCGTCAAGAGAATGGCAATGAGCAAGCTGTATGCAAGTGACTGCAGCCATGCTGCAGATAATTGCCGATTGAATAACACCATAAAGCCGACAGTCAGAATACTGAGTGACAAAATCCCCATAACTACTAAAGGTTTTCGTTCATTTCTTGTAGAACGAGCAAGTGGCAGAAGTACTATAGCGCATAATCCTGCTATCAATCCGACAACTACGGCAATTGCTCCCAAAAAAATGTAGCCTTCAGCATCCCATAAGGAAGGTGCAGACCGAAGGAAAAACAATAGGCACACAAACACCGTCAACGAAGTTAATGTAAACGATAGTATAAAGTTTCGCATTATTGTTTAAGAAAAGAAGCTCACTAGATCGATTATAAAATATCAATTATTATACCAGATGACCGGCCAATACCGTAAGCTGTTAAGACAATATTCTAGTCCGATTCCATATTTGATACAAATAATTTTGACAATACTCCCGTTTCTGCATAAGGCATGAAGTATTGTGGACCATCCGTAAGCTTGAATGCCATGCCACTTGTCTCTACGACCTCGCAAAGAATGGTACGAGAAATCTTATTCTAGTTATCCGGAAAATCGATATTCTCCTTTTCCCAAGCAACAAGATCAAAATTCATTATTTGCAAGCACTCCTGCGCCTGGCTACGAACCGCCGCCCAACCTTTATGACGTTCCACCAATTCTTCCAAAGGAACATCCTGGGTATATGGGCAGTTTTTAATAGTTGCCAGCATAGAGGCCAAGCAGCTTAATTCCTCGGATGAATACCGCTGTTGATACTTTTTATCAGAGAGAGTTATATTCAATGCATTTATAGCGTCCTCCAGCAATTCCCATGGAATTATATACCCCTTTATATCGCCATGAATGATATATCGCCGCTGGTAGGCAATCGAAGCCAAAGGTGCCAATGCATGAGTTATCATATGACGCATCCTAACAACTGTAGCTTATGCAATACTTTAAGATAGAATAATGCCGTAACATATTTTGCTATAATTTCCTTTAGTCATATGAAAGAAAATAATCCGTACAATATGCAATACTCCCCCAAGACTCATGAATGGGTTACTAGTATGAGTGATTTAATTGTTGGTACACTTATTAGTGCCAAGTGTATGGATAAACAAAAGTATTCAATGGCAAAAGATATAATCGAAGAGGAGATATATGCCCGCTTCGCACTTAATGATTTTCCAGCATGACTGATACTCTAAAAAGGCCCCAGCCATATAGTAATAGCTGCTTTTTTGACGAGATAAAAACTGCAGTATACAGTACTTTATACTATGGACCACCCAACAACTGCATTTATTGCCATTGAAACAGATCCTGAGCGGAGTCTTTATATAGCTACCAGTCCGGTTATACCGGAACTCAATACATTCGGGAAAACCATTAAACAGCTCACAAAAAATATTGCAGACCAACTCCTTTCTATCATGAATGCCCGCAAGGAAATGGGATACCCTTTGCCGGACTTTTCCATTCCACTTTTCTACCGTGATCGCACAATAGAACGTTCAGGCGATATTCCTTTTATTGTCATAGAAGAAGATTACGGTGGAAGTTTTTCTGCCAATAGTCCGGCATTGGCCGGCTTTTATGCGGTAGCGGAAACGCCGGAAGAGTTAACAGAATCAATTCGTAATGTGCTCTTGAAAACACTTCAATATTATAAAATCAGGAAAGAAACTTTTCCGAATAGTCTTTCCTCAGGAGATGAAGAAAAGGCAGAACTAGTTGTCTACGGAGGGCAGATTATGGATGAATGGGAGAAAATGCCGGAGCCTGAAATTATTGAAGTGCCGTTGCGCGAAGATGTTCCGCAATTAATCTCAGAATTAATCGGATCAGACGAAATTGTTTCACGTGCCGCCGACAATCATCTTTTTCGATTGGGCAAACGCTTGAAAGAACATGTCCCTGAATTGCTCGATGCTCTGCCAAGAGCCGATTCCGATGGAAGGCATACGATCCTTCATCTTTTTGAATTCCTCGGGCGAGATGCGGCTGCGGCAGAATCTACGATTCAAGCGATGAATAAAGATAAAAATCGTCCTGCCCTTGAACGGCTTGCTGTCATTGGAGCACTGCGATCTATCCGTCAGGAGAAGCAGTATGAGCCATCAGCTAACTTTGGTGAGACAGTAGATTTGATGCCGGAGGACTGAAGGCTGTAAAAGGAGCAACATGACAAGGAACAAATATGTGGTAAAGAGTTTTTTATAAAATAACAATAATTGCTGCAATGTATATTTGTCTTATCTCCTACGTCAAAGTACATGACACTTTCATATGCAGGGCACCCTCCTCATTCTCGGCTCCCAGTTTGCCTGGGCTATAGGCGCATTATTCTTAAAAAAATTATCAGGTACAACAAATCCCATAATAGCCAGTACACTCATCGCTTTTATGGGTACCATATTTCTTCTTCCCGTATTTCTGCTTTATAGCAAAGATATTGCATCCCTGACAAAAGAGCAATGGATGTGGGCCGGGCTACGTGGCATACTCTGGATTGGTATTGGCGGAATCCTCTTTAGTTATGGATTACAAAAAATAGAACTCTCACACGCAGCTATTCTATCGTTAACTTATCCGCTCTTTACAGCCCTGCTCGCCGCTATAGTATTACATGAAACTATTGGAGCCCGTTTTATAATTGCAAGCGGGTTCTTCGTCGTTGGGTACCTAGTGCTGATACGGAAATAAGTCTACTTCTTATCATTATTTAGCATCCATGGCTCCTGCACGGCATCCTCCGACAATACTACTCTCGTGTCTTCTTCAAAACGTTTTTTGCGCGTGAACTGTCTGACTGTATTCAATTCGTATGCGCTAATACCGAATGACCCCTCCATTCCTTCCTGTAGGAAACTCCGGACCGGATGATCCGATGCAAGACTGGAAAGGTCGGCGTTCTCGGCAATTTCCATCATATTCAGTAATATATCATACGAGCCGCGTGTTGAATTCTGCTCATCTTCCATTGCATCTGCGCTTAGGAACAGATGTTGCAGCTCAACGAGTGTAAGCTGTAAAAGCAAGTCTGGATGTTGCTGTAATTGCTCCAGTGTATAAGAGCCACTGAGCCGGTGACTGCCCGGAATTCGAAGATGACCGGTAGTATGCAGAGCTGCCTCTATGCTTGCCCGTGTACTCTGGTATATACGCGTCACACCACGTACAAGCGGGACTGAATCTGAAAGGCCGTCAGTACAGCGCTGTATATGCATACGCGCAACGGCAATAGCATCCAGCAATCTGGATCGTTCGGCGGCATGTCCTGAATGCCGCGGGCAATACGTAAGAGATGATCTCCTGCAGTGCTCCAAAGAGTTTGCTCTGCTTCCGTCATAATATAGCTAATATATATTTTTATGTAATTATATCAACAACGACTGCAAGGCACTCACTGTACGCATTAGATTTGGATTAGTTTATGTATATTATTTAAAATAAACCCGCCCCGAAGGGCAGGTTTTACGCTCATCGAACAGCAGCCATAATCTTCAGAAGTTCGAAAATAATAATGCCCATCCCGACCCCTGTGAGCCTCATGCTTAACATGTCACGAGAAACCTGTGCCTCTGCCAATTCATCAACGTTCACCCGTGAGTTAACGTCTTTGAAGACGAACCACATGCAAAGAGCAAGGACAGTCGCCAATGGAACACCTGAATGCGGAATATGTGTTGTATCGGCGACGAATTTGCTGACTCCGCAGATAACGACTTGAATTGTGGCGGCAGCCGCCAGTTCCAGCCAATACAGTTTCAGCATGGTCTGAGTCTCCTAAGGTCGATGAGGGTGGAAAGAACACATGGCCTACTGTAATATTTTACAATATAAAGAGGCTTCAAGGCAATATTAACGTAATTGCTGACAAAATATTTCAAATCCGTGCCGGGAGATCAAAAGCATATTTGCCTATATATCTTCTAGTCCCATATATCTTGTTTATGTTCAGGATATTGAAAGCCGACTTCCTCAGCGAGATCTCTAAAGCTTCCACGAAGAACACTGAAGCCTTTCGCCACATACTCTTCAAGTACTTGCCGGCAAGCTGCATGGTCATTTTTGCTCAGGTATGTAATCGCCAGTCCTAAATACGCTGCTTCAAAATCAGCATTTTGCTGGATGATAATTCGAAACTGACTTTCAGATGCCTCATACTGCTGTGCTCCTCGTAACAACATCCCAAGATTCATGCGCGCATTTATATGGCTGGGATCGATCCTAAGCAGCTCCTCATAATATAACTGGGCCTTCCTCGGCTTGTCTTTTCTCCTGTAATAACGTGCCAGCTGGAACAGTGCAATTATGTTTTGAGGCTGCCATTCTAAAATCTCATCAAATTGCTTCTCTAAAAGAGCGTCGTCTCTTCCCGTTTGCAATAAGTAGTCGGCAAATTCAGTACGCACACTGATGGAACTGGGTTTGATTTCAAGAAATTTCTGAAAGTACTCAATAGCTTTCTCAGTCTTGTCCTGCTTCTTATACAAAAGTGCAAGATTGTAATGCGCTGCCGTATGGCGCGGCTTTAATGTAATAGTCTTAAGTAACAGAGCTTCTGCTTCTTCCTGTTGATCCGGCCTTTGCATCAGAAGAAAGCCGAGATTGTTGTACGCGTGTTCAAATAATTCATTAGCCTTTATCGCACGTCTATAGAAAGTTTCTGCGTCATTGTCTTTGCCTTGGTCTTCATGCAGAAGTCCCAACTCATTCAAGGCGTCCGTATTCTTAGGATCCATTTCGAGCGCCCGCTCATACAAATCTATTGCTTTACCAGTTTTCTTCTCTCTGTGAAAAAGTCGAGCCAGCACCAGCATATCATGTGGCGTCCGAGGCCTTAGATGCTGTTCAGCTATCTGTCGGACAAGAGGATCTTCCGGATATTTTTGTTCGAGCGCCGCAAACTTTGCTTGCGTAGCCAAAGTATAATTTACAGTTGATTCAGCCATTAATTCATCACACTCGGCAGATATGTGCGAACTGGAGGCTATAATATATGATTGTGATCGAGCCGCTTGCCAAACATGCCGCAGCTCTTGGAAACTTCGATATTGCTGGGCAATTTTGTCCGTGTCGCCGGGCGAAGCTACTGCATTGATAATACGTTGCGCTTCCAGTGCCTGCTCTGATGCGGAAATTGCTTCCCATTTTTCAGCATACTTTTCCTTCAGCAATCCTTGCGTATAGGCTTTCCATTCAGAACGCTTTACGGTCGGATCAATCATAATTCCCAGATTTCTTAAACAAATGCCATCTCTTTCTTTCTTGTAATCGTCATCTGCTTTCATGCGATCTTCCACCATAGCGGATGAGGCATTCCGATAGCCGGATACAGAAACGGTAAGGGGATATCCAGCACGCTTACCAAGATAAACCATGAAGTCTTCATATGTTCTGCCTGCACCATCAAACGGGAGATGGGCTGTAATCATGAACATGTCGACTTTCGTCACAAGATCTAAAAATTCTTCCTCAGAAGTGATATAGCCCATTGCCTCCTCTAGCCGCAAAAAGAATTTTTCTTCCAATACCGGCAGATAGTGCGACTCTAAATGCCCGGTCCATCCGGAACTTACAAAATTTCTGCGTGTTTGACCGATGCTCTGTTGATAGAAATCGTCGCCACCACTGTTACGAGCGTAAGCAGGTACTTCGTTGAATGAGGAAGTATGCATGTGGCTTAAAAATGGATTTTCATCGAAATGAGCTCTGTGAATAGCCCAAAATGCTTCACGAGCAGAAACATTCTGCTGAAGCAGTTCGGGGATAACTGTTGTACGGATTTTATCGGTCGCCTTATGGAGATTGGCAATGAGCAGCCGTGAACGCTCTTGGTCATTTGCCATTGAAACTTCTGCAATTTTCGATCGATCTTCCCTATTTTGTTCCGCATATAAAAAGGGATCCGGCGTTTCTTCACTTCTCTGCTCAAGACGAAGCTTATGTGCAATGCCTGTTGGAATATAGCCTTGTTCAGATTGGAAATACTTCTGTAGATCCCATAAGCACTCATTGCAGGCATTATAGAGAGTCGAAAGTGGCACTTGGCCATTCTTGGCATGAGAAATCAGACCACGCATCATCTTCACGATAATACGTCCAAGAAATTGAATGCATTTTTCTTGTGACCAATCTCTTATCCTGGCTACATAAGAAATATTTTCCGCATACGATATATTATTGGACGCCAGCTCTTGAATGAAGCGGCTAATATTTTGATGCGTTAATACGTCCTGCGTGAGGAGTATGAGATGCTCATCATCAAAAAGGCAGTCAAGATTTTGTCCAAGAGTGGCCATAAATTCATTCATTTCAGATTGGGTATCTATCACCCTTCTACTAACAGCCTCTGCAGTTTGACCAGCCACAAATTCTTGAAATGAATGCAATTCAGAAAATCGCTCCCTAAGCATTTCCTGCACCTGCTTTCTACGGATTTTATTCAATTCAACAGGACTCAAACTTTCAAAGAGCTCCATGGCTTCATCAAACAGGTCAGGGTCAGGAAGACGCCCTGAAAAAAGGGCATGCAAACGGGAGTACATTTCCTGTTTATCAGGGAAGCGACCATGATTGCCATTCAATCTGTTTTTTTTGAATGGCAACTCCGATTCTGCCGATTGGGGATGACGATCTGATGACATATTCTTTATGTATAATTATAACATAATATATTAATATAATCTATATATCGAAAATATAAGTCATAATGCCCAATATCCTATTTAATCTCCCTCTTAAAAACTGAGATCCTGCAGCAAATTTAAAATTATTGATCAAATTATTTGCTCAATGAAACATACCTCCTTAGTACTGTCTCATTTGTCTCATTTCACGGCGTGACCCACTTGCCTTAACTGCATCTGATTTGACCTCATCACAAGCTCCAAACACCCCCTCAAAAGCTTAGGGATGATCCGTCTGTTCAGCCATGCACTACTCGCTTCGCTCGAGTGCATGGCCTGAACCCGAAGGCCAGAGCCTGAGTGGTTCAGGTCTTTTTTATGGAAATAAATATCTGTATTATTATCTGCTATGCAATTTTGGTATGTTTACGTTTTACGCAGTCTGAAAGACAAGCAATTTTATATTGGATTCACAAATAACGTCCGACGTCGATTTCTTCAGCATCAGAATGGAGAAAATATATCCACTGCACCCAGAAGGCCATTTGAACTATTATATTTCGAAGCTCATACATCAAAAGAAGATGCAATTCGACGAGAAGATTATTTTAAAACAACGAAAGGCAAGGTGACTTTAAGACAGGTACTAAGAAATGCCTTATTGGCTGATCATAATGATAGTTAAGCCTGCAAAAATTATTCAGGCTCCCCAGCCATCCGTCTTCGTCCGCCGTGGCGGACTGCGCCGAGATTGGCTAAATCAAAACAAAATACCAAGTATCATTAGTCAGCTATGAAAGTAAACTATATTGGGTAATGTATGATACTATTTACCTTGCGTTGAAACCGCTCCGTTCCGTAATCCGACGAGGCTGAATATGAAAACCTTCTGTGTCCGGCCGATGCGGCGTCTCATTGGAACCGCTGTTGGCACCGTTGTTTTCTTGGTAGCATTTGCCACCGAAGCGTCCATCCACGGTCCATCTCAATTCGCGGGCTTGCTTATGGCCTGCTACTGCGAAGGCTCGGCGAGGCTCGGATGGGTAGTACTCTGGACCGAGTAGAACGCAACCCCATGACGGCGCTTCAAGCGCCGTCATGGATTACTACTGCCTTACAATAAAATTTAATCAAATAAATTTTCTACTATCATAGTATCGACTGTTTCATTTTATATTCGTCTGCTCATTCACGCTTTCACCCACCCCTAATCCCTGCCATCCGTCTACACTCCTCTTGGAGCTACGCCGAGATTGGCTGAATCAATTTCTCTATTCTCATATATGCCTAACTCACCCACAAGAAACCCGCCGGCAAACAGAAGTGATCTGACTATAGAGGATATGCACAGAGCACTGCGGTTACCCCGTGGCGAATCGCTTGTTAAGCATATGATTTCAACCGGTTATGTGGATTTTGATGACGCCTGTGAGGCAAAGGCAAGAATGCGTCCCATGATGGACCGTATTTTGCACGCTGTGTTTGACACACTGTGCCGGCACTAAATGTACAAATAAAAATCTGGAATAACTGGAACAGTGTTCTATACTGGCCTTATGCAACCTACCTACCTCTCCCCGTACATCACCTTTAACGGCAACTGCAAAGAAGTCATGGAATTTTATGCGGCTTGCATGGGCGGAAAGCTGGTTATGCAGACATTCGGTGAGGCGCCGGTACATGCTCCGGAGGAGTATAAAGGTAAAATTATGCACGCCATGCTGCAGAACGATTCATTATCATTCATGGCCAGCGACACGCAGCCGGGCACAACAGTTGCCACAGGCGATAATATAAGTATGTCCGTTGCGGGAACAGACAATGAAAAACTGCATGACATGTTCACAAAACTAAGCGCAGGCGGAACCGTGACCATGCCGCTCGCACCGCAATTCTGGGGCGATACTTTTGGCATGCTAACGGACAAATTCGGCATTCACTGGATGTTTAATATTGCCGGAAAAAAAGAATAACAGGCGTATTGGCATAAAAATACCTAGCGCAATTCCGATACCACGATATGGCCATCAGAAACATATTTGCCAATGGTGAATTCGCCTGAGGCAAACGAATGCTCGCTATGGATAACTCCCGCTTCGCGCAGGGAAGCGATAATAAAATCGCGCTCATCATCTATATAATGATCGACGGCATGAGTAATCTGGAACGTAAGCCGGGCCAGACCAAAGCCGGTGTCTTTGCTGGCAGCGCCAATCCACATAAGGGCAGTGGAGGGATCAACTGCATATTTTGTTATCCAATAACGGGCATTCATGGGGTCTATAAGCTCGTCCGCATTCGCCGCCCAAAAACGAATATGATGGCGCTGGCGCGGGCTGTGTCCTATGGGAAGCTGAAAGCCAATGTCCTGTTTCCGGCCGAACAGATAGCGCTTACTAAACGGAGCCGTTGGGTAAGCCGTATTCCACACAAACGCACGGGCCATCTCCCACATGCTTCGGATCGTAAGATTATCGGCCTCAAACCAGCGGGCGGCGTGAAAAGCAGCACGGAGTTGCTGTTCTGTACCAAGCAATACTATATTCACCGGGTCGGCCAGCAGCCCGTCGGCAACACGGGTGCAACGGGGAATATGACCTCTGCGAAAAATAATAACCGATGCATGAATAAGCTGAGGCAGAAGGACATACGCTGAAATAACATACGTCAGCAGTAAAGCCAGATATGCCGGCAACTGCTCGTCAAGACGATCATAAATCTGTGTGACAATGAACCACAATACAACAAGGGCGAGTATGCCAATGCAGAATCGCTGAACGGAGCGGATAAAAAAGCCCATGTATGCATGATAGCAAATATCTGCCCCGAAAAGAAAAACGTAACGTTCCGTTCCATTCCGCGTCTTATATAGGCGCCATGGTACATCTTATGGGGGGATGAAAGCCCTTAATGAGTCCTTAATGTTTTCCATGCATACTCAAACCGTGCTCCCTATTCTTCGCAAAATCTGGCCCGCCATTCCGGCATTCGTTATCTTCATTGGCGTATCATATTTACTGCAATCACACCTTACCACACTTGAGCCGCTCTTAAAGGGCAGCTCCCCGGCACTTGGCATGTTTCTGTATGTACTGCTCGGCATTGCCACAGTAGCAATTCCTTTCGGCAGCCTGTTGCCATTCATTCCCATTGCTGTCTTGCTCTGGGGCTGGTTGCCGACAGCATTTCTTACACTCCTTTCCTGGGTGCTGGGCGGACAAATACTGTTTGAAGCGTCACGATACTTCGGGAAGCCGCTTATCGGCAAATATATGCAAAGCAGTCGTCTGGATAGCATTGCCCATCTGGTACAGGGAAATTTCCTGCACTCGCTCTTCATCCGCATGATTGTCCACGGTGATATTGTCAGTTATGCCTTTGGTATATTTACCACTATCGGGCGCTGGGAATTTTTGGCGGTCACTGCCCTCGGCGTGGCGCCGGGTGCTTTTATGTACGCCTATTTCGGCAGCCTGCCGTTCCAATACCAGCTTGGCATGGCACTGCTCGGCTTACTACTGATTACATCCTATTATATAGTGGACCTCAAAAAACCGGACTTTTTCCGATCACTACGCTTTGCCCGGTAACGAAAAAAAGTCATACTCACCGGACTATGGACCATGCCAGTTACGAAACCATTATTCAGGATGCCATTAGCGCGCTACCGGACCAGATCCGCGACAGACTGAATGATGTCATTATTGTCATAGAGCAGGAAGCGCCACCGCGGCAACGGGGTATTCTATTAGGCCTGTACGAAGGCGTGCCACTTACGGCTTGGGGCAGGGGAGAAATGAACGGCAAGCTGCCCGACAAAATCACGCTGTTCCAGCAGTCTATTGAACAGGTAGCCGGAACAGAAGAACGCATACCGGATATTGTCCGTGAAACCCTCTGGCACGAAGTTGCCCACTATTTCGGGTTTGATCATGATCATATCGGCAAAATGGAAGAACGGTGGCGGGCAAAGCGCCAGCAGTAAAGAGGCAATTATTTTCCATTACATCTGCCATCAAAAAACCCGGCCTTGGCCGGGTTTTTGTACGAACTTAGAATACAACTTAGATGAAGATTCTGCGGCCGAAGTAACCGGCTACACCTGCCATAGAGAGCAGGACACTGGCCGTAGCTGTCACCGGAACAGAGGTGGAAGCGGATGTACCGGTAGCCTGGAGGAACTGGCTGCCGTCATTCATATCATTGGTGAAACTGCTTCCCGTCTGTGGCAGGTACTGAATAATCTGTACCGTTGCGGACGAGTTAAGCACGCCCTGGCTGGAGGTGAGTACGGCATTATTGATCACCACGTCACCATGACGCAGGTTCCTACCCAGCTGTCCGGAGTACGTAAGAGTGCGCGTATCGCCGGCATTCAGCGTACCAAGGTTCCATGTCAGCTGGCTGCCGTTTAGCTGTCCCAGGCCAACGTTCTGCATGTTAATCTGGCTGGAATTGAAACTGTCATTCACCATGGCATTGGTAATCGTATTATTCGTGCCATTGGTAATGGTAATGGTATAGACAACCGTATCACCGGGCTGAGCCGTTGAAAGATTGGCGCGCTTTTGGAAGGTAAGGATGCCGTTATTATTATTCGTCTGTGGCGTGGAGTTGTCCTGTACCTGCGTGCGCTCGGAATCAGACGCTTCATCAGCTGTGGCAGAGAGATACAAACTGTCTCCGTTACGTGCGCTGCAATCCACGTTCACCCGCAGTTCCAGATCTTTCGTGTTATTGCGGTAAACGCGGATATTATTCCATTCCACAACGCTGCTACTGCGGTCGTTACCACCGTCGGATGCGGAAGCAAAACGGGTTTTCTGGTCCAGATTTGCGCGAACCGTTACCGTACGGTCGTCATTGCCATTATTGCGAATACTCAAACGATAGGTGAGTTCATTACATGGGCGTACCGGGTCCGGCGTATCTGTAATGCTCAGCGTAAGGTCACGGTTAGCCTTGTAGTTATCGGCAATAACGCGGGTTGTCTCGCGCGCCTGAGCGTTGGCGACGTACGCCGTCGTCTGGAGCGTATCGTTATTCACCAGATCGGAATGCGTGTAGACGGTCACGTTGTAATTCTTTGTCTGACGCGGAGTGAAAAACTGATTGTCCCATGTAATGGTGCTGCCGTTATTGCGGCCGTTATCAGACGCATAGGTAAAGTCCACGCGGCCAGGCAGAATCTGCGTTACCGTTGCCGTCTGGTTACTATCCGTATTGTTCGTCACCTGCAATGTATAGTTAAGTGTCTGGGCAGGACGGATGGGATCCGGCGAATCAATAATACTAATGGAGAAGTTCTGGCCGCTCTGCTGGCACTGCAATTGGGTGGATATCTGCGTACTGGTGGCCTGGCTGACATTCGTTCCGTTTGCGTATGCCGTATTTAAGATAGGCGTACATGGGGCATCACTCTTTACCTGTACGTTAATCGTAATCGGCTGGCTGGTGGCGCCGGGGTTCAGCGTTCCAATGTCACAGTTCACCACGCCATTCAGCAGGTAGCAGGAGTTGCCATAGCCGAGGAATGTAAGACTGGGTGACAGGGTATCCGTCACTTTCACATTATTCACCGCCGTCGTCGTGCTCGTATTTTGAACAGTAACAGTATAGGCATAGGTTCCGTTCTGGTTTACCGTTGAAGGTCCGCTCTTGGTAATGGCCAAACCGCCCTGCTGCTGCTGAATCTGTACCGTCGTGGAATCTGTGGCGGACGGACCGTTGGTAATAGTGGCCGTATTAACAATAACCGTTCCATTGGACAGACCGTACCCAATAACGCGCGCCTGGATACTAAGCGGCTTTTCCGTCTGGGCGTTGAGAGGGAATGTCCAGGAAATGTTGCTGCCGTTACGGTTTGGGCTGTCTGATGCGGAAATGAACTCCAGCTGACTTGGCAGGAAATCCTGCACCGTCACGCTCTGTGCATTCACGTTAGACGTATTCTTCACGCGGATATCGTAGGTAAGCACGTCACCTGCCTGGGCAGTGGTGCGGTTATCCGTTTTGGTAATGGTAAAACTAGGCTGATCCTGCGGACACGTTATAGCGGCCGGCACCTGCGTGCTGGAAACCTCATTCACGCCGCTGGCAGATGCTTTGGCAGTATTGAGAATAGTAGGAGTACACGCACTAGTAGTGCGTACTTTTGTCTGAATGGTGAAAGACTTGAATCCGCCTGGAGCAAGCGAACCAGCCTGGCACGTAACCAGCTGGCCATTGGCCGTACAATCACCGCCCTGGAATTCCAGGCCATCAGCCAATTGATCGGTTACCACAACGTTGTTGGCGACAGCTGTACCGGTATTGCGCACCGTTACCGTGTACGCAAGGGCGCTGCCCGGCGTAGTAGCAACATACGAAGGAACAACAGACTTCTCCACTGTCAGACTTGGCTGACCTTGCTGCTGGCACTGAACAGTAGTCGTCACCTCCGGACTCGTCACATAGTTGGAATTATTAATATTAGCCTTTGCCGTATTCTTGATAAATGCGTTACATGCGTAGTCCTGTTTAACCTTAAATGTCAGATTGAATTCCTGATGCCCGCCATACGGAGCCAGTGTGTTTGCCGTACAGCTGATCAGGTTACCCATGTTGGTACAACCCGGAGCGCGCACGTAATCCAGACCGCTAGGAATGCTATCTGTCACGGTAACACCGTTTGCGGCGGCCGTACCGGTGTTGGATACGCTAAGAGTGTAGGTAATTTCCTGGCCCTGAGCAGCCGTAGAAGGCCCGCTCTTATCCAGTTTCAACGCCGGCTGGCCCTGCTGCGGCAGAACCTGACGATTCTTGAAATTCGCTACTGCACACTGGTTTCCAGCCTGGACATTTACCAGGCCATTCTGTGGTGTGGTGGCAATATTTTCCCAGCCATTGGCAGACACTTCAGACACCGTATGCTGGCCAACGGATACACCATCGAAACGGGCATAGCCCTGGTTGTTATTTACGGTTGACTGGTTATTGTCCAACTTGAATGTGAACTGTGTAACGGGAGTAATAAACGTATTCTGTGGAGTTAAAGTTTCCTTCAAAACCTCTATACAACCGGTCTGCTGTTCACACTGAACAACAGTCTCTACCTTTGGACTGGTAGCCAAAGCGGCGTTATCGGCACGAACACTAAAGTCATTTAAGAGTTTGGTGTTGCAACCAACCGATACCGGTACCGTGAATTTCAGGTGCAATTCAACCGACGAGTTCGCGGCAATACTCGCACCGCGGCAGGTAATCTTTCCTGCTGTAATATCGCAGGTAAAGCCATTGGGTTGCGACTGTGCAATATAGATGAGCCCGTAAGGGAAAGTATCCGATACCTCCACATTCTGAGCGGCAACTGAACTGCTATTGCGAATCTGCAACGTATAGTCCAGCACGTCTGTCTGCCTTACCGTCGCCGGGGCAAGCTTTGTAGGAATAAGAGTCGTCGTTGTTACCGGGCAATTGGCCTGGGATTCAAACCGTGTGGAGTTATTCTGGGAATTATTATCGTTGGCACTGCTGACAGTCGCCGTATTGACAATTTTAGATGTACAGAATGAATCGTTATTCGAGGAAACATTTGGTGCGATCAACGAAATATTAAATGAACGAGATTGACCGGATGCCAGATTCCGTCCTGTACATGTAACACTGGTAGAAGATGTCTGTGGACAACCAAAGAAGTCGGAGTAGTAATTTGTGTAGGTAAAGCCGGCAGGCAGCATATCTGTAACGGTAAAGTCGCCAACTGTGGCCGGACCGTTATTGGTTACCGTCACCGTATACTGCACCTGGTCGCCCGGGTGAATAACGGAGGGACCGGTCTTGGAGATAGTCAAATCAGCATTCTGAACGACAGGCGTAAAATGCCACCAGAGATCGGCATAACCATTTGCCGGCACAGAGACACGGGCAGTATCGGATGACACAGGCGTATTGCCATGGCAGGACGTGGTATCAATACACAGCGTATAGCCAACCGTATAACCCTGCGG
>JAQBQQ010000048.1 GCA_028286915.1 Candidatus Peribacteria bacterium | reverse complement strand
CCACGTGCCGCAGGACATCGCTTTTGAGAATAGGTCCTTCCACGCACAGGCGAATGCCGAGTGGCTCCAGTGTACAGCTGCCGCACAAGCCGTAACCGCATTTCATATACCGAGCCATGGAAATCTGGGCCGGAATACCGAATTCCTCAGCCATATCAAATACTTTCTTCAGCATAAGTTCCGGGCCACAGGCAAATATCTGGTGCACCGGTTTGCCATCCTTACAGGTTGGGTCACCTATTTTACAGGCGGCAATAATTTCGCGCAGAATATCGGTGGTAAAACCTTTGCGGCCTTCGGAGCCGTCATCTGTCACAACATGCACGCTTATATGCTCCAGCGCCTGCAACTCATCAATATAGAGCAAGTGCTCCTTGGACCGGGCACCAACAATCACCTCCATAGTGCAGCCGTGTGAAACGGCTTCATGCGCCACGAAGTACATGGGCGCCGCGCCGTAACCGCCGGCAACCATGACAATATGCTCACCCGGCTCCCAGGTATAATATGTCCCGAATGGCCCGCGTAAACCGACCAAATCTCCCACCTGCCTGGCGGCAAGCGCGTGAGTAAAATCACCAACGGCAAAAAATGTCAGTTTGGTTTCGGCACCGTCATCAAAAGCCACGCTTAAAGGAATTTCATCCAACCCCGGCAGCCACACCATGACAAACTGTCCCGGCTTTGCCCCTATGGAACCCTCAAACGTAAGCGTGCGCACCATGGGCGTATTTTGGACAATATCCTTAATGCGATACGTTTTAGGGAGCGTGGATTGGAGAGGGATATTCATAGAGGTGAAGAAAATTCCAAATTCCAAACACTAAATTCCAATGATTGGAATTTAGTGTTTGGTGCTTATTAATACTTCTTTATGCATACTCCCCACCAACTCCGATATTTCCCCCACTCCTTCCGTAGTGCACCACATCTGCATCTCTTTGGACACATCCCTGAACACATCCAGCCCGCGCTCCCAAATGGCTGTCCCGATACCAACCAGGCTGGCGCCGGCCATCATCATTTCCAATGCGTCTTCTCCGGTGGCAATACCGCCAAGCCCGATAATAGGAAGTTTCCCCTCCGTAGCCGCATAAATATCCGCCACGCAACGCACAGCCAATGGCTTAATGCCCCTGCCCGACATGCCGCCTACTTTGTTAGCCAGAATAGGAAGACGGCTACGCAGATCAATCGCCATGCCCGGCCCGACAGTATTAATGGCCGTAATGCCATTTGCCCCTGCTTCCGCGCAGGCAGCCGCAATTACTTTTATATTATCCACGTTCGGCGAAAGCTTGATGAACACCGGAATAGTGCCGCTCACCGCCTTGACTGCCCTTGTCACAGCGGCTGCATCCGACGGACTGCAGGCAAACGGCCGGCCGAATTCATCTTCCACATTGGGACAACTGATATTCACTTCCAGAAAATCGGGCTTGAGCGTAACCATTTTGGCCGCGGTCTCCGCAAATGCCTCCACCGACTCGGCCACAATATTGGCAATCAGCGGAACAGGATGATCCTTCATATAACTCCCCACTTCCTCCTTGGCTACGTCAAACCCCGCATACGGCAGCCCCACGGCATTAATACTCCAGTACGGCGTGGAAATAACCACCGGGTTGGGGTGCCCCTTATGTTCTTTGATCCACATGGACTTAGTGGTAATACCACCGGCTCCATGCCGCGCCACATCTTTCCAGCCACTGGCCGTAATGCCCATCATGCCGGCGGCCAGAACAGTCGGGTTTGTAAAACTGATGCCGTGAATGGTCTGGGAGAGGTTCATCTGTGTGATAATAGAGCAGAAGTTATGAAGGCAGCTAGTAGATTGGGAAACTCTAAATTCTAAGCACTAAACTCTAAACAACAGTCACTGCTAATGGCGCCACTGAGCTTTTACGTAAAATAGCCGCAAAGATTAAAACAAATTCCTGTGCTTCTTTAATAAGACTCAACCTTTCATTCTCTGCCATTTGGTCTGATATATCAAGTAATGTCAGCCATAAAACACTTTCCTTTGCTTCTTTACGACAAATTTTAATGCGCATAATAAAATCTTTCTTACTTAATGACTCATTGGCTTCAATATAATTTGCAGCAATTGAACCAGACGAACGAACTACCTGTTTACTGTCTTCAATATTTGAAATAGTTCTGGATAATTTTCTGATAAATAGCCGAACGCTCCTGGCGAAAGTTAAAGTTCTCGTTTCAAGATTATAAATAGTAGCCATAATCTAATAATAGACACTCAAAGCGACAAGAAAACAGTAGAACTAAAAAAATAGTTTCTTTTTGGCCTTATATGTCGCAGTGGGACGGTAAAAATTCAGTTCTATACATGAATAGAACTGATTTAGGATTTAGAACTTAGAATTTAGTGCTTTCGCTGCGCACAGCGCTTTTCATAAACTCATGAAACAACGGATGCGGCTTATGCGGGCGGCTCTTGAATTCCGGGTGAAACTGGCTGCCGACCATAAACGGATGATCTTTGATTTCCACAATTTCCATGAGTTCGCGGTCCGGGGTTTCACCGGATACCACAAAACCCTTGTCTTCCAGCTGCTTGCGAAAGGCGTTATTAAATTCAAACCGGTGACGATGGCGCTCGGAAATCATCTCCTGGCCGTATGCTTCAAACGCTTTCGTATCGTGCTTTACCCGACAATCCCACGCACCCAAACGCATGGTGCCGCCCTTCTTCTTGTCTTTGTACTGATCCGGCATGAAGTGCACGACATACTTACTGCGGTCCAGCTTGCCGTCTTCATCGAACTCTTCACTGTTAAGCGTGGCATCACCCAGTATATGCCGGGCAAACTCAATCGCCATAATTTGAGAACCAAGACACAATCCCAGGTAAGGGACGTTATTCTCCCGAGCATACGTGGCAGCCATAATCATGCCTTCTATACCGCGCTTGCCAAAGCCACCCGGCACTACTATGCCGGCAACGGACCTAAGCGCCGCCCATGCCTCTTCATCCTGCTGCTCCAGTTTTTCGCTATCGATCCATTCGATCGCCACATGACGTCCCTCAAAAATAGCCGCCGATTTTAACGATTCAATCACGCTTAAGTATGCGTCATCCAAGCCGGTGTATTTGCCGACCAATGCAATGCTGATCTCCTTTTCGGCTTCATTGTGTCGCTTCTCGCCTTTTTCCCATTCGGTCATATCCGGATGCACTTCCCCCAGGTTCAGCTGCTCGGCAATAATCTCCGCCATGTTATACGCCTGGAATTTAAGCGGCACGTCGTAAATGGAATGAACCGTAAGGGCCGGAATCACCGCCCGCCGTTCCACACCGCAAAAATGACTGATCTTATCCAGCAATTCCGATGGAATTTTCTTATCCGCCCGCGCCAGAATCATATCCGGGTGAATGCCAAGCCTGCGGAGTTCGCGTACCGACAATTGAGTCGGCTTGGTCTTGAGCTCCTTACTGGCCGCCAGGTAAGGCAGAAGCGTGAGATGGACATGGAAAATACGGTTACTGCCAAGTTCGGACTTCATCTGACGAATAGCCTCTAAAAACGGCTCGCCTTCTATGTCGCCTACCGTACCGCCAATCTCCACCAGTACAATATCGGCTCCGCTCTTTTCAGCCGCCATCATCACCCGGTCCTTAATGGCGTTCGTAATATGCGGCACCACCTGAATGGTTTTGCCCAGGTAATCCCCCTCGCGCTCACGGTTCAACACGGACTGATAAATCTGCCCGGTCGTAACGGTTGAAAGCTTGCTCATCGGCTCATCAATAAAGCGCTCATAATGGCCTAAATCCAAGTCCGTCTCGGCACCATCATCTGTCACAAACACCTCACCATGCTGGAACGGGCTCATGGTTCCCGGGTCCACGTTTAAGTACGGATCCAGCTTCTGCACAAACACCTTAAATCCGCACGCCTTCATAATGGCGCCAATGCTGGAAACGGCGATTCCTTTGCCAAGAGAGCTGCATACACCGCCGGTCACGATGATGAATTTGGTCGTTCCTTTAACGTCGGTTTTCTTAAATGGATTCATAGGTAAAAAATGGGCAGTCCGTTTGGGGGATAGGCCCGATGGATATTCTACTCACCAGCCCGAAACGAGCAAGCAAAAGAAGCAATAATTACTGCGATAAATCCGGAAGTGGCTCGCTATAGGCAGCAGCAGCCCGTTTCCAAATATTCTCAATCGTCACATTTTCCACAAGCGGCCCGTCCTGTTCCACTACAAAGGACGCCAAAGAACAGCCGAGCCGGGCGGCATCCCGCAGGCTCCAGCCATACTGCAAACCCGTGAGCAAGCCGGCACGGAACCCATCGCCAGCTCCGGTAGGATTCCCGATTCTGTCCGGCGGACATGGTGCGATTTCCATAACGCCATCCGGCATATACATGGTGAGGCCTTTCTCGGCGCGCGTGATGATCAGTAACGTAGCCATAGTCAGCACTTTTTCCTGCGTCAGACCGAAACGATCACTAAAGATTCCCCATTCGTATTCATTAAGAATGACGCCGTAACTCCCTTGGATACACGCCAGCAAATCCTCCTCCGTATACGCCAGCGTATCCTGGCCAGGATCAAAGAACACCGGAATGCTTGCCTTTTTGCACCAGTCCAACGCTTCGCGAACGAGTGGCACCGTCCGGGGGCAGACAATGGCATAGGAAAATGAATCTTTCTTCTGCATCAGCCGGTCCCCCGGCCATGTGCCAAGCGCATCGGCACCGCAGGAAAAGAATGTCAGCTGATCCTGCTTTTGGTCCGCCGCGCCTATAAACATGGCGGTATTTACATCTGTCAGTGTTTCTATGTCCGAGGTTCCAATACCGTGCTTCTCCAGAAATTTTAGATAATCCGATCCATCAGCACCAACAGATGCCACGAGCGTGGATGTCTGGCCGAGCAAATTGAGACTCCAGGCGATATTTGCGCCAATGCCGCCAAACCGCCGTTCATGGTTTTTGGTTCGGAAACAGACGGACAGAGCACCTGATGGACTCGTATGCAAACCGTCTTTAAATTCTCCTTCGTAATTCAGAAGAATGTCGTAAGCAAGCGCGCCGGAGACGAGGAGGGATTTCATAGTCTTTTCTATAGTAACCACTCTTCTGAGGTAAAAGAAAGTTAGTTATAATATGCAACTAATTGACAAAAAATCAAATATTAATAAAATACTGACATTATGTCTGAAAAATCATTTGAGCCAATTATCGATCAATATACTCATAATCGCGGGGGGGATGCCAAAATACATACTCTATTATGTTTTATGTGCAACGAACCTCTTGCTACTTACCAGAAAGACGGTCCCGGTCCGTTAAAGCGCATTTACCTCGACCGTATTCATGAGCCAACAGAACTAAAAACTGCAAAAACCATCGACGATATGCAAAACCTGCACTGTCGGCAGTGCCGAGAGCTCCTTGGAACACCCATGGTCTATGCGCGTCTTTTCGGTGAACAACGACTGGCATACCGCCTTTATGCATCAGCTGTAAAAACTGAGCCTCCTATTGAAGAATAAGGCCTCTTGAAGCAATGTTCGTCTTCCCATAGGGTAAACGTATGAAAATTCTTCTCACTGCGCCGCCGGCAACCGGCAAAAGCACCATTCTTCAAAAAGTCATCCGAGCGTATCCGGGAGAAAAATACGGCATTATTGCAGCGGAGATGACGGATGAAGCGGGTGAAAGAACAGCCTTTACTTCCATCAATGCCCGACAGCAAAGCAGGCAATTTATGATACGGACGGATACACCAACTGCCGACAGTATTGGTGGGCAATTTACGGTGGATATCCCAGCTATTGATGAATTTGTCGTGCCGGAACTTCTGGAGGCAACAACGCACAATGGCGCCCTTGTTTATATTGATGAAATTGGCAGGGCGCAGGCCAAATCACCGCTTTTTTTATCAGCGGTTCAAACTATCCTTACATCTGACGCCAACATTCTCGGTACCATTGTGTACGAGAATGAACCATGGAGCATGCCGTTTAAAACTATGGCTGACGTATGCCTTATAGAAGTGACTACAACAAACAGAAATGCGTTACCCGATATTATTCTCTCTGCATTCTCTGCTACCGAGCTTTTCCATTCGCTATCGCAGGAAAAGCAACATTTGGCCCTACGTTTATTCAAAGATCAAATCAAAAAAAATAAACTGATTAGTGCCCATAAGCTTTTTACCAATACATTGCCATATCTGAATGAAGAACGTGTATCCATTACCAAAATCGAAGGAAATATTGTATACGGACGCATTAGAGGAAACACACATCATCATGAATCACGGGTAGATGTAATGACCCATCAATTTGTTTGTGATTGTGATCTGGCAAACGGCAAGGGTAGCTATACGGACACACCTCAAATGTGCTCACATGTTATAAGCCTGATATTGACTAAATAGCTTTTATATTATATAAAGTAGCCATGAGTATCCGGAAACCTGACTGGCATGTGTGCACAGGCGGACCTTGTGTAGGGAAAACCACAACTATTATAGAATTTGCGGAAGCTGGTTACAAAACGGGCATAGAACCCGGAACTGACTATATTCTGGCCGAAACAGCCGCCGGAAAGACACTGGAACAAATTTGTAGTAATCAGCGTGCATTACAGCGGGCAATTTTTGCCCGGGGACTTACACGAGAGAAAACACTATCCGAACAGGATACAATGATTCTCGACAGAGGCCTACTGGATCCACTGGCTTACTGTCGTTTCTATGGAATTGACGACTCAAGCATTAGGGAGGAAATCGAACAATCCGGAATACAATATAGAAATATCTTCCTTTTTGAACGATTGAAATTACCTATAGAAAAAGCGGGGCTACGTATTGAAAACGATCGAGAGGCAAAGGAACTGGATAGATTGCTTAAAGATGTATACACAGAAGCCGGCTATAAACCAATACAGGTACCGAGAATGTCTGTGCGAGAACGAATGGATTTTATTCTCATACATATAAAACAATGAAAGCTGTTGAATACAATGACCGGGCAGTCATACGCACACATGATTTTCCAGTTACAGGAAATGAATATGAATTAAAAAATCATATTGAGACATGGCAGACGCAAGCCAGGCCGGGACTTATTGCAACCGATATGGACGGTACCATGTTTCTGGAGGATGCCGGACGTCTGGTATTTAACAACTTTATTGAATCTCCCGAATTCTTTTCACGCGACCCGACAGATTTCAACTCCCTGCTGCTTACGTCATATCCGATAACAGAAGACGGCCGGAGCGCCAGAGATTTAGTAAAAAATGCAGCAGAAGGAAGAGGCAGTGAATTATCGGCCGAGACCTGCCGAGACGTACTACACGAATGCGGTAACCTCACTGAAAATTATGCACGCCTTCACTCGATAGGAGCGACCAGTGAAGACGAGCGCCGGGCGTTTGCACAGGCATTTCTAGCCCTGGACCAAAAACTTATTGATCTTAAGAATACAGTACAGGATTTTGGTCTCAGTAACCGTCTTGCCGAAGCATTCTGGCGATTTCGTATGACAACCGGCTTCCCTGCCAGCCATATTGCATCCTACGCAAAGCGATTAGCTGACGGAGGCATACGAGCCAACAGCCCTGTTCACCAGATTCTTCATAGCGCACCAAAAGCAGATACTATACATGTCATTACTGCGAGCCCGTGCGTTGTAGCCAGAGAGCTTATCCGCGCGAGTCTTTACAAAACAGTAATAACGGACCATACAGTAATACCCACAACCCTGCAGAGATCCGAAACAGATCATCTGACAGGCCGTATTGAAGGCGAAATGATAACCGGCGATGTAAAACGCGTGCTGCTACAGCATCTGCAACGCAATACAGGCGCTACACTACGTATGGCTTTAGGAGATCATCCGCCTGGTGATGGTGCAATGGGCGCACTCGTCCTGGAAAAAGGCGGGGTGTTTGTCATAACGCATGAACCAGAAAAATTTCAAACAATGCGTCAGGCATTTCATTCTGTACTGGCTCAGTTTATTGAACCGGATGAACATGCTGACCGCATCTGGTACGTAGAGCAGGAAGCCCTTATAAGCTAATATTTATGGTAAGTCTACTGCTTCCAGATTGACTGTTTCCGGACTTATTCTGGGTCTAAATACACCGTAGTTGTGACCCAATCCATCCGCCTTTGCTGCAAGGTGATGGCTTATATGCTCATGTCCTTTCACAACGGCCGGAGTATTAATAACCCTGTAACCATTCATCTCCAAAGCATCCACTTTTTTCGGATTATTTGTAACCAGATTAATCATAGTTTGATCAGAGATTCCAAGGAATTTAAGCACAGCCACCACTCCTTCATACGTTCGCACATCAATAGAGCCATCATAAGCCAGTAGTCGTGCCGCCTCCACAGTATTCACACCCAATGCATCCTGCAGCTGCAATGTGCCAAGCTTGAAAGGAAGACCCATACCGCGCCCGTCCTGATGAGGAATATGCACAACAATGCCTTCACCTGCATGGGAAATTTCTTCCTGCGCTAAATGAAGTTGTGCCTCGCAGTCACACGTTGTATCAGCAAAAACCTGTCCAGTTACACATCCTGAATCCGTACGTACTACGATCTCTTCTTTATTTTTAAAAACGGGCAATCCGGAATGCGAATCTAAATCCGCCATTACCAGAGCGTGGTATTTACTCCAGCGATCCCCTACCTCAAATGACATTTCCCAGAATTTACCAAATTTTGTATTCAGAGGACCTATTCCCTGTCTGGTCACCTCCATTGTCTGAATGTTTCCATCATCACTTACAACGGGCATTTGCCTACGCACCGGCTGCATCCACCGCATCACTTTTTCCAATTCCATATGAACCTCATGAATACCAATACCCAGCCTGTCGGCTACTTGTTGCATGATCTTCAGGTTTTTGGCTTCTTCCACGTGTTGCCGAAAACCTTCTACATGCCTTGAGAGGGGGGCGGGGCGGCGCATGTTGCAGGGAATGTAACGGTAAGCAGGTACCGATGCAAAGTTTTTTGGTGGTTAGTACCACCTTCTGGCATACGGAAGGACCAAGGTCCTAAACTACATTTAAATACAAAAAAATTATATTGTCAAATATTTCCTATACCCTACCCCACTGTCCCTTTTCACTCAATTTATAAAAATCCATCCCTTCGCTGTGTTTCTTGGTTTCCGCCAGGAAAATACTCATACCTTCTTTTAAGACCGTCGCGTACTGTTCCAGCACTACAGATTCATCCGGATCTACAGCAGCTTCACTCTGCACTACAACCGTGCCCACACCCTCCCAAAAAGCATCCAACAGGCGCTCTACGGACGGCAAGCCTCTTAACAGAAGAGTACTGCGCCTGTAATGGAGTGATACCGTTTTCAGAAAGCCTGATAATTCAGCCATGGTATCGTCCGGCGTTTTCTGTTTATGCTTATGGCTGCCATGAAGAGCCCGGCGAATGAGGAGGTCGTTAAAGCCCCCTTCTATATCTCTTGGAATAGCACGGCCCGTTTTTTCATTCACCAGATACCCGAGCACTTCGTCATTATCCGAAATATCCGTCAGCAGTTTACCGATAACAGTCGATCCCCTTTCCGTAGACAGGAAAGACCTAAGCGTTACACCCTCCGCGTGAAAAGTATGACCGTTTGTCACTGCTTTTGTGGCTTCCGATGCAGCTCTGTATATTTTACATCGGATTTTTACCTGATCCAACGCAACCGATTCCTGCACCCTACCCGTATGAATAATCTCCGCCTGCCTGTGCAGACCACTTGTTTTTACGGGGTCCATAACGGGCGAACGTGTCTGCAATACTGATGAATGCGTTGTTTCTTCGTCCAGGACTGCAATAGCCCGATCGCCAATGGACAGCTGAAATAAAGGAACCAGAAACTGGTACGGCTCTATGTCCCGTGGCAATACTCCTTCTTTTTGCAGATTCTGAATAATCGTTTTGCCCTTAGAGGTAAACAGCTCTCTCATATCCGTTGCCGTAAAAACACGCGGATCGAAGCGATGCATTCTGTCAGCAAGCGGCAGTAAAATTGTACCATCGTCAGTCAACTCACCATCTGGATAATGCACCTGTCCCTGGCTTTGCAGCTCCTCCACTTCTTCAGCTGTGCAGTGGGAACCGGTACGCCAGAAAGAACGGGCAATAGGAAACTCCCTATGGGAATGACCATTGATATTTGCCTGCAACATACGGTTTTCCAAAGGATGCTGCCCTAGCGGCGCCCCCAGAAATATCAAATCAGCATTCATGCAAAAACCACCTTTGGTATCCATGTAACTTGTTTGAGATGGAAGCAATTGCAAACCGGCTCTGGCCAATGCGCTCCGTACGGATGTTTCAACATCTGCCGGAGCGAGTGTTTTTCTCTGCAAAGCATCTGCCAGTGTTGTACCCAGTGCATCATGCGTAAAACGTACCTGTACCGGCACACCGTTCGCCCGGTAATCGGCATAGCCTCTTACATCGTGCTTTAACAGATGTGTAATGTAGCCATCGCCTTTGGATACAAGGACAGAGCCTTCTTGTTCTGGCATTGGAATTACTGTAGGGAGTCAACTTTTCTTGTCAAACATTTGGAGGACAAACAGGCAGATTGGCGATGGAAGAGCCTGTTTTTCTATAAAAATACAGAAGCTGTTCAGTGGGCTGACAGCTTATCACTACACTCTCGGTTTCCCCCTCTTCATAACCAGACGGAAGCTGAATGCCAAATTGAGCAAAATCGGTAAATTCTTTCTGTGTCCTGGCGCCAGCATACGTATAGGCAGAGGAAAGACCATCCATGTGCCAATGCACAAAATCTGCGACTGATTGAATTTCGGGATTCTGAAAAACCGGACGACTGCTAATGCCTTCTGAGCGCTACCCCGAAGCGTCCGAAGAATTAAAAGCCTTGGCGAAGAGTTCCGATTTAAAGACGCTGTGCGAGGAAAGATTGAAGGCGTGTGGGGTGTTACACGGGTAAAAATAACACTAATTCCCATTCTTTTTCGGCACCATGAATAATTCAGCCTGTTCATGAAATTGCTGAAGATGGGGGCTTTTATCAGAACTTCGCACTCCCGCATAACTCATTGCCGATTGCAAACGCTGTTTACTAAGAAGCATAAGGCCGGCAACCGTCCTTGGCGAACGCAAAGGCCGCCATTCTTCAGCACCTTCCCAATAAGGCTCAATCTGCAAAGCCATACGTTTTCGTGCATCTACTCCTCCTCGTTGTTTCTGGCGATAAATATCAGCTGACTTGCTGGCCATACCACGAACATTTTTACCTTGTCGCATTTCTTGTGGATCATCTTTGTTGGGTCCGAGTGGCATAGCACTTTCCGCTCGGTTCGAAAAAGCACCTCCACCCTGGCGTCCTCTGACAGAATGAAAAGACATACCAACACAAAACTCTTGAGTACTTCCATTAAGACCACCACCCCAACCATCTAAAATAATAGTGCCTTTACCATATGCAGCTTGCCCGCATACAAAACCAGCCCAGGCATTCGTAATACCCACACCTGTTTCACTGGTTCTGCACGAACTTCCCTCGGCAATACCAACTTTTACAGCATCTACTTCTTCCAGAAGTTCACTTACTGCAAAAGGATCTGTTACTGTGCCTGCAGCAAGAAAAAGATCTGGAAAACGAGCACGTACACGACGCACAAAGTGAATAACATCATCACGGTCCGCATGTGCTGTTTCTATAATCGCGCCTGCAATACCGAATTTTGTATAGGATTTAAGCTTTTTAATTGCCCCTTCATAATCATTGATTCCAAGATAGACAATAGAACCTAATCCTTCTCGGAAGGTAAATGGTGGTAGAAGCTTGGACAGAGCTGCGGTTGTAAGCGACATCACACGAATAATATTTTCATCAAACTCACGATACATAAAATCCTTGCCTGTTTTTTCCAGTAAAGCAAAAGCATCTTCCGGCTTAATATCTTCGCTGGGAGCAGACATTCCATAGTCTCCTGTCGACTTAATATCTGATACAGTCGTTAAATCTTTTGCATTGCCAACGTCTTTCAAGGAAAGAAAACGCTGAAGCTTTCCGCCGGAATCCACAACGGCAACCGGAAAATCCGTATCATAATGACTAAGTAAAGACTTTACATCTCCCGCAGTAGTATATTTTGTGACAGTGGGAACATTGCGAAAATATTTATGCTGTCTCCGCATATGCTCCAGCAATTCCCTGTTTTCCCCTCCACTTGCATCGGGGTGAGGAACAAAGACAGCCCCAAGTGAAGCAATGCGCTCCGGGAACCATTTGTCTGCATTATGCTTTTTTAGAAAATTACGATACGACTCTTCATATCCCGGCCATTGTGCATCCATGGCTGCAGAGAATCCGGGGAACGGGTGATCAAGTGTATTTTTCCCCTGAACTTCATATGGCTTCACACTAAATTCTCCACGTGATACCGATTTTGTATAAATTGTTTCATCTGAGGCAATAATATCCCATTTTGATTTATACCATGCCCTTTCTGCCGTAAGAGATTGTTGCAATTCTTCGGGTGCGATTCTTCCTTGCTGACTTAATGCCTGCATTTTCTTAAAAAGTGCCTCTCGGCATTTTTCTCTTGTTTCCAGAGCTGCACGAAAGACTTCCGTAGGTTCCATTTCTTCGCCACCCCATCGAAATTCATTTTGTTCATCAAAAGCCAGAGTTGGAAAATCCGGCAAAGGACATGGCGGTTTAAGAACTTCAAAGTTTCCTGCACGAGCCATAATTTTTAAAAAAAGAAGGATGCACATTCTCAAAGAAAATTACGTATCTGTCAACAATTCCCTGCGGTTTCGGCCGGATTTTCGCTTTTATGGAATAAAGGCATAAAAAAACCGGCAACCCAAGGGCTGCCGGTTTTAAAAAATCAGAAAAATTACATAGTTGGCGACTGAACAACTGCCGTCTTGGCAGCTTCTTTACCCTGCCTGGCAGCGGACTTCTTGGGAGTAACTTTCTTCACGACTTTGTTCACGGCCTTGGTAGCCGCCTTTGTTTCTTTCTTCATCATGACGCCCATTTTTGACGTGCTCTTGTTCATCATGTCTTTCACGCCTTTTTTGGCTTCGTTCATTTTTTCGGTCGTGTACTTTTTTGCCTGCTGCAAGTTCTTCTGCACATCATCGCTTTCCACGAAGGTCTTCACTTCTTTCACAAACATTTTACTGTCTTTCTGCAGATGCTTGCCGAGAGCTTTAGCCGCGGCTTCGCCATCTTTGGCCTTCATCATTTCATCGCGAAGAGGCTTGTTACTAAGCAGGTAAGCGCCGAGTGCGCCACCGAGTGTGCCGAGAAGGAGAGAAACTTTACGCATAATTTGTGGGTGGGAAAATATAAATGAGTCTACGATAAAGACGAACGAAACGCAAAAATCTTTCGCGAAATATAAGAGCATATACAAAATAGAATGTCACAGATAAAAAACGCCGGCTCCCTTTTTGAAGGGGAACCGACTGGGTGTCAGAGAAGTCCGGGGCGCCAGAGCGGACTCTCGGTCACCTTGTGCCGTGTCCAATAGCCGCCCAGAAGCATGTCGATGGCCGTACATCGCATGGAAATCCGGTTCTTCACCTCAGATCCCAATTCGGCCAGCGTCCGCAAATGGCCTTCGGGAATAATAATATTGTCATACCCGAAGGAATCAGGGCCCTGAGGATCTTTGGGAATGGAACCTGCGAGCTCGCCAATGGCGGTGAAGATTGTATGCTCTGCGGGATCGTAGAACCCAATGACCACCTTGGCCGAAACCCGGCGGTTAGGATTGTATTTGATCAGGCCGCACAGACCGGCATTCGTCACGGTCTTCTCAGTGTGAGCGTAGAGCGGACCGGGGAAACCTCCGAGAGCTTCGATCTCGAAGCTGGAGTCCTCCACCAGCACCGGGTAACCCAGCTTAAGATAGGCATCCAATGCCTTCGTGATGATGACCTCGATGACGCTGAGCGTGGCCAATTCCACGAAACCCACCTTCTCGTCCAAAAGGGTGAACTCCGGAGCACCGTCGCCTGCGAGCTCCTTGGCGATGGCGTTCCACTCGTCGCGCTTCTTCTGGCTGGTGGTGGCCAGAATGGTCGGGAAATTGATGAGGGACATGATCACTGCCTCCAACTACGGTGATGGGATAGAACGAAGTCTGACGACCATATTAGAATTTACTTTTTGTAATATGTCAAATTTTCTGCATCCTTTCAGGCTTAAAACTTACTATTACCCATTCCTCGCCGCGTCCTCTGCCAGCTTTACCCGTAATAATTCCAACTGACTGTCTGACAAAAATTCTTTCAAGTCTTCATCCGAAGCCGCGCGTATGCCGCTGATAGTCTTGAATTTCTTCATGAGTTCATTGCGGGTCGTATCGCCAATGCCTGGTACTTCATCCAGCAGTGACGCTTTCATCGTTTTGAATCCTCTGCCCTCTCGGTGACGGTTGGCCGAGCGGTGCGCCTCGTCGCGCAGGCGCATGAGCAGGAACTTGGCCGGTGAATCTTTGGCAAACACAATCGGCTCGCTGCGCCCGGGAACAAAAACCTCTTCCTCCCGCTTGGCGAGGCCGATAACCGGAATCATCAGCTGCATATTCTGCAGTACGTCCCACACGGCAGATAACTGTCCTTTGCCGCCATCAATGACAATAAGATCCGGACGGGCCGTAAATGACGGATCAATCCTGTTCTGCACCGCTTCCCACATCATGACAATAAGTGGCGATGCCGTGGGCTGTGCCTCCTGGCGCTTATCCAGCTTTTCCTGCATAAGCCTGGACGGCTTAATGACATAACGGAAACCAAGCTCGGCGTAGACATTTTCCAGCGCCGGGTTAATAGCGGTATACACCTTGCCCTTCTTTACCGTTTTCAATATTTTCCGGATCAGAAACTGACCAAGACGCGTCCCCTGCCACGGCTCCGCCACCCACACCAATGTCAGTTCCATGAAAAGCGGTGAGTGCTCCGTCAACTTTGCCATTGCCACAATGTCGCCATTCGCACGCGCAACCGTGTAATCCTCGTACGAACCTGCGTCATCCGTCAGTTCTTCCGGGTGGCCGGACTGAATACCTTCCAGCAACCCCTGCTCCGCCTTTTTGGCTTTTCCAAACGTGACGCCCTGCGCCTCCCACTGCTTTTCCTCTTCGGGAATGGACGCACTCAGCCTCCGCAGCCGACGCGAAAGTACTTCTTTCAACGACCAGTAATCATCTATGTCTCCTTTGCGGAGCGTGCGAATGGTAAATGACCGGTATTGATCATTGGCCGCCTTGCCGTTGCGCATAACCACCATGCTGCCGACTGTTTCCGTGCCGCCCAAATGTGAAATATCGTATCCTTCAATGCGCACCGGCAGAGCAGGCAATTGCAACATATCCTTCAGTTCTTCCAGCGCCGTCTCCGTATTGCGCTTATCGGCCTCCCATTTGGCTTCGGCCTGCCGCGCCTTCTCGGCGGCATTTTTCTCCGCCAGCATGAGCAGGTGCGACTTCTTGCCGCGCTCCGGAATAATAATCTTCACGCCGTATCCGCGGCGCGTTTTTAACAATTCCTCCAGCACGTCACGTTCGGGAATATCCGTCCCGGCAACGATCACAGGCGGAATATCGGCATCGTCATCATAGAACTGCGCAATAAACTGGCTGATAACTTCCTCCTCGGATTCCGGGTTGCCGCTAAGTGCAAAACTCTTCTCGCCGATCATTTTGCCGCCGCGCCGGTGCAAAATAACCACATGCGCGCGGCCGGCCAGCAGTGCCGTACCAATAATGTCACTATCCTCGCCGGATGTATCCGACACCAGTTCAACACTCTGATCTTTCCGTTCCAGTGCCTGCAGGTGATTACGCAATTGCGCGGCCGTCTCAAATTTCTTGTCCGCCGCCGCCTGCAACATGCGTTCCTTCAATAATTTTTTCACCGGCTCTTCCTCGCCCTTCAGAAAATCGATCACTCCTTGTATGGATTCCTCGTAATACTGCTCCGGCGTCCTGGCCCCCGTGCACGGCGCACTACACTGCCCGATATGATAATCCAGACATGGCGTCTTGCGGTCTTTATGTTTGCATATGACTTCGATGGATA
>JAQBQQ010000037.1 GCA_028286915.1 Candidatus Peribacteria bacterium | reverse complement strand
ATTTCCATAAGAGCCGTCACATTCAACTGCAACATGCCCACTTCGCGCGCCAGGTAGGTCGTATCAAAATTACCGAACAGACAGAACCCTGCATTATTAATAAGAACATCCACTGTCAACGCCTGCGCCATGACGGCGCGATACAATTCATCAGCCGCAGCGGGCAGCGATAAATCCCGTGCGAAGACATGGACATCAATACCAAAATTTTGTCGTAAATGATCGGCATGCTGATCCATACTTTCCTTATCCCGCGCCACCAGAATGAGCCGGTAGCCATCTCTGGCAAATAATCGGGCAAACTCATACCCAATACCGTGCGATGCACCGGTAATAAGTGCGGTTCGTGTGTTAGTCGGAGACGCCATGCAGAAGAATGAATGAAGTAGTAGCTTCTGCGTAAAGCATACAGTGACAGTCAACGGATCGATATAGGCAAGTACTGTATAAGGACGAAAAGGTGCAGAGCGATGGCCTTAATTTTGATCGTCGTTTTCACTGGCCGTTCTGAATTTTTATATAATCTGATTACTATACACAGAAAGGCGGAACAGTTTGTTAACTGCTCCGCTCCTGCTCTCTTCTCTTTCTTTTCTGCTGGTCTCTGTAGTGTATAACGCAGGCGGGCGAAAACTATTACAAAAAAACCCGCCTATCTTCGTACGCGCTTCTGCAAACCTTTTTGATGCTGCCACCGTTGCAATACATTAGCCGCGTATGACCGCTTGAACGGACTCCAGCTCTTCTTTAAATCATGGGCCGCCTGCGCCGCCTCCTCTTCCGTAATAATGTCCGATAGTGCCTCCATACATACATGGGGTAAAGAAATACACTTTAGAGACGATTCATGAAAGACCCTCTTACAGGAAACAGTGTGTTTTTGCCGGCCGCCCCGGAGCAGGACCAAAAAAATAGGCTGCGCCGCTGATAGGCAAACTGCCTATCGTATGTGTGTCGGAAACTTCTGCCTGCCTGTTCGCATGCTTTCCTGCAGCAACCTGGAAAGATCCGATACTTTCGTTGGCTCCGGCTCTTTTTCTTTCTGCTTCGGCGTCCGGCCTTTGGACTTGTCACGAATAACCCGGAGCAACTCATCGGTATATGTATCTCTAAATTCCTCCGGGTGAAACTCTTCGGTTAAATGCTCCACCAGCGCCATGGCCATGGCCATTTCCCGCTCTTCCAGACGGGGGTCCGGCATCTGCAGCTCATTCATATCTCGTAGCTCCGTCTGAAACCGCAACTGGTTAAGCACGATAATGGAATTGTACGGCCGCAGAACAGCCACATGCTCATGGTTCCGCAGCACAAACGTGGCAATACCCACTTTATCCGAACGCCTGAGCGCCTCACGCAACAGTGCATATGCTTTCTCGGCACCGTTCGCCGGCTCCAGATAATACGGCTTCTCATAATAGATCGGGTCCACTTCTTCCTGCCGGGCAAAGCCTACGATATCGATACTCTTGGTTTTTCGCGCATTGGCCCGCCGGAAGTCATCATCTGTCAGCACCACGTAGTGCCCTTTGCTTACTTCGTATCCTTTTACCACATCTTTGTACGGCACCTCTTTACCATCCACGCTGCAAATACGCGCATAGTGAATGCGGCCCAAATCAGACTGATGCAGAATATCCATGTCCAGCCGCCCCTCTTTCGTAGCCGGATACAGTTTTACCGGAATGGTAATGAGGCCGAAGCTGATGGTGCCGTTCCATAGTGCCCGCATAGAAATAGTGAAAAGAATAGGAATTACCGGCTGCCACCTTTGCGCCCGCCCTTGCGTGCCGGCGCTTTATTTATAGCTTTACCACGACCGGATCCGCTTTTTTTACCGCCACCGGTCACTTTATTGACAGTCGCCCAGGCACGTTTTTCGGCGGTTTTTCTGGAGCTGCCGCGTTTCTCGTACCCTTTTTCTATATGTTCAGCCATGCGTTTTTGCTTGTTCGTATACGCTGATTTATCTCCTTGTGGAGTCATACGGACAGGGGGAAAGAATCCATATGTCTGACGGCCGGGAAAGCTGATTCTTTCCGGGCAACTCCCACCGGTACTCTTTTACAAGCACGGCTCCTCCCCGGCTGCGGGGAGGAGCCGATACACACAGGTCATCAGCGCTTTACTGAACACGAACTTGTCCGCGGATTTCGCCGTTCGGATTATTTGTCGTATGAACATTCACATAGATATTGCCATTCACAAGAGCCACTTTCTGGGCGTCCGTTAAACCTGTCCAACTGCCGCTGGCAACGGAACCGGAGAAAGAAATTGGCTGCACAACCGGTCCGGCCACTCCCATAGCCCCTTCATGAAAGTGCATGGCGGTAATAGGGCTGGAAAGATTCGCAACCTTCATAAAATAGGCGAGAGTATTTCCATTCAGCGTAAACGTACCGGTACCCGTCCCGGCCGTGGAAATCGGCGGCACTTCGGATAAGCCGTTCAGCGTGGCATGAAACACGCGAATGGAACTGGAAACCGAGGAAGAGGACGAAGACGACACCGATGAACTACCGGGCCGGGAAGAGCTGGAAAGAGACGATGAACTGGACGAACGTGATGAACTGGAACCATGTAATTCAGCTGTCAACAAATCGATCTGCTCCTGCATATTCGTCAATTTCTGATTTTGCCGGTTATATAGGCGGGTGATAACAGTTGCCAACTGTGCACGATTCACTATACCTGCCGGATCAAACTTATTCGGCATATTACCGGGACCGGTCATAAGACCCAGATCATTCACCGTGGCAATGGAAGTGGCAGCCCAATGATTCGCAGGCACGTCCGTAAAAGCGGTAATGCCGGCTGCGGCCACAGTACTCACCGTAAACAGGGCGGCAATACCCATGGTGAGAGTCGGCTTAAACATAGAAAAATGGGGGAAAGAATATGCACAGATGACGTGCAGCCAGACGCGAACTTACCGATGCATCAGCCCTTGGTATCCAATAAATCCATACTAAAACGTGCGCAATCAGATGAATGTCTCATAACAGAAAAAATATGCGGAGCAGGGACGAATACGTTCTTCTTAGAGGGAAACCGCAACAATCAACAGAAGCGCAGTCATACTATTTCCCGAGAAACGTCATGACATACCGGTAAACAAGTGCATACTGTTTCCGTTTTTTTGATGTCTATATGAACCCCTCTCTTCAGTCGCCACTTCCGGAAATTGCCGCCTATTTTGCGCGCTGCCAGCGGGTGGAGAAGGTAAAAATTCCCACAGTGAATGACCTTACACCGGAACTGAAAGATATTATGGATCGACTGACAGACCTCACAAGTGCCTGGAACCCGGTCGAGTTATATACGGCAGACCCGTGGAGCCTGGAAGAAGAACAAGAAAAATTTATGCTCAGCCTGTCCCAAAAAGAAGAATACAATCCCCGCTTTACGTACTCGTATGCTGAACATTTTTCGCTGGCCGGCAGCCGGGCCATTCTGGAAGAACTGCTGGAATGCGTCCGGTTGTTTACGCCACGCAATCGCACACTGCAGATAGCCAAGCTATGCCTGTACTTTAAAATGAAAGATGATCTGGCCACCTGCGACCTGGTGGAAGGATTGCAGGAACGGGATGAGGAAAAGATCGGCCGCGCCCTGCAATACAAATATCCCGGAACAGACAGCGTTCTATTGGACATAGCGGAGAACGACTACACGCGACGGGCACGGGGCGAAACCAGTCAGGCTGAATCAGCACAGAGCATTCTGACTGAAGAAGAAAAAACATATCTGCGGTCACTGCAATTCAATGCCGAGCAATGTAAAAAGGCATTTGAGTGGGCGCTGGACCAGTACGGCATTTTGCGTCATACAGGTAATGAGCGTGGTTTCCAGGTACTCATAGACAACCGGGCGACCGCCATGGACGTGCGCGATAAATCCGTTCTGGGTCCGACCGTTTTTATTCCCACACAGACAGTGGAAAACGGTGAACGCCTGCTGGCATTGATCGCCCACGAAATAGAAGGCCACGCGCGGCAATCCGCCAACGGCGAACAGTCATTTCTCTTCGGCGGAGGGCCGCTCAAAATTGACGATGAAACACTGTACGAAGGGCTCGCCATGCGCCATGAACATGAGTTCCGCACGTCCTACTTTGGTTCCGAAGAAAGCTCGCCGTTTCCGGATTTTTACGCCTTTGGCATTCACAAGGCGGAAATGGGCGCCTCGTTCCACGATGTGTTTCAGGATCAACTCATACGGCAGCTGCATGTTTTTCTGAAAGTTCCGGCTGATGCACCGCTGCCGTCTGTCAAAAAATTGGATCCCCTGCTCTATGCCCAGGTACAGCGCAGCAGCTGGCACAGCACCTACCGTGTCATGCGCGGACATATAGATACAGCCAACCACGCACGGTTCGCCATGGCCAAAGATCTGGCGTACCTGCGCGGCTGGATTCTGGATCATCAGCTTAGCCAGGGCGGCCATGGCCATATTAATGAAGCATCTATTTCTTCCATTGGAACGCTCCGCATACTGGCGGAATTCAACGTGGCGGAACAGGATCTGCCACATCAGTACAAAAACGTCACAGCGGACTACCTGCAGATGCTGCTCGACAAAAAACCTGCCGATCCCTCTCTTGCATAAAGACAAAATAGAGGTCTGATGCATTGAGCCGGAGCCAAAAAAACGCTATACTGATCTGATATGAAAATACACATACTTAAAAGTATCACGGCGACACTGGCGCTTGCGGCAGCCGTTAGTATTCCGGCCTATTTCTATGTGGTATCAAATATTGAGGCCAGCTTATTGGATGCCGTGGATAAAGCCACCGCGTCATCCGAACCGCAGTGCGGCAATGGTGACATGCAAAGCTACGAACAATGCGATGACGGAAATATGCAGGATGGTGACGGTTGTTCAGGATCCTGCGTCGTGGAAAGTGGATTCACCTGCATGGGCGAACCGAGCCAGTGCTTCCCACTTCAGGAAGGCTGCGGCAACGGTCAGCTGGATACCGCTGAACAATGCGATGACGGCAACCTGCAAAACGGCGATGGCTGCTCCGCCATTTGTGCAGCGGAAGCCGGCTTTACCTGTGAAGGCTCACCGGCCATTTGCCACACATCCACAACTTGCGGCAATGGAAAAATAGAAGCGCCGGAAATATGCGACGACGGCAATACGGCCGCCGGCGACGGCTGTTCGGCAACCTGCGTCATGGAACCAGATACCACATGCGCCGGCGAACCAAGCACGTGCGCCATCAGCTCCGGCTCGTCCAGTTCCCCGGCGTCGTCCGAGTCATCGGCTTCTTCGGAGCCTGTATCATCCTCTGCTAGTCCGGCTGTTACCTCTGCTTCCTCCTCTTCATCTTCCATCCACCGCGTACACGCGCGTGACGACATTCCCACCTATGCCCAACCGGCAACGTCTTACACCGCCCCCACGAGCATTACGGGTAAAACCAGTACGGACTTACGCTGCGGGGACGGCTTGCAGATTGATGAGGCCTGCGATGACGGTAATACTGAAAATGGAGACGGCTGCTCCGCAAGCTGCGCTATTGAAACAGGCTACCAATGCCATGGAACGCTCAGCAAATGCTTTATTGCCTGCGGCGACGGCATTATTTCCAGCTCCGAAACCTGCGATGACGGCAACTCCAATCCCGGTGACGGCTGTTCCGGCATCTGCCGTATTGAACCTGGCCATAGCTGCAAAGGCGCACCAAGCACTTGCCTGGAAATCACCTCCTGCGGCGACGGCAAACGCGGCGGCAACGAAACGTGTGATGACGGAAATACTCTCAATGGTGACGGCTGCAGCAAAGAATGTACCGTTGAGCCGTAATTATTCGTACAGCCTCACAAGTAAATTTGATTCCGGACATCAACGCATAAAACTATAATTCACTTGCCAATACCATTGCCGTTGCCGGCAGCTGCAATATGAACGTGGTTCCCTTTCCTTCCAGCGACACAAAGTTAATGGAGCCGTTTAACAGTTTCACCAGTAAAAATACCAGGTATAAACCCAGCCCTGTTCCCTCCGTTTCCAGAGAAATAATATTTTCGCCGCGGAAGAACTTACGGAATATATTATCCTGCTGATGCTGCGGAATACCGAAACCGTTATCCTGCACCTCTATACGAACTTTATTGTCTTTCATAAATGCACGAACCGAAATACTACCCTGTTCCGGCGTATATTTAATGGCATTCGTATAGAGATTAAAGAGAATTTCCTGCAGAATATCCGGGTCGGTGTGGATTAAAATATTTGGCGGACAATCCAGTTTGAAAGATTGTTCTTTGAGCTCGTACAGCTCGCGGCACTCCACTCGCACATCATTTAAGTGCGCCCCCAGTTTTACCTCGGACAATTCTATATTCACTTTCTCCGCTTCTATACGGGAAATGGCCAGCATGGTATCGATAGTTTGCGCCATGCGCCTTGCACCGCTCTTGGCTTCCTGAAGAAGCTCTTTTATTTGCTGATTATGATCACCCTGCAATTGCCGGGCCAAACGGCCGATAGACCAGCGAATGGCAGTAAGCGGTGTCCGGAGCTGATGCGAAGCCAGGGACATGAATTCGGATTTTGCAGCATCGATTCTGCGTTCCCTCGTAATATCGCGGTACAAAAAAAGAAAACCCTTCGGCTCATTATCCACGCGAATCGGCAATGTATCACGCAAAACGGTGCGACCGTCGCGCAGCTGGATTTCCGCACCAAGCAACGGTTCCGTTGAAGCGAATACCTGCTGCAATACTGCCATGTACGCAGGTATATCCGCCACATTCGTCTTCACCAGATCAAAATATAAGTCGGCATCTTTACCAATGAATAAAGACGGATGGAAGTTCAGTCCCATCACATCACAGCACTGCTGATTAATATACAAAATGGTTTCCTTCTCATCAAATACCACCGCACCCAGCGACATGACGTCCACCATGCTTTGCAGCCGCTGTAAACTGGCCCTGTCACGCGCCTCGGCCTGGGTACGTTCGTAGATTTGCTTTTCCAGTTCACTCTTCCGCTGCTGCAGTAAGCCGGTTGATTGCACGAATGCCAGCATTTTCGGCATAAGCGAAGGCATGGCAACGGCAGTGGCAACAGAACCAAACGCGACAATATATTGAATGCTTTTCGACGCCCAGTCTGCCGGCCGCCAGTCGGATACGGCGACAACAAAATACATCAGGCCGCAGCCGATGATAAAAAAACCGAAAATCAAAAACAGCCACAAGAGCGACATGCGCTTGCCGGCATTATCCGTAATATATAAAAGCGACAGTGAGACAACCACATATGCGAGCCCTACGGATGTATCTGTAAGGGCATGAAGCAGCACAAAAAAGAGGAGCCAATTAATACCGGATTCCTGCAGTGGTATGAGATTTTCTACAAAAAAAAGATCCCCCGCCAGTGGCAGCAAAGCAGTCAGTAAAATGATACCTATGAATACCGTAATAATGGCCGTCTGTTTCCAGTCCCGGTTTGTTACATTTTTTATGCCTCCCGACGCCTGCTGTGACAGAGAGGAGGAAAAAGTCATTAATCGCGATTATAGTGTCACAGGCACGGTCTCTCCTAGAAAAAAGAATAGATTTTCTGTATCAGTCACACATAAACCGATGAGCCGCATATAATTCACCCTGTCCGCTTCACGCTATTTCAAAACGCACAGGAGCTTGAGTGCCTGTACATCCGTCTCATTAATCCTCCCCGTATTCGACAGATTCAAGCGGTACATAATGGCATGCGGATCCTCTACGTGGCCCAGCCCCAGCGCATGCCCGAACTCATGCGCCAGTAATCCCACCAGCTCAGCGTGGCTGGTGAAAGTAAAAATAGCCACGGTATTGTTACCATCTGCCGCGCTTTTATACAGGCCGCCTTCATACTCTTTGGGCAATGTTCCACTTACCGTGTTAAAGTCATCTACCGCAGTGTTATGCTGCTGCACGCTCTGGTTCAATGCCTCCGCCAGCGCATTCACGCTCAATAACTGCTCTTTTAATGCCGCCTTACGGATAGCCAGCTCATCCACCATGGCATTAATGGCAAGACGCTTCGTCTCCAGTAACCGGCTGTCATCGCGCGTCGCGCTGCCACTATGCAAGCGGGCCACTCCCTCTTTATACAACGCATCTTCTGCAGTGTAACGCGCATATACTGTCTCATATGTCCTGATCGCCGTGTCATACGCCGCGGCCAGGGCGTCATGTTTTTTTTGCAAAGCGGTAAATGATTCTTTATCGCCGGCAATCTGCACACCCATTTTATCCAAACGATCACGCACTTCCTGACGCTTATCATACACCGCGCTCACCATGACATCGCCCACCAGAGCTTCGGTAAATAAATGTTTGCCTGCAGCCTGTTCCCACTGGCCAACGGCCTCCCTGGCAGCTGAAGAAAAGGCATCTTTGGTAATACCGAATCTGGTATCCACGGTACCAATGCCGTACGTAACGGGCTTACTGCACGGTGGCGTCGGTAATACCAGAAAATAGATATATAAGCCGATGGCCCCAAGACCAAAGACAGTGATAATAAATTTTTTCAGCATGTGGAGGACAGCATACCGTATAAAAAGGGCACCGAGTACTATTGACCCTGTACTATATTCCAAGAAAATGGCTCATCTAATTTTGTTTTACGCAAAGCGTGAAGTACGTTCTGCAGCTCCACGGAACGTCCACATAAAAATGTTTTAATTGTATATTATTATCTATATATCACCTGAGCCCTTAGGCTCTTTACGTGGCAGGCCAAAGAACGCGAGTTACGAACTCTTTTGTTGAAATTATAACAAATTGGCATAAGAACCTGATACAAATTTCATACATTCTTTAAAAAGCATGTTCGTATATTAAGACATACTACAATATTTTGACAAATACATATTTACATATATACTCTTAAATATGATTTCAAATCTCATTCCATTTATAGTTTTTGTCATAATTCTTATCTTGTTATTTATACAGATTAGAATGTATATCGATCTCTTTAAGCTTTCTAAGCCATCAGCGGTAAAAGCGAGAATCGACATGCAATATTCGGATTTAAATTCCAAATTACAATTTGCTCACAGCAAAGCCGTTTCTTTTGCTCATATCTCTACAGGTTTATGGACTTTTGCAGCAATATTTTTTTACTTGCAGGGCTTCTCAGCGTTCGTATCATTTCTTATTGGCTGCGCTCTTTTTGTTTCATCATTGGCATTTACTGCCTGGCAAGCACCAACTATGTATACAACACCTGATGCTATAAAACGTGCAAAGACCTGGAGTCTATTAACGTTTTACATACTCATGCCCTTTTGTTTTATTGTTATTTTTATATATTTGGCTATACATACAGATCCACAAACAAAATTAGTTAATATTCAAGAAATCAATTTTAAGAAAGTATTTTTAATTATCGGATCTTTCTTTATGCTCTTCGGTATTGGGAAAAATTTATTTGTTAAGAGAAAAAGCATATCTACAGTTGCTCAAGCTTAAATATTTTGGCTTAAACTAAACGTGGCAGCCCCACCGGGAGTCGAACCCGGCTTTGCAGGATGAAAACCTGCTGTCCTAACCGATAGACGATGGGGCCGTTGATATGAAGGATGGTTTCTGCCCGTACCGCATTGCCCTGAGTTTCCTTCGTCCGCCTCGGCGGACTGGGAACCACAAGCAATGAGCCGGGTGAAAAACGAACGCAGCCTTAGAAGAGACCTGTTTTACTAAGGGATGGGAAATGTAGAATGAAAAATGAAAAATGTAAAATGAAACATGGGCAACCGGGCAGATCTTGGAGTATTCGCCTGTTTAAAAGATTGTAAAAACAGCCAATTTCCGCTATAATAAGATGAAATGTCAAACACACACCACCACTTTCTGCACAAACACCTTACTATTGCCGCACTGGTCATTGGTATTCTAAGCCTTACCAGTGCATCCAATGCACTCCTGCTTGCCCAGCTAAACAGCGGCGGGGCCCTGGTAACCAACGTAACAATTGCACCAACGGAACAAATGCTGATGCCCGCCCCTGCATTCCATGCGTCTGCCGGGAGTAATGTGGCATCCCCTGTTATTAACGATCACGAAATACTGGCCGGTATGCTTATGATTCTGCTTGGTTTCTGCCTCCACTTACTGTTTCTGCAGCAGGCAAAGCGCGACCCCATGATGATCCGTATTCATCAGCTGTACCCAAAGCGCACTCCCTGGAGCGGCGTAAAGCACTGGTACCGCGAAGCAATGGACACGCCGTTTCACCGGCATCTCTCGTAAATTACTACATCTTTGCTGGCTACAAAAAAGCGGCCGGAGCCGCTTTTCTTTTATAGGGTTTGCTGGGAGCTTACTTACAGCCGTCGCAACAACCACCTTCATCGCCACCGATCATAAAAAGGAGTGGAAAGAAATAACAACAACAGCTTAGGCAATAGATATGGCTGCGTCTAGCGCTTTATATAGAGTATACAGAGAAAAAGCGGCCGAAGCCGCTTTATTCCTAATTGGTTGTATTGTGGATGCAATTAGCAACCACAAGACTGACCATCGTTACCACCGATCATAATGAAAGTGGGAATGAAATAACGTTGTAAGTATAAGGATACGCACACCAATGTCTAGCACTCTCCATTGACGAGTGCCAGCTATTCAAAAAGTACCTGTCAAAGAAAAGGCCAAAAAACGGGTTTTGCTGAACTGTAGCCGAGTCAGAAAAAAATGTGTTGGAATAGATTACTATCTTTTTTGATAGTGCAATTCCATATGCTTCATGAGCTATATCCCGCGTAATACACAACAAAACCGCCCCTAGTTGTCGCATAGGACGGTGTTTGTGTTAGTCACCTGTCTGTACGTACTGCCTAGACTATCCAAGCATTCGCCTCAGAAGATGAGATGTATATATTAACATATTTATTTAGTTTTAGCAAATTTATCACAACACAAAAACGTGGGCACAGGAGGTACAAGGGGTATAAGGGAATCAAGCGAATACCAAAGGAATCTCTGCCCCTTATACCTCCTGCTTCCCCTGACTCTCCTGTACCCCTATTTCTTTCCCATGCCATCAAATTTCTTAGCGGCATCAAAGTACACTTTTTGTCCCAGCTCATCGCGGGCATAGACACCGAATTCCTCCACGTGCC
>JAQBQQ010000035.1 GCA_028286915.1 Candidatus Peribacteria bacterium | reverse complement strand
GTCGAAGGGTGAGAGAGTTGTGGAAGGCAGCCTCACGGCTGCGCTTCACAAATCTGGATACTGTACGGGGTGGGAAGGACTGGTGCAACTTGTACGGCTGGCGAAAAGCAGAAAGTATGTGTTGTATCTATTTTTTGATCAATATTTTGTTTTATAGAAGCCAAAAAATACTTCTGATCATTTTATGTATTCATGCAAGAAAAAGGCCGGACAATACAGTCCGGCCGGGATTTTTCACAACTTACGTACCGGGATGAGAAAGAAAAATTGCCTCTGCTCCGTTAGTCGTCAGGCCCAGAAAGAGAGCCCTGGGAACGAGCAACAGAAGCTTCTGAAAACGTTCCGCAGTTTCACACTCCCCCACCTCGTGGTAACCGAGAGTGAGCCACAGCAACGACTCCACACTGTTTATGGGAACATGACCCAGGCTGGCGGCTGTCCATCGCCAGGCAGAATCCCTTTGCTTCAGGAGTGCTGTCACATAGGAAGCGGAGAATTCAGGACCGAAGCCCCGGAGCAGGCTCACCCACTCATGAAAAAAATCAGCAGCGGGCCGGATTGATTCTTCCTCCGGCAGCTGTCCGAATCGTGAGAGAAGTTCTGACACGGTAAGGAGTGAGATTTTCAGAGTGGAGACATTTGTAATGCCTCCCAGCGCAATATACGCCTCAACACTTGTCATGCTGTCTCTTGTCGGAACGCATTTCAAATCATCAAGAAATAAAAAGAGCGGGTCAAATGTATCGGCAAGATACACCCTGCCCGTCGGCTTGAGCCATTGATCGGCAAACTGCGCCTGGAGAACACGGGGAGCAATGACCAGGGACATGAGTCACCTCAAAAACCGGAGATTGTGAAAAAACGCCAATCTACCATAGGGCAGACTGGCGCTTTTGACTATTAATTCATTATATTTCCAATTAGGCAGATTTAGCAGCCATACGCTTGCGGAAACGATCAACGCGACCGCCCTTCAATTCCTTATTCTGCTTGCCCGTATAGACAGGGTGACAGTTACGGCAGTTTTCTACAGACTGCTCTTTTACGGTACTTGGGATGGCATATACCGTGCTGCAAGTCGCGCACGTGGTGGTGGCGTCTGCAAATAGCTGGGGGTGGATTCCGGACTTCATAGTGGACGGATTGTAGAAGGAAAATGGTGTATTGCAAGAGAATTCAATGAATTTCCAGATATAGCCTAGGAAACCGTTCCTATATTCTTGGCGGCTTTTTTCGCTTTGCGCTCATGGCTCTTGGCCGCTTTCTCAATCTGCCCGATTTCCTCTAGGAGCTCGTCTACTTCACCTTCGCGGGCTTCCTCGGCTGCCTGTGCCATAGCCTCTTCGGCTGCCTTATCCTCCATAACAACGCTCATACTGGCTACTTTATCGCCGGCATTCAAACGCATGATAATAACGCCCTGGGTAGCACGGCCGCGGGATGGAATGTCCGACAAGCGCATACGAATGGTCTGGCCCTGCTTACTCACACACAGCAGATCGCCTTCATCGCCTTCTTTCAACACAGATGCCCCGATAATATCGCCCGTCTTCGCCGTGAGCTGAGCCACCTTAATACCGGTTCCGGCACGCCCCTGCAAACGGTACTCATCAACCGATGTCATCTTGCCCAAGCCATTTTCCATGACTACAAGCAGGTTACTGTTCTTATCGGTAATAAGGTTGGCTTCTACCACTTCATCCCCTGGCGCCAGCTTAATACCGCGCACGCCGGCAGCCGAACGGCCCATGCCACGTACATCCTCCTCCGGGAAGCGGATGGATTTACCTTTCTTGGTAAGAAGGAACACTTCATCTTTTCCGCTGGTAGCCAGAACCCACTGCAAATCGTCGCCGGATGGCAATTTCTGGGCAATGAGACCGGATTTACGGATGTTATCGAACTCAGCCAACTCCGTGCGCTTGATAGTCCCCTTCTTGGTAGCCATAAAGAGGTGCGTCTTGCCTTCCATGTTCGACTTTAAAATAGAGGTAATCCGCTCGCCCGGCTGCAACTGAAGCAGGTTCACAATCGCCTGCCCTTTGGCAATGCGGCTGGCCTGTGGCAGCTCATAAACCGGTGCCCGGAAGACGCGGCCTGTATTGGTGAAGTAGAGCAGGTCATCATGATTCATGGCGTAAATCATGGACAGCACCTCATCGTCATCTTTTGTGGTAAGGCCAATAATCCCCTTTCCGCCACGGTTCTGCGCCTTAAATTGCGTCGGAGCCAGTCGCTTCACGTAACCGGACCGCGTCAGACTGATAATCATCGGCGAGTTCGGAATCGTATCTTTGGCGCTGAACTGACCGATATCGTGCGGGATCACCGTTGTGCGGCGCAGGTCGCCGTACGTTTTGCGGATATCAATAAGCTCATTCTTCATAATGGCATCCACACGCTTGGGGTCTTTCAGAATCGCTTCGCATTCGGCAATAAAATCCAGCTTCTCCTTTAACTCATCTTCAATGCGCTTACGCTCCAGGCCGGCCAGTGTCTGAAGACGCATTTGCAGAATGGCGTCAGCCTGCAATTCACTCAGCTTAAACTTCTTAATTAAATTCTCCTTCGCCACATCGCGTGTCTCGCTGCTACGGATTGTGGCAATCACTTCATCAATATTATCCAGCGCAATCTTGAGTCCTTCCAGAATATGCGCCCGCTCTCTGGCGCGATCACGCTCAAACGTAACGCGGCGGATAATGACCACACGACGGTGCTCAATGAAAATCTGGAGCAGTTCCTGCAAGTTCAAAAGGCGCGGCTGAATGCCGTCGGCCAGCGCAATCATGTTGTAACCAAAGCTGCTCTGTAACTCCGTCATTTTAAACAGCTGATTCAAAATCTTCTGCGGATAGGCGTCTTTCTTTAACTCGATAATGATGCGGATTCCATCGCGGTCGGACTCATCGCGAATATCTGAAATACCGACGATCAATTTCTCATTCACCAGTTCGGCCATACGCTCGATCATGGTGGATTTATTCACTTGATACGGAATTTCGCTGATGCGGATGTAGTAACGGCCGCCGCTGTTCTCCTCAATATCCGCCTTGCCGCGCACAATAATGCTACCGCGACCGGTAAGATACGCCTGCTTGATGATCTCCTTGTTATAGATAACACCGCCGGTCGGAAAATCCGGTCCCTGCACGTATTTCAACAGGTCTTCCACTGTTGATTCCGGATTATCAGCCAAATGCAGCGTGGCATCAATAAGTTCGCCCAGGTTATGCGGCGGAATATTGGTGGCCATACCCACGGCAATACCAACCGTTCCGTTTAAGAGCAGGTTTGGGACGCGGCTCGGCAGTACGGCCGGCTCCTTGCGCGACGCGTCGTAGTTGGCTACATAATCGACGGTATCTTTTTCTATGTCGGCCAGCATTTCCTCCGTAAGCTTCGTCATTTTAGCCTCCGTGTAACGCATGGCTGCCGGGCTGTCGCCATCTATGCTTCCAAAGTTTCCCTGTCCGTTAATAAGAGGGTAACGCAGCGAGAAATCCTGCGCCATACGGGCCAAAGCATCGTAGACTGACTGGTCGCCGTGCGGGTGGTACTTACCAAGCACTTCACCGACTACGAGTGCGCATTTACGGAAACGCGCATTGGAACGCAGTCCCAGCTCATGCATGGCATACAGCACGCGACGGTGCACCGGCTTTAAGCCGTCTCTGGCATCCGGAAGCGCGCGCGCGACAATCACGCTCATGGCGTAGTTCAGGTAACTCTCCTCCATTTCCGCAACTATCGGCCGCGGTAATATTTTTCCCAGAGTGGAAAGTCCTTCCAGCTCCGGCTGTTCGTTGGGTGTGGGGTTCTTCTCGGGCATAAAAAAAGGCGTTGGAATGCAGCCAGTGTAGCAAAAGATGAAACGTATGTAACCCTTTGAATCACTTTTGTGTTCTTTTCCAGGTTCCCCTCTCACAAGAGGGAGAGGGGTGGCGCCAGAGCGCCGGGGTGAGGCTGCTTTGAAAAAAGGCCGCCCGGGTGGGGCGGCCTTCTTGGGATTCTCGGTTGGGAGAATTCCGTTAGCTCTTGGTGCTGATCGCAGCAAGGATGATCTCTTCAAGCGACTTGTCGGCCGGCAGCGCCTTCAAGAGGCTATGATAGTCCCTGCCGATGTAAGGCTGTGTGTTCGGGGGACTGGATTCAGCTTCCATCATACCGATGCCGATGAGCAGCGACTGATAATGAGAGCTGACCGTGATTACTGTGCCCTTCTTGGCATTACGCACGAGCTCCCGATACAAACCTGGCTGCTCCATGTAGAGCTTCATGAGCGTCCGCATAAGAATCGCATCCATCCGAATTACACCTCCCAAAGAGCGACATCATCCACATTCAAGTCTCCCGTTGAGACCCGTTTTGTGGACAACTTAATATGTATATTATATATTTTGTTTAATTTGTCAATGTTTCGTACTTAGGCTCCCACCTTCGCTCTCTTGAGCCACGGCGGACAAGCACCATGACATATCAAAGATTTATCATTACTATCTTTTTAGAATGCTATCCATCATATCCACCCCCATTGGTAACCTCGGCGACATTACGCTCCGCGCCATAAACACCTTAAAAATGGTGGATGCCGTTGTGTGTGAGGACACGCGGGTGACGGGCAATTTATTCAAACAACTGGAGATTCCCAAAAAAGAATTCATCAGCGCGCATGGCTATACCGATGAAGGGAAAATCAACTGGATTATTGAGCGCCTAAAGAAAGGAGAACACCTGGCGCTGGTGAGTGACGCCGGCACGCCCGGTATTTCGGACCCCGGCTACGCGCTGGTTTCCAAGGCGCGTCTGGAAGGAATAAAGATAGAAGTAATTCCCGGCCCTGCTGCATTTTTAGCTGCACTTTCGGCCAGCGGCCTGCCTATTCATCAGTTTTTATATCTGGGATTTCTGCCCATGAAAAAAGGCAGAAAAACTTTATTCGAATCCATAAAAGAGGAAGAAAAAACAATCGTCTTTTACGAGTCCGTCCATCGCATAGAAAAAACACTGCTGGAAATGAGCGAGTATTTAAAAGATCAGCCGGATAGAGCTGTTGTCCTTGGGCGGGAGCTTACAAAACTGCACGAGGAAATTATTCAGACATCCGTAAAAAATCTGGTGGAAGTTGCCAAAACCATTATGAAGAAAGGAGAATTTGTCGTGGTCATCGGGCCGCTATAAAAACTGGCGTTCCGCGACGCTACAGAACCGTTTTTATGGCTGATGGCAGAGCGAAAAACAGTTCGGCCATTTTTTTGTTGATAACTCCTCTGTCCGCGATCAGACTGACAACCCTAGAATGTTTGCATGACAACAGAAGACCCCGCAGCACCGGCAACGAAACAGGATATTCATATACTTATGGATATGATCGGTTCCTATGAAATACGTTTTGAGAGAATCGAAAATGACATAGGCGATATGAAAGGAGAAATCCATATCTGGAAGCAGGAGATAATGGAGCATTTTGACTTGGTTGCTGAAAATATCCGATACGATGTACAGGGTGCCAACAAGGACGAAATAGAAGGCATCAAAGACCGTGTATTGCGTCTGGAACAACACACGGGGCTGCAAAAAACCCGTTAGTCCGTGTGTGCACACAGTCTTCATCCGTCACTAAAAGCAAAGGCAGATCTTTTTTATTACGGCAATACCGTCAACGGATCAATAAGTTTACCGTTCAGCGTCATCTGGAAATGCACATGTGCGCCGGTGGTGTATGGCCCGGCCCCCCACGTTCCCGGTATGCCGCCGCTGTACCCGATAATATCACCCTGGTGCACTTCTTCGCCCGGAGTAACGATCATTTGAAACATATGACCATACAGTGATGTGTATCCGCCGCCATGGCCGATGAGAATATAAGAGAAGCCCTTGGCACCGCCGTCGCGTGCCTTGAACACAACCCCATCAGCCGTGGCTTTTACAGCTGTCCCCTGGTGCGTGACGATATCAACGGCATTATGGTTAAAACCAAAGTGCCTGAAATAACCGGTATCATGAAAACCGGCCGACACCGGACCGTGCACCGGCCAAATATACGACGATGAATATGTGACTGCCTTCTGCTGCGTATCCTCGGAATGTTCCCCCGGCTGAGCATCCAGAATACCCAGACGGATAAGATCACGCTCGGCCTTACGCTGGTACCGCATATTAATGCGGGCAAGCTCATCCTGGATACCCTGCACCTGGCTGCCCACTTCCTGCGCAATGGCTGCTTCCTCCGTCTTCTGCTCATCGGTCACCTGATCCTCATTGTTGGCGATGGCAATTTTTTTCAGCATGTCGGCATAGTCTTTTTCCTGGCTATCCAACTCCCCCTCCGCAATAACCAGACGCTGGGTATAGGCCTGCTCGGCTGTACTCAGCTTGGAAATTTTTGTATCCAAGTCCTTACTCGTGGCAATAAGCGAAACAATTAATTCCTGACGCGCGTTGGATAACGCCATCATGCGCAGATCTTCATCCACTGTTTCACCAAGCGATGCGCCGAACACATGGGAAAATAACAAACGCATACTGGTGTCCGTCGGACCCGTGTCGTTCATGGCCACATCACGCAAATGCACAAACCGGAGAAACGACAACAGTTGCGCCGACTCCCTGCCGAGTAATTTGGAAGTAGCCGCGAGTTCCAGAGCTGCACCCGAAGAATGTGTCTGCACTTTCGCGAGCTCATGACGCAAAAACGCCACTTTCAAACGCTGCTCCCGTCTCTTCTGCGCGATAACAACAAGCTGTTTCTCCAGCTCCTTTGCCAGACCTTTATTCTGAACACGCATCTCCCGTTGGCCGCGCGCAAATCTGTACGCATCTTTGGCATCCTGGATTACCGTTTCCAGACGCGATGTTAATTCTTCCTTGGTAGGAACAACCTGCGCAAACGTTGTGTAAAACGGAATGGCGGCTGCAAGCAGAACGCCTCCGACAGCAATACGGTTAAGGGTGTGCATTTCATATTATTATAACATAAATTGTTAATAATTGGAATACGTAGATTGATGAATAAATGAGTCATGAGTCATGAATTTTGAATCTTGCATTCATGACTCAAGACTCCAAATTCAAGATTCATATTCCTGCAGAGGATGCTTTCCGTAATCTCAGGAATCATTTAAGATCTCACCATGATTGCCCACTTACGAGGTTCCATTCACAAGCTGAATCCGGGAGAAGCGACAGTGGATGTGCAGGGTGTCGGCTACCGCGTGTCCATACCTTTGGACGCATGGGACACACTGGAAGAAGGTACGCAACACATGCTGTGGATTTCTACCTATTTGCGCGAAGACCGGCTGGATTTATACGGGTTTCCCGACAGAGCCGGACGGACATTGTTTGAAGAACTCATTAAAAAACAAGGCATCGGTCCGCGCCTGGCGCTGGAACTCTGTGCGGTACCCCGCAATCTTCTGGTGCAAGCGGTAGCCGAACAGGATGAACGCCTGCTTACATCCATTAAAGGCATCGGTAAAAAAACGGCAGAAAAACTTCTGATTGATTTTAAGGGAATGATGGAAAAAGATCCGGATATTTTCGGACCCATGCACGAAGCCGGCACGCCGGTACGCAACGAGTTCGACCGCGATGCTATTTCCGCTCTTACTTCACTTGGTTACGATACACAGACCGTCATGCATGCTCTCAAAGAATTGCCAGCCGATCTGCAAACGACGGAAGACCGCGTTGCCGCCGCTCTTCGATCCCTGTGAAAAATGTGCAGAAAAAGAGACTCCACAAACGAGCAAAAAGTCTGTAGTTTGTCATCGGCTACCTATAGATATGCAGCTACTACCGGCTATAAAGTATCAATTACTGATTAAACCCTAAACCCATGCTTCACCTCGATATAACCGGCGCATCAGCCAAAGCCATTACGCAGTCTATGGGCGTACCGGACGTGGAACTCACGTCATTACGCACCACCATGAAGCGCCATGTGGAAGAGTGGCTGAAAGAACGAAGCAACGGCGAGCACGCGTGGTCCATGGACCCTTACGACAGGCAGACTATTGAGCGGGTAAAAGAGACCGCTGCCTCGGTAAAAGCTGAAGGTATCCAGACTGTTATATGGATCGGCATCGGTGGCTCCGGCCTTGGCCCGAAGGTGCTGCAGGAAGCATTCGGCGAACCGGAATCAGTGGAATTTATTGTGCTCGACACACTGGACCCGGCTTTTCTGCTCCGCACGCTGCGCACGGTTAACTGGCGCCAGACACTGGTAGTAGTGGCCAGCAAATCCGGCGAAACCCTGGAGCCCATGAGTCTGTTCTTCCTGTGTTACGACGAACTCAAAAAAGTGCGCAAGGACAAAGCCCATGAACGGGTCATTGCCATTACCGACCCGGAGAAAGGTTTTCTCCACGATTTCTGTTTGGACCAGGGCATTCACATGCTGCCACTGCCGCCGGCAGTGGGCGGACGCTTTTCCATTTTTACACCCATCGGCCTGTTGCCGCTGGCGCTCTTTGATACTGATATCGACAGCTTCGTGCGCGGCGCCAAGGAAATGGACACCATTTGCCAGGAAACCAATCTGGATGAAAACCCGGCGGCGCTGCTGGCGTGCGTGCAATACATTCTGGATACCAAGCGCAACTACAATGTCCGCGTCATTATGCCATACTCGGAACGGCTGCGGTCTATTGCCGGCTGGAACCAGCAACTCATTGCCGAAAGTCTGGGCAAAAAAGAAACCTCCAACCCCATTCCGCTCGCCGCCATTGGCACACGAGACCAGCATTCTCTTCTGCAACAGTGGATGCAAGGCCCGCGCCGTACGTGGCACTTGTTTATAACCGAAGGCGAAAAGCCGCGGCTGACGGTACCGACCGATATTCACCCGGCCTATAGTTTTATGGCCGGTAAAACGTTTGGCCAGCTGATGGATGCCTGCTACGAAGGCACGAGCCAGGCGCTCCTCACGGTAAAACGGCCGTCAGTCACGATTTCCATGCCGCGCCTGGATACATTCCACCTTGGGCAGCTTTTCTTTCTCATGATGAACGAAGTGGTATTTTTAGGGAAACTCTACCGCATCGACCCGTACGGACAACCGGGAGTGGAAACGGGCAAAACCATTACCCGAGGAATTCTTTCAAGAGGGCGGGATGAATAAATCCCTGTATGTCGACATCGTTTGTTAGTTGGTTCGTTTGTTCGTTTATCGTTCTGTACTTCTATCTGAAAGACAGAAGATCGATAAACTAACCAACAAAAAACGATAAACAAACTGGCAATACTTTCACGGAGCTTTATACTGATCCTGAACTTTCCCCAATTACACTCTATGGCACACGACATTACTGATGATCAGTTTGAAACCGAAGTATTAAAGTCCGACATCCCTGTCCTTATCGATTTCTGGGCACCCTGGTGCGGACCCTGCCGGACTATGAGTCCTATTCTGGAAGAACTCGCCACTGAGCTCGATGGCAAAATAAAGATTGTTAAAATGAACGTGGATGACAACACCAAAGTTCCCGGCGAATACGGTGTCATGAGTATTCCTACTTTCATCATCTTTAAAAACGGCGAAATCGCCACGCAATTCGTTGGTTCTAAATCCAAAGAAGATGTGAAGAAGATCATCGAAACAGCCATCGCCGCCTGATGCAACGAATCATCTTGGGTATTGTCGGCATTGTCAGCGCTTTTTTCATACTCAAGTACCGGGAAAAAGTAGGCGACACCATTGGCGATGCCGACTGGATGCAGAAAATAGGCGGTGTCTATAACCTCATGATTCTCATTTCTCTATTCTTATTTTTCTGGAGCCTGGCCTTTATGACAAATACGGAAGGCTTCCTGCTGGGGCCCATTAAGTACCTTATTCCGGGCCTGGCCAGCCAGCCGCCACCCGCCACGCTGTAAGAATACCTACTCTATTCCCAGCGCTTGTCTGTGGTTTCCGGTGCCAATAAGAAGTAAAAACAACTCATCATTATCTTTTACATAGAGCAATAACCAATCCGGCGAGATATGGCATTCGCGCACGCCTGTATATTCCCCTTTTAACGCGTGATCCTTATGCTTGAGCGCTAATGTTTTTCCGGCGGCCAATATATCAATAATATCCTCAAGAGGCTTTAAATCTACCCCGGACTTTATAAGCCGTTTTACATCTCTTCTGTAGCGCTTGCTGGCTTTAATCTGATATTTTGACTTCATCGCTACGAAGCCAGAATATCTTTATGCAATTCCCGTGCAGATGAATAGCTTTTCCCGTGCGTTTTTGTCCACTCAATCTCCTTTAGAATTTCCTTTTCCTGGGCTGCAGTAAGCCCGTTCTTTGTCAAAATTTCAAAGGGTATACCCTTCTTCTCAATAATCTGCACAAGATACATGTTAATGGCAGTACTTAAGTCCAAACCAAGTTTGCCCAGTATTTGCTGGGCTGATGCCTTAATTTTTTCATTGGTACGAATCTGAATGGTTGTCATAATTGCTGGCGGAAGAGACATCTACAGTATAGCAACTGTAATGACATTGTCCATACAAATATAAAGCCGCTGTTCCTTAAAGGACAACTGCTACATAAAGGGAACGGCAGAATAGTCTGGCAAACCCAAAAAGACTCTGTATCATAGGCGGGCCTTAGATATATTTGGGGTTGTAGCTCAATTGGTAGAGCACCTGCTTTGCAAGCAGGGGGTTAGGGGTTCGAGTCCCCTCAACTCCACCATTCAGGACAAAAATATTCAGAATCGCCATTAAATTCATAATTTTTAACTTTAAGGCGATTATAAAAAGTTCGAAATGAGATTTTTGCATCCATCAATATTTTTCTCTTAGCATACGATTAATGGCTCTGTGTTGCGATTTTATCAGAATTCAAGGGACGGCGTTTGATACGCTCATTTGCATATCACGCTGTTGTAAGGACTTTGAAACCATTGTGAGATAACCAACTCCTCTTTCAAAGAAATTGCTCATCACTTATCATCGCACCATGATTTCTCTGAGACTAAAAACGATTATCACGATAGTAAGTGCTGTACTTGCAACATTCATAAGCACCAATTCTTATGCACTCGCTAACACTACTCAAAAAACTGAGCAGTCTGCAACTGCGCGCTCCAGCGCGTACACGAATCTTGGAGGAACCGTTTGTAAAGTGATTGAGGAAGCGGACGAATATGTGAAAGGTGCGACGTACGAATGCCCAGGGATCGGAGGCTATAAGCTTCACACATACGAATTTGATCTCCGCGCAGACATTGGTGTCGTGACTCCAAGTGGCAAGGAATATGCTCTGCAGCTTCCCAGCGTGATCAATCCAGACTTTAGCACTCTTGGCTCAAAGGCTGAATGGAGAGTGGTGCGGCGAGGCGGTAAAGTGATTCCTAAAGCGTTGATTGTTCGTTACATTGTCGAGCAATGGTCCGACGACGGGACGAAAAAGAAGGAGATACACCACCTCGCAGTTGCTAAAATTGCCGAAAACAGTGTCTGTGTCACAAACAGTATCTCTGCGAGTCGAACGATGAACTTGCAAGCGCGCAGGGCAGCCGATGCCTCGGCATTAAAACCATGTCTCTTTACAACTCCATGACGGACAGAAACCAGCAAGTTCGACATTCATCCCGACAGCTCATCGACAGAATTTGTATTGCAGGATCAAGTCATCTTTCTACTTAGGTTCGCTTGATCAGGCAATCCAACGAATATTCCAGCTCCACGAACTTTTTAGCCATAATCATCACATCCTGACTCAAGAGTCCATGGAGTTCGAGACTTGTTCCAATATCTCCACCAGAATTCCAAAACAACAACTATCATTTCAGGATTTTCTATCTCCAAATGAGGGGACGAGAAGTTTATCCTGAGCGGAGCGCCGCAGCGCGAAGACGAAGGAAGTCCCCTCAACTCCACCACACCTCGTCAACCGCGACTGACTCCGCGCGTGACGGACCAGAAAAAACTAAAACCTATTTCCTGATTGCCAGGCGAAAAGCTTATCTTACGTACATGGAATGAAATTGAGCCACTGTCTTTACCTGAAACGACAATTCATCATTCAATAAAAAATATAAAAAGCCTGATACATGCGTATCAGGCTTGGTGCATCTTTGTACAACTTATTTTTTTGTCAGCAGCAGGATCACAACCAGAATTGTAAGAATGGTGAGAATCAATCCCGCCAGGTAATACACCCAGCTGACCCTGAGGCTGTGCTTTAACTTTTTTTCATACGCTTCCATATCCTCTTTTTTCCCTAACCGGGCAGACTTGCCGACCAAAAAAATCGTATTTTTCAGCCGCCTGACTTTTTCCTGATACAGCCACCAACAGGCAATGCTGGCAACAATGCCGATAATGAGGATCAACCAGGCTACTTCCTGCCTAGACATAGGTAGCTCCTGGGCTTTGTTGACAAAGATGCTGACTAAGAGACGTCCAACAGCTCTGTATATGACAATTATGATGCCATTTTAAAACCCCCGCGTCACCGCAGGGATTTATGTATTACATTCTATCAAACAATTATTTGACTATATAAACTATTTATTGTATATAATACATAATTGCTACCTTGCCTCTTGATCTGATAAGGACATTCACATGGAAATCGGCGACATGATCCTTGAGACTTTTGCAGCCATGAGCGACGAGGAAAAGGAGCGATGCATCCATTGCGGTACGGAGTGGTACAAAATCCACCACCGTGACGGTGTGTGCCATCGTTGTCAGCAAGAAAGCAAGCCCGGCCGCAAACAGCTGGCCGCCCGGGCCACCGCGAAGCGACGGCTGATGATAGGTCTGCTGGCCGTGGCAGCGTTGTTAATCCTCTACTGCTGCCTAACAAGGCAGTCGTGAAACTCCGCCCCGGATAATACCGGGGCATTTTATAAAGAAACCCCCGCGTCACCGCAGGGGCTTTTCAAGACTCAGGACTCAAAATTCAAGACTCACCATTCCTCTAATCCACTACCGTCTTCTTGGGGATCTTAATCTCCATGCCGATTTCCGGCTTGGCAAACTGGAAGTAGGCGGACTTATACAGACGTGTGTACTGGTCTTCATCAGCTTCCCATTTGCGCAGAATATCGATATCGCCATTCTTGTAGATAACCAGCTCTCCCGGCTCGGCATCCTTAAGAGATGTCGTAATAATGAGACGCTGGCTGACGTTGCCAATAATCACTTTGGCTGTTTCGCCGTCCTTGCGGAGTGCGTCTTCCACTTCTTTCCACTTCCTGTCCGGGTACTTGGTATACGTTACCAGGTTTCCGAAGCGGTCTACATACGCGAGCTCCCACTTGTTCTCCGGGTAATCCGGAATAACATCAATCTTCGCCTCTGCCAACTCCTGCCCATGGTCCGGGTACAAAAGATGCGGCGTGTAGCTGGAACGGAACTGCTCCGTATTGCTGTAGATACGGTTATTCTCATTTGGCAGATAGTGCAATGTCTCAATTTGCTCTTTCACAGCCGACAGACAGGAAAGATCGGTGGTCACAATACGAATATTACCGCTTACCGCCACATAAAACGGCGCACCGTTCTGCTCCTTATTTAAACGCGGAGCGGCGTTAATAAAGATACCCGTGACAGTGTTGGCAAAATCATCCTGGACTTTCTTGCAGAAGTATTCGGACTGTAATGCATTTTTCTGTAGCTGGAAGATCATGCGGACCATATGTCCCGTTACCGCCTCGCGACCGTAAATATCGAACTGACGAAATACCTTTTCGCAGGGGAAACTGCGGAAATCAGTGGATATAATGGCATCGGCATCGTCCTGAATGAATGGGTTTTTGCTGCGTCCGTATGTATCGGAGAACGCATATACTCTGCGTAGGTCGGTTGCGGCCATGCGGAAAAAGGGGGGAAGGGCCGGCACACGATAGCAAAGACGGAGGAAAGAATAAAAGGCAGTTTTGCTGATTTAAAGACTTTTTATAAAGAAAATTCCAAATTCCAAGCACTAAGCACTAAAAAAACGAAGATATATCCATGTATTTAGGATTTAGAGCTTAGTGCTTATAAATTTAGGTTATTACTTTCTCCAGTGCATTCGCGCTCAGCGCATCCCGAAGCTCCATACCGATCCGCTCACCCATGCTCATGGGTTCGCCATGCAGATACGCGGAATAGGGTGTGGCAATAATTCCCGGCGCACCCGGCATGCGGAAGCTGACATCATAAATAATAATATCTTCCTGCCCCTTTTCGGTAACCACAGCCCCCTGCAACGCAAACGGCCCAATGATGCCGCGGCCGCCCGGATCTATGGTCGGCGGCAGGGATTGCGTAGCCTTTACAAACCGCTCGCCGATATCAAACGCTTTTTCAAGCAGCGACTCTTTGACAGTCACAGCCATCTGGCCGGTCTCAATCATTTTTACATCCACATAATCCAGGACTTTCAACTGCTGATCTGACGTCATGTGCAGAAAACCATCCAGATTGGTCTGGCGCAGGATATCCGTACCCATAAGTTCCAGTTCGCCGGTAAGCGGTGAGTAGAAAAAGTTAAAATTGACAGGCGCGCCCACAATAAACTCTTCAATGGGCGACGATTCCCAACCCTTTGCAATTTTGCCCTCCACTTCCAGGCGGCTTCCCTCCTTTAGCCATGACGTGTGATCAGAAATCAGAAAAAATGCACGCTCATACGAACGCTCTGCCTCCGCTGCCTTCACAATAGCCAGCTGCCCGTTTACATCTTCCGGCTTATCAAAATGTCGTGGCACGCGGATGCCGGCCTTCTGCAGCAAATCATACTGATTAAACGGCTCCGCAGACGACTCCAGGCAAATAAGATGACGCGAACCGAAGACAGGGACGTGGAAATCACTTTCCAACTGACAATGATCAAACAGGTAGACTGATGTGTACCGGTTATGTACAAAAATTGTATTCTTCTTTCGAAGCATCTCTTGGGACGAAATAGAGAGAATATCCTGAAATTCATTCACAGAAATAACTTCATCAATGCATCCCCTGTTCTGCCGTGTTTTATAATATTTTACATAGGTCTGATCCCTTCCTTTGGCAGCAACCGCCAGCGTGTGAAAGCCATACTTTTTGGCACCGTGCGTAATGTCCAATGCACTGTGGCCGCCAAGCGTACCAACTGTCAGATTAGTACGGTCGTACCCGGAAAGGAGTTCGGCAATATCCATATAAGTGGTATGTATCTGTGATGAATGTGAGTATTAGCTGCATTATAGCATAAAATTTGATTTTTTGGAATATACGGCGCAGAAGCCTGTTTAGCTCTTGAGCTTTTCGCTGCAATCCCTAAGCTACACGGGTTCACCATACTGGTGCTGTAGCCAAGCAGTAAGGCAGGGGTCTGCAAAACCCCCATACGTGGGTGCAATTCCCACCAGCACCTCCAGCCTGCGTCAGCCGCGGCTGACTACGGCTGGCAGGCCAGCTATAAGTGGTAGTACCAAAAAGCAGGCTGTCGGACGAAGCCCAGAGGCGTAGTCTGACTTTTACGTGTAGCTTCAGACAACGTACAAAATAATACGGCAAACAAAATACACAAAAAATAATATTTGGTTTTTGGATTTTAATCCTCATTTGGAAATTCATTGTTTTTCATTACTTGCTACTACTCGACGGTCCTTTCAGTGTTGCCGCTTTGAGCATAGTGAGTATTTCCGTATCCAATGCACTTGGAACCGAAACAGGTGCGAGTGCCGTAAACGTATAACCCACTTTATTTTTAACCGTACTCAGCTGATAAAAACGGCGGGCCGGCTCGCTGCTTACGGGCTGGGCGGTATATATATGAATCTGCACTTTATCGCCGTCTATGTCCTCATCGCGTGAATCAATAAGCTTGTACGATGGCAGCGCAGAAACAGACCGGATGCTGGCATCACTATAATCTTTTGGTTTCACATCCTGCGTGAGTGCTTCTTTGGTTACCAAAAGAACAGGCGTTTGCCCGGAAATAGTTTCTCCGCGCTGGAAAGCGGCAATCACCTCCTCCGGTAGGCCGCGCTCGGCCAACTTTTCCCGCGGCACTATGGACCAGCCGGCAGGCAAACATGTACCAATGGTTCCGTCCCAATACTGTTCCTTACACACTGTTGCCGTGGAAGACGTTCCGCCACAGGCGGCCAGAATAACAGTGAGTGCCAGGACGGAGACAATGCGTTTCATACGTTCCATGATAGCGAAAAAATAAAGATGATCCTATGGGGTGACGTGGACAGATGGATAAAAAGAAGAGAAATAGGAATGATGAAAAAGCCATCCCGGCGCATGTTGCGCCGGGATGGGGTGGAATCTGCTTGCATCAGGCTGTAAAGATGACGAGTTTGCCATCTTTGGCGCAACCGCAGAGCAGGCAGTGGCAGCTTATCGAAATCCATTGCTCGAGATAATCGACATGTTGGAGGACTGATCCGCCCATCACTATGCAGCCGAGGTAGAACTCGAGCAGGCTCGAATGACACAAGGCAACCGTGCTGAATACATCTCTTAAATCACCGATGTAGCTGATGCGATCCCCGAACAGGCGTTTTATCAGTTGTTCGAGAGTCTTGCAAAGTTTTTTGAGCTCCGCCTGCACCCTTGCGGTGCGCACGTCATCGTGTTCAAGGGGACTGCCGGACACAACATTGTTCAGAAGCTGATAGAACTCAATGTGGATGAACTCCTCAAGTTTCCCTTTTATTTTCGGCAGAGAAATGCAGCGCACCCCTGTTAAGCCTTGCCTGGTGAAAAACTGTAAACCAGAGTTGATATGCTCCAACGGAATTTGGTCACGCGGCTTGAGCGTGAATGCCTTACCTTCCACCAAATCGTAAATTGGTGAAAGGGTGAGCATGGCCCTGCGAGCCGTCTCTTCGCCCGCGACTGCCACCAGAGACCTATACAACCCGTTGTTTCGCATTTTCGACTCGGCCATGATCGTTCTCCTTGAAATGCCAGTGGTGTGAACAGATTCCCAAGCTGCACAATTGCAGCTTTGTATCAAAGTAAAACTATTTGTTAGACTAGTCAATTAAATATGAATGTAAAACTTCATGACTCCAGGACCGTTGTGCCCTTCTCCTGCCGTCCGTAGCCCGGAGGCGAAGGCGGGTGCCTTTCCTCACCTTCCCGCTTCTCCCCTTTTCTGCTATACTTAAGAGATTTATGAAAAAACTCACACACACTTTCCTCATCATCAGTCTGCTGGCCGTGCCGCTGAATACTTTTGCCATGGCAACTATTCAGGCCGGTAACAGCTTTGCCGGAGTGGGCACGGAGCTGCTGCTCGGCAGCTTTTCGGCACGGACGGATGCCGGCATCAACATTATTTCCCCTGCCGGCATAGACATGCCGTTTGCGGCGACAACCGACATGAACGGCAATGCGCATGTACCGGTGAATGGCAGCTCACTGCAGGAGGCAGGCTTGTACCAGGTAACCGCGCGCACATCCACCACGAACGCAACGACACAGTTCACCATCCTGCCCGGTGGCGTGGACGCCGACACCAGTGATATTGAGACAGTTGCAACCCACGGCAACACAGCCGAAATCGCTATCACGCTGCGCGACCGCTATGCCAACTCCTTGTCCGGCCGGCCGGTACTCCTCATTTCCAGCCGCGCCGATGACCGCATGCAGGCGCTTACAACCCAGACAGACAGTACCGGCGTGCAGCATTTTCTTTTGCAAGCCGCACGACCCGGACATGTATCGCTTTCGGCTATTGATCTGCTGTCCAGCACCGTTATTGCCGGACGCGGCGAAGTAACTCTGGGTGAGGGCGCTGCCATAGGCGGCAACAACCTCACGGCATCTATTATTCCGCAGGCCTATGCGCAGGCCAACTCTGCCGTAATAAAGTTCATCATTTCCGCCCCAAAAAGTGTAAAAAAAGATGAACCGTTTACATTGCAGATTACGGCCAGTGACAGCAGCGGCAACCCGGTACCGGACTATGCGGGCACCGTGTATATTTCCGCTCCCAAAGACCCCGGTGCCACGCTGCCCGGCTTTAGTGACCGCGACGGCTACGGCGAATTAAAATTCCTGGCCAAAGAAGCCGGTGTAAAACAGGTATCGCTGGGCATGTCTTTTGCCGCAGAAGGCACGCAGGATATTGCCGTGGAAGACGGTACCGATGCCGGCATTAAAGGAAAGACCAGTATTATCGTGGCGGCATCGGACAATACCTCCACCCGCCGCATCCGCATTAGCGCCCCTGCCGGAAATGCCACAGTCGGCTCAACAGTTACTGTGAGCGGCGAAGGCAATGCCTACAGTAATATTATAATTAGCGGCGGCGATAAGCCCGTGCAAACGGATACCGATGCCACCGGGCACTTCTCCGTCGCGGTACCGCTTGCAGCAGGCAAAGACAAAGTGACACTGACAGTAAAAGACGAAGCAGGCCTACTTGGAAGCGCCACCGTTACAGTAAATGTAGACACGGTCCCCCCGCCTGCCGGTACGGTATCTTTGTCGCCGATAACCGCTCCGGCCGAAAGCAGCGTCATGGCAACACTGCAACTGGATGGAGCCGCAACAGGTATTGCCAGTATAGAAGTAGAGGTAGCCGGACAAACGCTGGCACTGCAGAAAAACCCCGTCAATGAAACACTGTACCAGACCAACTTTGCCGCCCCTTCGGAGACAGGCAAATACTCGGTGGTTTTCCGCGTCAAAAACCAGGCTGGCAATGCATCCACTACCGTAAGGGAACTGACTGTAACCACCAAAGGATTATCGAAAATTTCCAACCTGCGCGCAGCCAGCCAGCCCGGCGGCGTGAAACTGGACTGGAATGCATCGGCGGATACTGTTGAGGGATACAATATTCTCATTGGCGATGGCAGTAAAACCGGCCCGAACGGCGAGCCTGTCTTCGACCGCAATCTGCAAGTTGTCGGCAACGTCACATCCGCCATTGTCGACGGCCTGGATGCCGGCACAAAATATGCATTTGCCGTGGCCGCCGTTAAAAGCGGTGTGGAAGGACCGGTAAGCAGCCCCGTTCTTGGTATTCCATCCGGCATTGCCCTCACCGTTACGCCGGGCGCCAAAGATCTGCTGATCTCCTGGGAATTCAAAGATGCACCGGAGTTATCCGGCTACTTACTGGAATTCGGCGTGAGCCCGACCGAAAAGACAGAGAGACGCATTATCGCCGCCGTGCAAAGCTACAGACTGGAAGACCTGTTGCCGCGCGCGTACTACTTTACGCTCACTCCCATTACGGTAAGCGGTCAGAAACTGGATAAAGTGGCTGCCCGCGGCGAAGGCACGCCCGGCGGAACAGGCTTTCACCCCAGTGCCGGCGACCCGGTGGACATGCATACTATTCCAGTTGCCTTCCCGCCAACCAACGCCGGCTCAGGTTTGCCGCCTGTTGCCTGGTTTGCCGCCATCGGACTTACTGTTCTTGTCTACGGCTGGTACCGCCGCCGGAGCAAAAGCAAACTTCATAACGAAGAATTTATAAAGCTGATGGAAACGCGCTACCGCCAATAATCACTCTGTTTTACTTCCATGAATGTCTCCATGCCGCAGTCACGCGCCCACCGGACACTCTCCATCGGCGGCGCGACATTCGATTTGTTTGCGCAAACAAAATTCCCGATGAAAAACCTGGAAATCGGCAGCAAGATTCCGGTGAAAGATGTTATAGAAGCCTGCGGTGGCGGTGCCGCCAATTCATCCGTCGGCCTTAGCCGTCTTGGTTGCCAGGCCGGTTTTGCCGGCATTATCGGCAGTGACCAGTGGGGTGAGAAATTGCTCAAAAACTTCCAGACAGAGCATGTAGATACATCTTCCGCCACCATTGTGGACGGTGAAATCACCAGCTTTTCCATTATTATCTCCGTCTCGGGCGGCGACCGCATTATTCTGTATACATCCGGCGCCAATAAACACTTGCACGACAGCACCTTCGACCGCGAGCACGCGGCAGGCATGGACTGGATTTATTTAAACCGCCTGCATGAAGACAGCTGCGAAATTCAGGACGATCTTATTCTGATGCTTTGCAATCTAAACGGCCCGGGCCTTACCTGGAACCCCGGCGGCTGCCAGATTGAGCAGGGGGCCGATCATTTGGCCAACCGCGGGCTTTTAGCCCAGACCGATATTCTGCTTATGAATAAAGAGGAAGCACTCGCCTTCGGTCATGTTGCATCCACAGATGAAGCACATCGCCTGTTCCACTCCATGGGCGTCGGCATCAGCTGCATTACCGACAGCAAAAATGGCGCCACGGCTTTTGATGGAAAAAATATCTATCATTGTCCGGTTCTCGCGCAGAATGCCATTGTAGATACCACCGGCGCCGGCGATGCGTTTGGCGTCGGCATGACGTGGGCATTACTAAACAAGATGGACTTGCCAAATTGCCTCCGCGCAGGTACTATAAACGCTACGAGCGTCATCAGTTCTGTTGGCGCCGAGACAGGTCTCCTCACAGACATCCTCATGCGGAAGCAATTAGAAGCAACCCGGCTGGATGTGACGACTAGGTCAGTACTTTCCTAACACATTCCATTCCCAGCCATGTCCGACGATACGCTTATTCAGATTCAGGAACTTATAGATTCCGCCATGTCTTCGCTTAAGACCGCCAATTCACTCCTACGGGAAGTAACCGGCGTTACCGACAGCAACCATGAGCGCCACATGACGCGTGCCGCCACAACCATGAGCAGCAGCACGGCCGGTGGAAAAATTATTGAAGGTATTTTCGACGGACAGAACATGGTGGACAGCAGCGGCCAGACGTATCCGGTGCCCGCCAATTACGCCAGTAAAAGCAAGCTTGTAGAAGGCGACGGCATGAAGCTCACCATTACCGACGAAGGAAAATTCATTTACAAACAGATCTCCCCCACCCCGCGCCGCACGGCATTGGGCGTTCTTATTTCGGAAGACGGTCAGTACAAAGTACTTGCCGAAGGAAAAGCCTTCCGCACGCTACTTGCATCCGTCACATTCTACCGCGCCGAAGTAGGCGACCAGGTTACTATCCTCCTGCCGCAAGACGGCGACGCCAAATGGGGCGCCATTGAAGCCGTCATCCCGAAGCACATGGCCGAAGCATCCGCCAGAGCCAGAATTGAAGGCGGTGCTTTTGATGATATCGATGGAGAACTCAGTCCGAGCCTGTAGGAGCAGGCAGGTGGATTGAACTGTAAGGAAAAAAAAGGAGCTTTTGTAGTTCACAATACCTACAACCTGCACCTTATTTTTTCTGGAACACAGTTATCACAAAATCCAATGTCACTGTCAGATGATTCATGGTTGCCACTTTTTGTCTCCCCTCTTGCGACAGTTTCCACCAGAACGGAGTCATGTGGCATAAATGAAAGACGTCTTCGGCAGACGTGAGCGAAATTTCATCCTGCAAATGCTCCTGACGGATCTGGTGGATTTGCGTTCCCGTAGTATCAAATACCGGCTCCACATGCGGCTCCACAGATAACGCCAGTGCGTCTTTAAGCTGTTCTAAGTGACGCGGGCCCGGACTGACAATAATCAGATATCCTTCATTCTTCATGGTACGCGAGAATTCCGGAAAGTTTCTCGGCGCAAAAATATTAAGCAGAATATCAATACTGTCAGCCGAAAAGGGTAACTTTTTTACGGAAGCCACAACATAATGACTATCGGCATACCTGCGCGCGGCAAGGCGGATGGCATGTTTTGATACATCAATGCCGATACAAAGCGGCTCACTGTGCTGTCTCACAAACGCCTGTCGTACTTCATGCAGGTAGTACCCTTCGCCGCAGCCGCTGTCCGCTATAACCGGACTCGCTATTGGCATGGGAAAACCCAGACACAGTGCGGCCAGCGCATCAGCCGGTTTCTTGTAAAAATTTTTGGAAAAAATCTGCGCTCTGGCCTGAACCATGGAAGCACTGTCACCGGGATCTTTGGAATTTTTTTCATTGGCCAGAAGCAAATTGGCATAGCCCTCCTTTGCTTTATCAAAATGATGATTCCGCACACAATAAAAATGCGTGCCACTCTCCGCGAGCGGCTCCATGCAGACAGGACAAATAAGGGGCAAAGGCATTGTCATTCATACCCACTATACATGAAATGATCTGATGTCGGGCACGCCATGGCATGACCCTGTATTGGATAACGAATAAACGACTACCCGCTATATATCGGACACAGTCGGCCGCGGCGAACACGGCTAGCAAACCACCAATACAAACTACGAACTACAAACCAACTAGGCAGTGCCGTCGTGTAAAAAACCTGTTACTCTGGTGCAGATGAAGATTCCCACACGCATTCTTCTGCCGGTTTTTGCGGCGCTGGCCATTGTAGCCGGTTTATTAACGTATCTCTGGTGGCAGCTGCAACACACTACCCTTCATGCGCGTACCGGTAATACGTCCGTAGTCAGCGACATTGCCATACTTACCACGCAAAATTATGCCGATCTTTCCGCAGGCGATGCCGGTCTTTTGGCGCTGCGCGAAGGTGATGTACTCGCACTACAGGGCAACTGGAAAGATGCCCAGACAAAATATGAAGAAGCCGTCCGGAATAATGCCGGCCTCCAGGCGCTCCGCAAACTGGTACAGGCGCAGCTCCAGCGCCGCGATATAAACGGCGCAAAAAATACGCGGAACAAGCTGCAGGCGCAGGGCGCCAAACCGGAAGATCTTCTATTGATCGATGTCATTATTCTTCTGCGCACCGGCGAGCTGGTGCAGGCCAAAACATTACTGGCCAATGCGCCCGAATCACCACATAAGCAGTACGGCCTGGCGTTGCTGAATATCATCCAGGGAAACCATGAAAGCGCCAAAAACGAACTTGTCACAGTGGTAAATGGCTGGGACCCGGTACTGCGCACATACGCCAAAACACTGCAAGCCGCCTACGATGAATACGCGCTGTTCCCCGAAAGTCCGGAGATTCATTTGATCACCCTTCTCTCCCGCGCACTGGCCGAATCGCAACAGTGCGAACTGGCACTGCCGCTGCTTACACAAGTGGTCAAAAAACAGGATGACTACCGCGATGCCTGGATAGTGCAGGGCTACTGCGAACTGATGGGCGAACGCTACGAAAATGCGCGCAGCTCACTGGAACGTGCCTACAACTTAGACCCGGAAAAACCGGAGATTCAGTATTTCCTCGCCCGTGCCTACAGCGCACTGGATGACAATGTGAATGCCGTAACCTTTAGCCAGTATGCTCTCCAGAACGGCTTCGAGCCGCAGAAAGAGATACGCCGGTTTCTGGCAACCGAAGCGGAAATTACAGGCAATACCGCATTGGCGCTGGAACAGTACCGCGCCCTGAGCCAGCTACCGGATGCCGACCTGCAAACCTTCGCCAAAGTGGTATCTCTCTTTATGAGTGCCAACCAGAAAACGGACGCACTCGCCTTTGCGGAGAGTGCAACCAGGAAATGGCCAACCGAAGCAAAGGCCTTCGAACTGCTTGGCTGGGTGCAGGAAGGAATGGGCCAAACTGAAGATGCAAAAGCGAACTATCAAAAGGCTTTGCAATTGAACCCGGCCTTGAGTAGTGCAAAGGAAAAACTAAGCAGATTATAACAATAACCGTCTCAGCAGCAGCCATCCCTGGCTGCGATTGGACCACATAAAACAACCGGGAGCGAACTCCCGGTCATGTTGGCTTTTCACTCATGAAAAACCAATTTATTTCTGCAGTTCATCAGCCTTTTTCGAAGCGTAAGAACCGGCCCATCTGACGGGAGTAATCAGGCAATAATGCAAAATGCAACCTGGCAAGAGTACCCATCCGATCAATGCAGCTGCCATCAAAGCCCATTGTGCAAATGAATCCCTCGTATCAGAAGAACGACGCCCGAAGAGCAAGAAGAGCCAAAATGAAAGAAATGTACTGGCCACCCAGTAGATTACAATCCACAGCAGTAAGAACTGCATCCAGCTGAACCAGAATACAAGTCCCGTATTCATGGACAATGCCTCCAAAGCTGTCAAATGAGCGAACCCGGCCACACTGGCAGGTTCATATATTACGATCTGAATAAACTGACTGTCAATGTATCGTACTATCTCACTCGTCCCAAGCCTAGCCTAACGCTCTAATTTCTCCCCATCAGCAAATCTGAAATCTTATACAAAAGAGCCCCCGACATACGGGGGCTGAATGCACCTTTTCTCAAGACAATTAAAATCTGATCGTCCTACTTTAACACTGAAAACACTGATCAGTCATCGTCGTATTTCCGGGGACGAATGCACAACTGACTATCGTTGCACGGGTCCGAACGCAGGAAATACAGTTGACTGTCGTTGCACGGGTCCGGCTTGCCTGCAGACACTTTCTTATACGTGTCCTGAGGAGCCAGTCCCACTTTCTTCAGGTCTCTAATTTCCGACCGACGATTCAGCCAACTGACAATGAGAAAAACGGCTGGCAAAATGAATGCGGCCGTCATCAGCCAGTACTTCATGGTAGCCTTTCCATGTAAAAGGAGCGTCACCCGGGACAAGCCAGGAAGGATCCTGTTTATGTGCCTGGATACTACGAAGGATGATTATTATATGACGATATGTCAATTTATCCGCGCCAACCATGACACTCTCTAGAGACGAAATAATGATCGTCCTGAAAAAACACGAACGCAGGCATTCTGCCTGCGGATGTAAAACAAATCTAAAAGCAAAAAAGACCATTGCTGGTCTCTTGTGTTTGTGTGTCTGCCGTCTGGGCTATCAATGATATGGGTTGAGGAGGGATCACTGAGCCTTCTTCGTTGACGGAGAACGTGACGGAGGAGCGCCGTCTCTCTTGCCACACTCTGGTTCCTTGTTTCTCCTCGCAACCATACGAGGTCCCCGGACCGGTCTGCC
>JAQBQQ010000034.1 GCA_028286915.1 Candidatus Peribacteria bacterium | reverse complement strand
GGCAGACCGGTCCGGGGACCTCGTATGGTTGCGAGGAGAAACAAGGAACCAGAGTGTGGCAAGAGAGACGGCGCTCCTCCGTCACGTTCTCCGTCAACGAAGAAGGCTCAGTGATCCCTCCTCAACCGATATCATTGATAGCCCAGACGGCAGACACACAAACAAAAGAGACCAGCAATGGTCTTTTTTGCTTTTAGATTTGTTTTACATCCGCAGGCAGAATGCCTGCGTTCTGTTTGATCTGAATTTCCACTTAACAGCGCAGCCATTCCTGGCTGCAGGCTAACAGGCAAAACGAATGCCAATCATAAAAGCATGGATCCGGTTATGTAATCAGGTAGTATTGGCATCATGATTACACACATCGCATTATTTGCCTGGAAGGAGGGTGTATCAGATGGTCAGATAGCAAAGGCATTGGATGATGTCAGAGCATTGAAAGAAAAAGTACCAGGTCTTCATGACATTCGTTGTGGTAAAAATTTTTCTCGTTGGGCGGAAGGCTATACTCACGCGGTTGTTGTGTCTGCTCAAGATAAAGATAGTTTGGAAGCCTATCGCAATCATCCTGATCATGTCATTGTCGCGAAGTTGATTGAATCCATGGAATCAAAATCATTGGGTGTTGATTTTGAGGATTGATCATTGACAGAATCCTGTAAAAAATTAATCATCCTGCGTTCGCGGAGATCTTTTCCAGCAAAGGAGGGCTTTATGCCTACGCTCACAAAACGTGACAAGTCGAGAGTCCGCTACCGCATGCGCCGGGAGCGCAACATCCGCCGGCATGAAAACATGCCGGGTCACTGGTTCCGCATGAAGAAGCAACGGCAGCCTGCTCACAGGCGTCTGCTGCTTGCAGACCTCTGGTTTATGGTCCGCTTCTTCGGCTTTCTGGGCATGACGGGCGGACTGGTGTTCACATTTTTCCTGCCGGTGGCGCTGTATACCAGCCGCCCGGCGACCATGTTCGTCTGCTATCTGCTGGCAGTTGCAACCAGCCTGGCCATGCTTCTGGCAATGTTCAACCGGACGCGGTTTCTGCACGGCGGCTACCGGATGCCGGTCATTCTGGTTGCCTGTCCTGTTTTTCCATTTGTTGGCTGGCTATTTCTGGAGGCCAAAAACCTTCTGTGGCATCAGCCTTCTTTATTCAAATGGCTCCTTACGGGCCATTGGTAGCGAACTTCCCCCTATACCGGTTGCCTGCGGGCGCCGGTATAGGGTTTTTATCGTCTTTTGTAGCACTCACAAGCCAAGAGTGCTATACTATAACTATTATGAACGACCGTCAGGGGAAGCTCCTTATGGCCATTATCGATCAGTTTATACAGACTGCCTTACCTGTAGGTTCCAAGCGGCTTCTGGAATCTGGTGATTTCCCGTTGTCATCAGCCACTATTCGCCATGAAATGGCTGCCTTGGAGGATATGGGCTTTTTAGAGCAGCCTCACGTTTCGGCCGGTCGTATTCCCACGGCCAAAGGCTACCGCGCGTATGTGCAGGGGAGCACGCAGCCGACACTCCACATGAAGCAGGTAAGGACCCGCTTTGAGACATTGCGGGAACAGTATTTTCATAAAAAGGATCAAGAGAGCGCATATGAAGCAGTCGCCTTGTTGTCGCAAATGATTCCCAATGTTGCTTTTGCCACGGTGCCGCATAAGGAACGCGTGTATTACCTTGGTCTGGCCAACGTGTTGCGCCAGCCGGAGTTCCAGTTGAATCCGCTTTTAGCCAGCGGAGTGGTGGAAATGCTGGAGGAGCGGCTGTCGGAGTTGCTGGACGACATAGAGATAGATGACAAGATACGGTATTACATTGGTGCCGAGCATATTCTGCCGCAAATGCAGAGCTGCAGTCTTATTGTGACGGATTACCAGCTGCGCGGGAATAAAGGTGTACTGGGTATTCTCGGCCCCATGCGTATGGATTACGCATATAATACCGTGGCGCTGGAAATGGTGGTCGATCTTCTTCGCCGGACATAATACAGAACATGGCAACAGCATCTTCATCAGCCGCAGGCAAAGCCCTCAATGATACCGTTCTTCTGCGTATCCGGCCGTCGTTGCCGGACCCGGAGGAGGTGAGTGCATCGCATGGGCCGCTAAGCATGGAAACAGTGCTTTCATCCTTGCATTCTTTAAAAGGCAGGAATGCCGATATAAATTTTGAAATCGGTTTCGCGGAAGGCAAAATCGGTCTTTTTGCGCGCACTACAGCCCGTGCCGCGCCGCTGGTGGAGAGCCAGCTCTATTCCCAGTATTCTGAAAGTGAAATTGAGCGCGCGCCGGTTGGTTTGTTTACGGCCAAGGAACACGAAATGGTGTATTCATCGGATCTGGTACTGTCCAGCCCGGAGATTTTCCCTATCCGCCGGCATCCGCAGTTTATTGATCTGGCCAGCCGCCAGCCTATTGACCCTATCGCCGGTATTACCAGCGCGCTCGTGCGTTACCCGAAGGCGAACATGCGCGGCCATATACAAATGTCTATCCGGCCGATTGGCGGAAAATACCGCAAGCGCGCGCTGAAGTTTTTGCCGCTTTTGTCGCGGGGAATTGCCAAGCACTGGCCGGCTTACGCAAAGCTATTTGCACGCATTCACCTGGCACGCGGCAAAGTGCGCTGGCTTTTGTGGCCGTTGGATCTGCTGATGGGCGGCTTTCGGTCCTGGTTCAAGCCCGGCAAAATTTCTCTTATCACCGGACAGGAGACCGAACCCGAGGCGTCCGCCGCCGATGTACAGCTGAGCACCCGAAGCCATGAAAAAGAAGACAGCGTAATGGGTGCCGTGGATAAGGTGAACAGGCTGCTTTTCGTCGTTAATATCCGTGTCAGTGTCATTGCGCCGGCCGGTGCGGCTGCCGAGGCCGAAGCTAAAGTGGAGGAAATCGCCAGCAGCTTCCGCCAGTTCACGCTGCCGAATTCAAATGATCTTACGGCGCTGCCCATTCGGGAGACGCCGCAGATTGATTATGGATTCCGCGTACGGCCGTATGTCCTGTCATCCGAAGAAGTAGCTACCATTTGGCATTTGCCGAATATTTTGGTAAAGACGCCGAATATGGACTGGGTGTTAAGCCGCAAGGTGGAGCCGCCGTTCAATCTGCCGTTGGCCGAAGGGGAAGGCGCGGACCCGACAGATGAGTTAACCGTGCTCGGTGAAGCGCTCTTCCGCGGTGAGCGCACAAAATTCGGTATCCGGCTCGATGACCGCCGCCGTCATATGTATGTCATCGGCAAGACGGGTATGGGCAAATCAACCATTTTACAAAATATGGTGTATTCCGATATCCAGTCCGGCAAAGGAGTGGCGGTTATTGATCCGCACGGTGATTTGATTGAGTCCATCCTTACCTATATTCCAGCCAGCCGGACGAATGATGTTATTCTCATCGATCCAGCCGACCGCGAATACCCGATTGCATTTAATATGCTGTCCTGTCCCAACCCGGAACAGCGCGGGCTTGTGGCATCCGGTCTTATGAGTATTTTCAAGAAGCTCTGGCCCGAAGCGTTTTCCGGCCGCATGGAATATATTCTGCGCAATGCGCTACTGGCTTTACTGGAAGCCGAAGGGAATTCCATGCTGGGTATTATGCGGATGTTCAGTGATGATCAGTTCCGCCGCAAGGTGCTGGAGCACACCAGCGACCACATGGTGAAAACATTTTGGGAAGTGGAGTACGTGTCCTGGTCTGATAAGTACCGGACGGAAGCCATTGCCGCTATTCAGAACAAAATCGGACAGCTGCTCTCTACACCGGTTATCCGTAATATTGTCGGCCAGGTGAATTCCACACTGGACGTTCGGCATGCCATGGACAGCGGTAAGATTATTCTGGCCAACCTGAGCAAAGGGAAAATAGGTGAAGATAATTCGGCGTTTCTGGGTTCCATGCTGGTAACCAAGTTTCAGCTGGATGCCATGAGCCGTGCGGATATTCCGGAAAAAGACCGCCGGGATTTCTTTCTGTACGTGGATGAATTCCAGAACTTTGCCACGGAATCATTTGCCACTATTTTGTCCGAGGCGCGCAAGTACCGTTTGAATCTCACCATGGCGCATCAGTATATCGGCCAGTTGTTGCTCGCCAATAACTCTACTGCCTTGCAGGATGCCGTATTTGGAAACGTCGGTTCCATTTGCTCGTTCCAGGTTGGTTCCGATGATGCCGAGCCGCTGAGCCAGCAATTTGAGGAAATTGTGCAGCCGAAAGATATTCTCAGCTTACCCAAGTACCAGGCGTACATGCGCCTGATGATCAAAGGTATTCCCAGTAAGCCGTTTTCCGTCGCCACGCTGCCGCCGCCGAATGTGCCCGAAGATGCCAAGCGGGTGGAAACCATCCGCCGCCTGTCGCGTGAGCGCTACACGCAGACGCGCGTGGTAGTAGAGGAGAAGATTGCCAAGTGGTTGTCTTCCGCCAAAGAGGCGGCTGTTGCTTCCAAATCTCTGGATAAGATGAAAGAGAAAGAAGAAGAGGAGAAGAAAAAAGCGCGTGCCAAGAAAATGAGCCTGGAGGAATACCGCAAGTGGCGTGACCGCGAAATGTGGATCAACGAGTATAATCAGCTGCGCAAACGAAAGTTTTTGACGGCGAACCCGGACCAGGCTTCAGCCGATACGGCAGTGGCGCCGCTGGGGGATGACGACATGAAGCGCTGGACGGAGCTGGAGAAAAAGCTGACTGAAACCGGCGGTATTCCGCCTCCCAGTAAGTTACTGACGGGCGAGGGGAAGAAGCCGCGGGAGGAGAAGAAGGTATAAAAATCCTGCAGTTAACAATTTCTATTCAATAAGCTGATTTGCGTACATAAACTCTGTAAATTTTTGACTATATTTGATATATATTGTATAGTGTTTAACTATTCCTCTGTATTCTATGTCTTCTATTCATTCAGCCGAAAAAGATCTTATTCTTGATCCCGAAGATGTTGTAGGAGTGTTAGCCGAACAGGCACCGGGTATTATTGATAAAATCCATAATCGAGTACGGTTCTGGCGTGAAAAAGTTGGTGCCGTCATGGATCCGCATTTGGAATTGTCCGCCAAGGCGGCTCCTGTATTTATCGCCAACATGGCAAACCGATACGGATACACGAGAAATATCTCCCCTGAGAAACTGGATTCTATTGGTTTGTATCTGGCTTACCACCGCGGTGAACATCCTGTTGATATGCGAAATCGTTTTGAGAAAGTTATTGAAGCATTTTCAGAAGAATTTACAGTTGTACGTAGCACGCGTGTGACAAATTCCATTGGAGGACATGATCTCCGGCAGCGTGAGGCTGGTATCCGCACCGACGGCGTTGGACTCAATGAGTATGCAAGTGCCGAGGAAACGGTACAAATTCTCATTGAAGTTGGTATGGATCCCGAGGATGAACAGGAAAAATCCTATCTGGATGCGGTAAGCCGCGACATACGCGGTACTACATTTAACCCTATGAAGACGGATGAAAGCCGCAGGCTGGGCGCGTTGGCGCCGGATCTTATCCCGGAAATACTGGAAAAGTATCTTGCTGCCGATACCGCAAAAGCCGCTACTGCTGAACTACAGCCTGTACTTCGGAAACTGGATGAGGATTTGCGAAGCGGAGCACGGGACGATCAGCCTACACTCCTCGTTCTTCGGTCCGTTCTTCAAAAATATCTGGCTGGCGAAAATGGGAAAAAGGCCATGGAGGAGATTGAAGACATGTTACTGGTAGCCGACTGCGATGTCGGAAGCGTTGCCGAAGGACTGGAGAAGTTCGTGCTTTCCGGCATGGATCTTTGGCGTGAGATTACGGAAAAACAAGGTAAAACGCTGAATGATGTGCCTGCCCAGGTAACTCTTGGTTTCCTGACAAACGGCCAGAAAGGTTTCTTCGGCATGCATCGGTTCCAGACTGAAAAAATGGCTGCCGTATTTGCCGCAGGCAAGGCAAAGGTGGCTGCGCAGTTGCCTGTTCTTGTAGAGCGCATTACTGCAGAATTTTCAGCCAATATGTCTTCCGAAGATGTCATGAAGCGCTTCCTTGAGCTTGCTATAGAAATTGAATCAGCATCTTAAAGAAATCAGATTGTCCGAACACTAGTGTTCGGACAATCTTTTCTGTTTTGATGAGCTTCCTAAAGACCATAAACTACTGACTACTTTGCAATCCCAGGAACGGGAAACTTTTTGCAGAAGGTTTTTACTTCTTCGTGCAATGCAGAAATGGCTGCGTCATCGGAGCGCTTTTCTATGGCACTCAACATAAATCCGCCGAGTGTTTCCATTTCGGCTTCCTTCATGCCGCGGGTGGTAATGGCCGGTGTACCCAGGCGCACGCCGGACGGGTCCATGGGCGGGCGGGCGTCATTGGCAATCATATTTTTATTGAGCGTAATGCCAATGCGATCAAAGAGTTTTTCCACTTCGCCGCCGGGGAGGTTCCACGATTTCACGCAGTCGATGAGCATCAGATGATTATCCGTTCCATTGGTGACCAGCTTCACGTTTCGATCCATAAAGTACTGTGCCAGATGTTTGGCATTGGTAATAATCTGCCTGGCGTAAACCTGGAATTCCGGCTTGAGCGCTTCGCCGAATGCCACGGCTTTGGCCGCCACCATCTGCATGATGGGACCGCCCTGCAGACCGGGGAAAACCATCTTATCCATCTTCTTTCCCAGTGCTTCTTCGCGCGTAAGAATCATGCCGCCTCTGGGGCCGCGGAGTGTTTTATGCGTGGTGGTGGTAATGACATCAAAGCCGTCATCAAACGGATTGCGCAATGCTTTACCGGCAATAAGCCCGGCAATATGCGCCATGTCGGCTACCGTATAGGCGCCCACTTCATCCGCAATGGCTTTCATTTTGGCGTAGTCCAGTTCGCGCGGGTAGGCGGAAAAACCGGCTAGTATAATTTTCGGCTTTTCGGCCAGTGCCACTTTGCGCATTTCGTCGTAATCAATCTCGCCCGTTTCAATGTCTTTCATTTTATACCGGACGAATTTGAAGATCTTCGTAAGATAGGTGACGGGGTGGCCATGCGTTAAGTGGCCGCCATGCGAAAGATCCATGCCCATGACGGTGTCGCCCGGTTCCAGCAATGCAAAATACATGCCCATATTGGCAGGCGCGCCTGCGTGCGGCTGTACGTTGGCGTGACCGGCGTTGAAGAGTATTTTGGCACGATCAATAGCCAATTGTTCTACTATATCCGTGTATTCCTGTCCGCCGTAATAGCGCTTACCCGGGTAGCCTTCCGAATATTTATTATTGAACACGGAACCCATGCATTCCAGTACGGCAGGGGAGACGTAGTTCTCGGAGGCAATGAGTTCCACGCCTTCGGTCTGGCGCGTCATTTCGCCCATGAGTGCGTTATAGATGTCGGCATCAGCCGTTTTGAGCGCGTCGTAGGTAGGCATGGCAGAGAGGGGAACGGAATAAACATACCAGAAAAAGCAGCCGGACACAGAATGTCAGGTGCAGGTGCCGGAAATATCGGGAAACAGGGAAGTTGTATAGTGAGCTTACCGACAAGATGGATGACTGCGCTAGGTTAACTTACAGTACAATAATTAGCCGGTTGCTCTTTGTTGTTATATTTTGATCATCCCTCTTGCCGTCACCACCGCGTCCATTTTTTGATCATGCTCCTCCAGTGGAATAGTGTGTACCATTTGGCATTCCAGGGCCACTCCCCAACATTGTATATTTGCAGCCTGCGCCCGGCGGGCGGCAATCCATAGATCGTATCCGCCATTACCGCGACCGAGCCGGTCGCCGTTTTTAGTAAAAGCGCGGCCGGGGACGAGCACAATAGCGGCTGCGTCATCGGCCAAAAGAGGGGCGTCCGGTGGCGGTTCCGGAATATTCAGCGCACCGGCCGGCAGGTCATACATATTTTTCACCTGTGCAAATGCAAGGGCGTTATTCGCAAAACGCGGCAGATAGACCAGGTGGCCTTCGGCAATCAGTTCGGCCAGCAAAGGCTTAATGTCCGCCTCGGTTTTAAGTGAGTAGAAACCACAAATAGTCTGCTTCCCCTCGGGTAAACTTTGTAAAATCCGCTTGCAGATGGACCGGCTCTCGGCGGCATGCTCACGTTCATTCACCCGTTCGAGACGCTCTTTGATGGACTGCCGGAGATGCTCTTTTTCATCGCGGATATGCATAGTTAGTTGGTAGTGAGTTCAGCCTGCGCCTCCGGCTGACGAGTTTGTAGTCTTCGGAATGCCTGTAGTGTATCGATCAGTATTTTGATCTACAGACACCGACTAAAGACTACGGAACAACTAAAAGATATCCGCCGCCGCTTCGGCCAGGTTTACCATGGGCTGGTTTGCGGGCGGTGGGATGGAATTCTGGTCTACCAGGCAGCGGAGCCGGAGCGGGCGCTGGAATGTTTCCTGCATCAACCGTTCTATGGCGGTACTGGAATCCGTTTGGGCCACGCGGTCGCGGTGGAATGCCGCGGTAAAAGTGAGTGTGACGCTGCCGTCCTCCACGGCCGTTACGCGGCCATTCTTGAGTGACATTTTTACGGCAGCCGGCGTTACCTTATTGGCCAAATCCGGCCAGGCGGAGACAACGTCCATTAGTGACAAAGAGCCGGACGAATTGGAAGAAGCAGGGGGAGTAGCCGCAATAGAAGAGACAGATGCAGCAGACGGGCTTGAAGAAGCAACAGAAACAGAGGCGGCAGACTGCTTTGGGTCTTCCTGTTTTGGCGTAGAGGAGGAAGGCGATGGAGTTGCGGGACTTGGACGCGGAGGGCTTGATCCAAGTGGCGGCGCGACAGATGGAGCCTGCATGGCTCCTGTCGCTGGCGAGTAGCTTAGTAATGCCGTTTCCAGCGCCAGTGCCGGAACCGGCGAAAGACGAATATTGCGGACTGCATCCAGCAGGGCGTTTAAGAGTTGGGTAAGGTCATCAATCGTTTCGTTCCGGCTGATACGACCGTGCATATCGGCTCGTATTTTGCCGAGCATCTGGCGGACAACGGCATCCATAGGCGCGCCGGATTCTTCCAGCTCGCGTACCAGACGGATAACCTGCTCCCGGTCCCCGGTAGTTGTTGCCTGCAACAGCCCCTCCAGACTTTCAATGCTGATACCGCCGAGTCTTGCCTGCACATCGGACAGCGTTACTTTTTCCAGCGAACGAAGCTGATCCAGCAGTGAAATAGCATCGCGCAGTCCGCCTTGGGCGTGGTGAGCAATGGCCTCCAGAGCGGCTTTTTCCACTTGCATGTGTTCTTCACCGGCAATGTATTCCAGCCGGGCCACCATGGCATCGTCATCAATCTGCCGGAATGTGAAACGCTGGCAACGGGACTGAATAGTAGGCGGAATTTTCTGAAGTTCGGTGGTGGCCAGAATGAAATAGGCATACGAAGGCGGCTCCTCCAGCGTTTTCAGAAGTGCATTGAAGGCTTCACGCGTGAGCATGTGTACTTCGTCAATAATATATACCTTGGCCGATGCCACTATGGGGGAGAATTGAATTTTCTCAATTAATTCGCGGATATCATCAATACCACGGTTACTGGCGGCATCAATTTCTATCAGATCCACCATGGAGCCTTCCTCCACCGCTTTTATGATCTGCTTCTTAATGGTTTCATCCTGAATGGCATGCGTAAGAAGTGTCTTCGCCAGTATGCGTGCAATGGATGTTTTGCCCGTGCCGCGCGGCCCGGCAAACAGGTATGCATGCGCAATCTTGTCCTGTGCCACGGCATTCCGCAGCGTGGTGACTACCGGTTCCTGGCCGGTAACGGCATCGAATGTTTGAGGGCGATACTTTCGGTAGAGAGACATGGGAATATTATGAATCGTAAATGAAATTTTGGGAATAGATCAATCAGGGGAAAAGTTGTTCGTTTGTTTGTTTATCGTTTTTCGTTAAGTCTATTAATCCATAAACAAACCAACGAACTAACCAACTAACGTAATATTCAATCTGCTCACTTTCCTGCTATACTCCATCCGTATTCTTTCCATAATCCTATGAAAAAGTTTCTTTCTCTGGCCATTTTGTCGCTCACGCTGGTGGCATGTGTGGACAAAACGGGTTTATCCGCAGATTCCAGCCGAAAGCCGACAGGTAACCCCAATGCCGCCGTTGTCGTGCAGGAATTCGGCGATCTTCAATGTCCTGCCTGTAAGGCTGCCTATGAAAGCATAGTCAAACCGCTTTTGGCGCAGTACAGCAGTACTATCAGCCTGGAATTCAAGCACTTTCCGCTGCGCAGCATTCACGAGTACGCATTGGATCTTGCTGAAGGCTCCGAATGCGCTGCGGATCAGGGGAAGTTCTGGGAATTCGTGGATATAGCTTATACCAAGCAGAGTGAGTTGAGCCGCAGTTCCATTCGTGCATGGGCCGCAAGCCTTGGGTTGGATATGCCGCTCTGGGACCGCTGTACCAAGTCACATATTAAGCGCGCTACTATTCTGGCGGACTACGCCGAAGGAGAAAAGCGCGGCGTTGTGGGAACGCCGACATTCTTTGTAAACGGTACGAAGGTAGACAGTAATCTGGAAGCTATTTCGGCAGCCATTACGGCTGCAACAACAGGGGCAGCGCAGAGACTGTAGGGGAGGAAACAGAAGCAATAAACGGAATAGAGGATAGTGCGTATCCTCTATTCCGCCTTGTTCATTGTTACTTGGTCAATTGTGCAAACCCGTATAATCTCTTTAATTCCGTGTCATACAGAACGGCTGTCTGGTAGGAGCCGGAGCCATTTTTTATAGTATAACTTTGCGCGCCGTATGGTGATTCCAGTCTGCCTGCATCCAGCGCATTTGAGTCCGGAAAAATTTTTTGCGTCGGGTCCACGACTTTTGTCAGGTACACATGCAGCGATGGTCCCGGCTCGGTAATAAAATCAGTACCAAAGTAGAGCGTATTATTGACCAGGAGTACCGGGCCTTCCGGCGTTTGCTTGGCAGCAACGAACCGGCCAAGAACGCCGCTGCGCTTTATGCGCGTCTGTTCTTTGGCTTTTTCCAGCGCATCATTCTTAAGTTTGCTGATAAGAGCGGATTCCTTTGCGGCCGTATCCGGTTCGCGGATTTCTATGTTTACCAGCGTACCAATGAGGTCTTCATAGTAGCGTTCGGCAAAGAGGGGATTTTTTAATTCATTGATCAGAGTTTTGGACTGATTGACAGTGGCATTGCCGCAGGCTGCAAGCAGACCGCAGGAAGCCAGTGCAGACACGGTAAGAAGATAGTTTTTCATAGATGAAAGGAGGAATTGGAGGTTATGCTACGGTAATTTTTTAGACAGAGTCAATGCTTCAGTTATTTTCTGGGCTGCCTTTGGCTGCAAAAAAATTCAGGCCTCTGTCCTGCAAAATACGGGTATTTCTTTTTAAAATAGGAAATACGTGTTCAATAATGAATTTGTGCTCACTAAAGTTAAGGCCTTCCGGGATAGCGCTGGTATAGTAGAAAATTTGCCGGTTGGTCTTGTTTGGCTCAATCACTGTATTTAAAAAACTTTCCGCGCTGGAGGCATTTACGTGAAGAACCTGCGAACTGGTTGCATCTTTTTGTGTTCGGACAGCTTCGCTGCGGGCAGTATCGCCGGTAAACGAATTATTTTCAAAGTCATTGCCATGGCCTTCCTCAATATGTTCATACGTTTCCTCTTTTGCCGCCTGCCGTAATGTCTCTTCTTTTTCGGCATCCAGATATCCCTTTTCCCAACTCCACTCCCGGTTGCGGAAAGTGGCGGACAAAGTCCAGAGCGATTGATAGCCTTTATTACAGCCTTTACGCAGCATGTCGCGTACCCACGCGACAGATATGAGGTTAAGTGCATCTTCCATTTCCTGTACCACTTGGGATGTCGGAGGATTCTCCGGTGGTTTTTCCTCGACTATGCGATTCTCACGCAGATATTTTTGCATGGATTCCAGCTTCTGGTTATCTTCGATAGTTAATGAATCGGGCTGAATATGCCTAATGAGTGCATCAGCTTCTTCCCAGTTGTGTGCATCCAGCTCATGACGTACGCGCAAAAAATCCACGCGTTCGCGTTCCACGTCTTCAAACCGTTTATCTGCTTCGTTTACGTATGCTTTACGGCGTTCGTAATGCCAACTAAGGAATACGTTCGCATGTACAAAATGGAAGCTGCGTGGCGTTCCCTTACTTTCCCTTTTGGTCTCAATGGTGTTAAATTCGCCGCGCACATTCCGCCAGCTCTGCATAAGTGTTGTCAGCGGCATTTTGCCTTTGCCGCTCAGAAAATCCTGAATTAATGCCGGGTCTGCCTTGCTCTCAAAAATGCGCCGCAGCCAATGACTGATCTTATTCTGAGCAAGAATGCCTTCTCTGGCCGCATTCGTGAGCATATTTTTGGCGTTCTGGAACAGTTCTTTCATATCAATTTCCGTCTCAGTGTTTTCCGTTTTGCCGCCGCTTTTCTTGTACGCGGCCAGTGCGGCCAGTGCCATATCCACCAGATCCTGTTTCTTCGGGTACTTCTGGCGGGAAAAATCCTTGGCCAGTACGTCGTGTAGCTCCGGCACTTCTTTGTCGGTTACGTGTAGTTCTTTCTGCAATGTTTTCATTCGCGCAATGTCCGTGCTCAGCTTTTCCCAATTCTTTTCATAGGCGGGCAGTATGGTATCAATAAATTTCTTCCGCTCGGCTTTGTCACCTTGTTTCAGGCGGCCTCGCCACTCCGCGGCACTTTCATTGGAAATCCATTCTTGTGACCGGGCGTGATCAATAATGGCCAGTGCTTTCTGGCCGTAGTCTTTGGCATGTTGAATTGTTTCTTCAATGAACCTTTCATTGGCGCGGATAATTTCCATTTTTTTTGCATGGGTGGTGAAGCCGCCGGCTTCCAGGCCCGTTTCCCCGACGAGGGATTCCACATATTCATCCGCGTCATGCAGATTCCAGGCGGTACTGCTGTCTTCGGCGCAGGCGCGCAACTTTTCGCGGTACGCAAAGCGGATATCTTCGCGCATGTGCCACTCTTTTTCCGCTTGCAGATCGCGGGCATTCGCATCGCGTTTTTCGGCGTGTTCCAGTTCTTTCTGCGCGGTGTCGGTTTCAAGAATGTTCTTGGTCATGAGTGTGTCACTCTAGCATAGTTTTGCCGGTTATGATCAAGAGTGGCTTTGTGGAAAATTATGGTATCATCGCATCATGATTTTATCTGACCGCGATATACGCAAAGCTCTGGAAACCGGCCGTGTGAAAATAAGCGCGCCGTACGATGAAGTACTGTCGCACATTTTTGCCAGCAGCATGGACTTGCGTCTGGGCAACACCTTCAAGCTCTACGAACACAGCAAATTTGCCATTTTAGATCCAAAGCGCCCGGAAACACTCAAGGGTCTTATGCGTACCATTGAGGTGCCGGAGGGGGAGCCGTACATTGTGCAGCCGGGGGAGTTTGTACTGGGCGTGACACAGGAAACCATTACCGTTCCGGATGACCTGGTGGTGCGCGTGGAGGGCCGCAGTTCGCTTGGCCGTCTGGGGATTATTGTGCATTCCACCGCCGGTTTCGTAGACCCCGGTTTCCATGGAACCATTACGCTGGAGATCAGTAACTTAAACCGTATGCCGGTGGCGCTGTACCCGGGCATGCGAGTGTGCCAGATTGCCTTTGAGCAGATGAGTTCGCCGGCCGAAACGCCATATAATATGAAGCCGAACAGCAAGTACCAGAGCCAGGTTTTGCCGGAGGAAAGCAGACTGTCTTCTGATCCGGAATTTATGGTGAAACATCCTGCGGCAACCTGAGTTTTCCGTTAGTATAGTGTCCATGAAGGAGCAGACATCTGTGCGTATGGGGATTTTTGTCACGGTGCTCGTAGCATGTGCGGCATTTTTTATGCTGACAGTCCAAGCGCCATTGCCTTCCTCGCCGCGTGTTACCCGGCCGGATGCCGCTCAATTTTCCGTGTCTTCCATTGCAGCCACGCCTTCGTCTGCCGGTTTTTCGGCTTCTTATTCACGCGTGGTAACCGGCAGCGGCTGTACTTTGGGCATTCTGCCGGACCCTGCCTGTACGCCGGGCGATGTATTTGCCGGCGTGACGGAAAAAGATATCTGTACATCCGGCTACGCAAAGAAAGTGCGTGACGTGAGTGCGGCGCTCAAGAAACAAGTGTATGAGGAATACAGCGTGCAGACGCATGCGGCAGGGGAATACGAAGTGGATCACTTTATTAGTCTGGAGCTTGGCGGTTCCAATTCCATCCGGAACCTGTGGCCGGAACCCGCCGAGCCGCGGCCGGGTTTCCACGAAAAAGACGTGGTGGAGAATTATCTGCATAACCAGGTATGCAGGGGAATTCTTAGCTTATCCCAGGCACAGGAGCAGATCCGCTCCAATTGGTACCAGGTGTACCAGAATGCGTATGAAGGGCGATAATCTTGAAAAGTCTGGATTGATGAGGTGAATGAGGTATCATTCGCGCCTCGGGCAGCTAGCTCAGTTGGTTAGAGCGTACGGTTCACATCCGTAAGGTCACAGGTTCGAACCCCGTGCTGCCCACCACATTCACGTTGTACATTGAAGCTCAGATGACCTCGAAGGGGACCCTTTGGGTTTAGAGCGTACGGTTCATCCGCCGCGGCGGATCAGATCCTTGGTTCAAACCCGAGATCGTCCACCAGATAACGTGTACTTGACATTAGTATAATATAATTGTATTATAAGAATAAGTCAGGCAACTCGCTTCTTCACACCGTTTTTTTTAGGAGGATCCCATGGATTGGCTGCTCGCGGGGTTTCTGTTCATTAGCTGGCTCGTCAGTTCGTTCCTCGTGTTTCTGTTCGTCGACAACTTCTTCCATAGCCTCCTCTTCGACAGGTACACCAGGCGAATTTATCAGGCCCGATGGAAGTACTATGACCACCTCCATCAGGCGGGGCTGCGGATGGGTGATCCCAACGTGACCAATGACGGGTTCCGAGCACCTGAAGTTGCCAAAGATGAGCTTTACGGTCTCCAGACGTCTGCTATGGAGCTGGCTCTGGAAGAGTGGAAGAAAGCTGATGCCAAAAAGCCCAACTACCTCGCTAAGGAGATCATCGTTGCGTTGATGGTCTTCGGCTCAATGGGTTGCGGAGCAGTCATCCTGTACCGCTATCTTAGTAATCTGCCTTACTGAAGAAGTTAATCTGACTTAGAGGGTGGTGGTAACACTACCCTCTCTTTATACAGGACAAATAATAAGTTCTGCTGCTTTTAGTTTTGAATTACAATGAATTTTGCCTAATATTGCGGAATAAAAATCATCGTTAAGACAATTTGAACCATCAAGCCATCACTTCCAAAAAGTTCGTACCTCGCATTTTGGGGCTGCCAGTTCCTACCACAACGAGGCTTACAACTGAGGCATAAAGCTACCATGGCACTCACGTGTCATTTTTAAGAAAAAACCGACCTGCATAATTAGGCGTAAGTCGTTTGCTGCAATAAAGAAAAGGCATCCTTCAATCTCATATATGTCTCGATGATCTCAGTTCGAACGTCGTACAGTGATGTCC
>JAQBQQ010000016.1 GCA_028286915.1 Candidatus Peribacteria bacterium | reverse complement strand
GGCAGATAACCTCCGGTGCACCAATAGACATCAGTTTCTTGAGACGGTTATTACGGTTGATGACGCGGCGGTACAAGTCGTTAAGGTCGGATGCGGCAAAACGGCCGCCATCCAGCTGCACCATCGGGCGCAGATCCGGCGGGATAATGGGCAGACGGGTAAGAATAAGCCATTCCGGCTTAATCGTAGCCTGCATAAGCGAAGAAACGAGCTTAATACGCTTCATGATTTTCTTGAGCTTCTGTCCGGATGAGCTCTCGCGCTCCTTGTGAAGACTTTCGATCATGGCGGGCAACTGGCTGGCGCCAATAATTTCGCGCAGCGACTCGGCACCGGTACCGGCGCGGAATACGTGCCCGAATTTCATGTTCATTTCACGGAACTTTAACTCGCTGAGCACGGAGCCAATGTGCAGGTTCTTCAGGTCATCAACGGCGTCTTTATGGTTAAGCTTGAGTGAATCCATCTTCTCGGCCATTTCTTTGTCCAAAGCGTCCATTTGTGCACGGGTGGCCTTGCTTTCCTGCAGCTTCTGCTTGGCTTCTTCATACTCGCGCTTCATTTGGTTACGGCGGTTATCCATGGATGCCGTCACTTCTTTCTCGGCTTCCGCCTTGGCGTCGTCATCGACTGTAATAACAATATACGCGGCAAAGTACACAATCTGCTCCAGCGTCTTAATAGGCAGATCCAGCAATAAACCGATGCGGGACGGGCTGCTGCGCAAAAACCAGATGTGCGTGACAGGGACAGCCAGGTTAATGTGGCCCATGCGTTCGCGGCGCACAATGCTGCGCGTTACCTCCACACCACACTTTTCACAAATAACACCGCTATAGCGGACTCCCTTATATTTACCGCAAAAACACTGAAAGTTCTTGGTAGGTCCGAAAATACGCTCACAAAAAAGTCCGTCCGGCTCGGCACGCTGTGTGCGATAGTTGACGGTTTCGGCTTTGGTTACTTCTCCACGGCTCCAGGCGAGCATGTCCTCCGGAGAGGCGATGGAAAGGGCAACCGCATCGAATGAATCGGTGGCGGCAGACTGCTTGGCGTTATGATTATGGTTAGCCATACGGAGTGGAACGGGAGAGAGTAATAATAGGACGTTTGTTCGTTTATCGTTTGTTAGTTTTTGGTTACGTGTAAACGAATAACGAACCAACTAACGAACGAATCAACGTCATGCGTTTACGCACGAAAATCCGCTGCTCCTGCGGTGCGTTCGTCTTAAACGCTGCAGCAACATCGGTGAATATGGCTTAAGTATAGTCAGGAACTGATCCTGTGCAAGGATTTTTCCTGGTTTTTTATCAAAACATCCGCAGTTCACAATCGTAGCTTTTAGTCATTCCCTGGAATGCTAAGATGTATGACCCGTATCTTTTGCCCTTCCTTGTGTCTGCATTCGTCCGGCCAAAGAAGACTTTGCAGAAGGAATTGGGCTAGCGGAGGCTGCGTTATCAACCGGTAAAAGCTTGGCGAGAATACTCTCAAAGTCTTTCTGCGAACTGTACGCAGTGGCATTCAAGCGTGATATTTGTAACGTATGATCATTTACATTTTTTATAACTGTATTATCGCGATTATCAACCAAGCTCTGGAGATTGGTTCCAGCTACGGCTATATCCGCTGGCAAGCCGACCAGCAGCAAATCGTCGGCTTCCATTTTGGGAAACAGCCGGGGAAATTTTTTACCCGCAGTCGCAACAATGCCTTCTCGTCTTACAGATTCCTTGCGTAGTATTTCCCTATAGTCGGTTGTTTTTCTGAGCATGGAATACACATCGCCATTGGAATCAAATTTCAGGTGCGGTTGCAAATCTTTTTTCATAAGCCGGTCCAGCTCTACCATTGCCTGCTTTGGACGCAGCGCAAACAGCGCAGAACTTCGCTGTTCAGCCGCAGTGTCGGGTACGGAATTGATGCTGTCTCTTGTTTCCTGTGGAACAGGGCCCAGTTCAAACTGCTGGATACTCTTCAACTGCTCATCTAATGCAGTTGCTTGCGCATCATACCATGTCGCAGCTGTATTGAGTTTTTGCATCATGGGAAAATCCGAGCGGGACTCCGAATGCTGAACGGCAATAGTCCGGTAATCCTGTTTGGTTTTTGTGAATTTCAGTGAACGTGCCGTAAGTTCCGCCTTGTTCAATGCTGATGCAGGCTTTTGCCGAACCTCGGCCAGGTCTTTATTATAGGCAGAAAATAAGGACTCCGTAATCTCGGAATTCGTGGACAGTGCTTGTTCTTCGGTGGGGTTTAACTGAACAGACAATGAATCTTTATCGGGCTTTTGAGAATTATTTTTTGATGTACGGGCATCCAATGGCAACGGTTTGCTGCCGGCGGGCGTACTGATTGCAGCAGGTTCAACGGAATTTTTCTGACTATCTGTTACGGCGGCAGTCATACTGCCCGCAGCCGAATCCGTAGGTGCCGCGCGAACCGGCGCTGCCTCCGGTTGATGTGGAGAAATGAGCGGCGGCGGCAAAATTTTACTCTCTTCGGATGGAACAGAACCGGTTATATCCGTATTGGGCGGCGGAATAAGTGACGAAGGCGCCACGCCCTTGCCGGTAAGAATGGGCGTCTGCAACGTTAAATCTTTGTTCTGTGCCAGTGAAATATCCGACCCGGTTTGCACCTGCGCTGTCATAGGACGAGCAGCAGGCACCGTTGCCGGAGCATCAGCAGTTTTTTTAAGGGATGAAAAATCATACTGTAAGCTTTGCATAAGCGGCGAAGCTTGTAGCGTGTCTGGCGGCGTATCCACAGCTGCCGGATGCGGAGCTGGCTTAGCGGGAGCAGCCGGACGCGGCAGATCCAACTTGAGCGTGGCGACACCGTTGCCGGTGCGTACTACCGTCCCTTCAACGGCAACCGACGTCATGTCTGCATCGGCGTAGATATCTTTGTGCGGAATCATAACAGTAATTTTGTTGCCGCTTCGCAGTTGACCCGGTTGCACGGTGAACCGGCGCCTATAAGAATTGACATCATGCGATTCAACCGAGCTCTTGTCCGCGCCCACCAGATTCCAGGTTTCGGGAATATCCAGCAATACGACTTTCGTACCCGGGACGCCTTCATATTCGTAGCCCGGCACTTCCTTACTCCGTATAAATGCACCGGTCCATCGTTGCAACTGCTTCTCTTTCCAAGTGGCAAGCGGCGGCGGATTTTTATTAATGGACTGTTCCAGCTGGGCAAAAATTGCTTCGGCATCGCGCAAATGACTTTCAAATTGTTCCTGATTCGCCTTAAAACTGTCACCCGCTTCTCTGATGGAATTTTTGAACAGCAATATGAAGCCGGCGTATTTTACCGAGTTCGCGACATCGGTACCGATACCTTTATCCTGCAGAGAAATTCTCCGCACAATGGCCGCAAAGTGATCGTGATATTCCTGTAAGTAGGCGCCTCTGGTTTTATCCAGACTCTGTGTTTTTATAACTTCCTTGCCATCTGTTTTCTCCGCATATTTCCGCTCGCCATACACCTGGCGGTCCACGGCCTTCTGGTCACGTTCGGGCTGCGGCTGTTCCGTCGCCATGCGGACAAGGCGTGCCTCCGAGAATGTGTATGTGTGTTTCATAGGCGGATGGAAAATTTAATTGAATAATTGATCGGCGGCGGAATTTTCGCTGCTTCGCTCGGCAGCCTCGGCGTCTTTGGCCATAGGCCGAAGAACATTCGCTTCAAAGGTATGCATAATTTCATCCGCCTCTTTGGATAGATTTGCCGTTGACTGAATATTTGCCACAAGCTCGGCATCAATCTTCTGCATTTTTTCCAAAGTGGCACTGCGCTCTTCGTCCGTCATGCGCGGCGCAAGCTCCTTAAGATGCATGAGCATTTCCTCCGGAATAGCCTGGAGAGAAGAAACTGAGTCGAGAAATATTTGGAGATTCATAGCGATATGTGTAAATAATCTAACTATTATAGCAAAAAACGCCATTTTATACAATAAAGGCAATTAGGGGATTGACCGCATGTGTAAGTGCTCTTTCCAGCCTTTCAATGGCATTTTTAAGCAAAAAGAAGCCGCCCCTCGCGCAAGTGTGCGAGGGGCGGCGGGTTTCCTGTCAGTTCAGATGGGCCTTAGCGGCCCAAGGGCAGATGTCCTTCTCTGGCGAGCGCGACCAGTCTGCAGCCGCTAACGCGTTGAATGCCGCTGAAAGTCCCAAGGCACCCAGTATGAACAGCATTTCAAGCTGGACCGGGCTGCTGTCCCAGATGGCATTCCAGAACTGCATAACAGTGCTGTCGTAGGCGACAAGGAAGCACGCCATTGACATGAACATGAGAACGGAGCTCCCGAGAGTCGGGAACACCCCCAGCGGGCGCGTGAAGCGGTAGCAGGCGACCGCGAAGGCGGCCAGAATGAGCACTCCGTACCACCCGCCAAGCTTCGCGACCAGGAACTGGGGATAGCTCTCGTTCACGCGAATGAAAGCCTGGATGAG
>JAQBQQ010000025.1 GCA_028286915.1 Candidatus Peribacteria bacterium | reverse complement strand
CAGCGCTGCGACCGAAAATCTTCTTGTCCATGGGAGCCCTTTTTTTCAATGAACTGAAAGAACTGTTCTGCCCCTCGCACACGCGAGAGACCAACCTAATGAATATTATATAACTTATATATACTTTGTCAATTATTCCCCCGCCAAACCCTGCTGCACCTGCTTTACGCCATTGGCCACCTTATCGGCCCGTTGCTTAATGTCTTTGGCTGTTTCCACACCTTTTTTGGCAATTTCCGCCGTATCGGCAGCTGTTTTTTTGACGGTATCGGTTAATTCGTTGGCTTTCTGGGTGATATCGCCAAGCATGGCATTGGTCCTGGCCTGTTTTTCGGCAACCGACGCGCAGCCGGTTACAAGAACGACAGCGAAAGACACTGCTATAAAACGAGTAATCATGCCGACTATCAAATCAGAAATAGCGAATGCTTCCTATTGAGAGATACGAAGAATCATGGGATTACTACTTGTAATCCTGCATGAGGCATACCGAACAATGTAATCGCCGTGCTTTATGCAATCTGCGATATGTCCGGGGAGGACAGATCTTCATCGGTCGTTTCGTCTGCGTACGTGGAAAACAGCTTTTCAAACGAACCATCGGATTCATGCAGGGCGGCGCGCAACTGTCCCACTTCCTCTTCGCTTAAATGCAAAGCGGATGAAGCATTTGCCAGACCCGTATCGGACTCGGCTGTATCCAGGTTTTCTGTCCCCTGAAGAGACGCATGCAAGACGATAAAGGCATCGCAGGCATCGCACTTGAGCTGGAGCAGCAAAAAATCATCGGCGGCCAGACGTACGGAGGAAAAATCCACCGGTACGCGCTTGCTGCACTGCGGACAGCGCATCTGCTGGTAAATGCGTTGAATAATTTGCTGAAGGGTATGAGGGTCCAATTCCATAGACCCAAAGTGTAGCAGCAACTAAGCCGCACACCAGAAAATCTCCTCTTTTTTCCCATAGACCGCTACCATACGCCTGTGAGCAGCATGCATCAGCCGCCGGGTATTCGACAAGCGGCCGTGGCTGTCGCATCGTTTTTAGTGCTTGCGTTCATTGGCTTTACCTTACTGCGCGCCAAGTCGTTGCAGGCCGCGCTGGCGACAAAAAGTACCAGCCCGGCAGTGACCATCGACCATACGAAGCCCATACAAGTAACCATTGCCGTGGGAAACCTGGGCAGCAAGAGTGTTGTGGATGTGCAGAATAAAGGAAGCGAAACAATAGGCGTAACAGTGCCGGCCAGCTGGAAACAGCGCGAAGTGCGCCTGGGCACCGTTGCCGATGTACTGTCTAAACCTGCTTCGCCTGCACATACGCGCTGGACGATTCCGAAGGGAACTATTATCTCCTTTGAAGCCGATACTCCGTTGGCCGGCATGCATGTTTTAAACCCCAGCCGCATTGCGCTGCATATTGCGTACCGGCAACTTAACCTGCAAACGGACGCCGCCCACGAAGATGATGTACTGCTGAGCGGTACGGCGGCCACGTTCCCTTTGTAAATATCCCGGCGGTGCGCTTTAGTACTGCACATTCTTTCCGTTTCCCATGCAGCTTCTTCCTATTCATACACCTATCCTAAGGCAAGGCGATGATCTCGCCGGGATTATCAGAGCAAATGCTGATATTCAGCCGGGCGATATGATAGTTATTTCCTCCAAGGCAATTGCGACTGCCGAAGGTGCGGCACTGGATTTAACCGCCATACAGCCAGGTGCGGATGCAGAACAATGGAGTAAAAAAACCGGCCGCAGTGCCGCCTTTTGTGAAGCCGTTTTGCATGAGACACAAAGACTGAATGGCAAGACAGTGGGCTGGTGCCCGGGTGCGATGTTCAGCGAAGTACAGCCGGAAGGCCTGGCAACCGGCAGTATTCTCATCGCCAATGCCGGACTGGATGAATCCAACATTGATATACAGTATGCAGTTGGCTGGCCTGTGGATCCGGTCGCATCCGCAAGAGTATTACGAAAAAATATTCAAAACTGTCTGACAGACACCGGCAACAATCCCATGGTGGGCGTTATTATTACGGATTCCTGCTGCAGCCCGCGTCGCAAAGGCGTCATTGCGTTTGCCCTGTCGGTCAGCGGATTTGAACCCATTAGAAATGAAATTGGGAAAAAAGATTTGTTTCAACGAACTCTGCGCATAACCACCGAAGCCGTGGCGGACCAGCTGGCTACAGCCGCCAATTTTATTATGGGCAATGCCAACCAGTCCGTTCCGGCAGTTATTATCCGTGATCACGGTGTAACACTTACGGAATTCGAAGGCTGGGTCCCGGGAATTGACCGTGAAGAAGATTTATTCCGGGGAGCGGTATAAGAAAATATGATCGGCATGGGCTGCCATAAGCCGTGATCTACAAAAAGGCTGGTTCCCGAAAGCCGATATAACTATGCAGACATATTCTAATTCACATATCTGCCTGCCGGCCGCAGACGATGCAATAATTTTACTGTAATAGTTACAGATGCATCTCGTATATGTATACCTACGGCATCCATGGGGACATCGTTTCCTGCTGCATTACTTGGTCATAATCCGATACATAGTCGCTCATATATAAAAAGAATTATATAAAACCTTCCACATGTAAGTCAGCTTTCATGACGCCCCATTCGTTGAGGCAAAGCTGCTTCACTTCTTTGGTCATCTCCGGATTGCCGCAAACATAAATGCTCTTGCCGGAAATATCCGGCGCGATCTGCGGAACAAGTGTCTGCACGCGGCCGCGGTGGCCGGCCCAGTTTTCGGGTGCGCCGCTTAAAGCAATGTGCACGAAGAAGTTGGGATATTTTTCTGCCAATGCTTCAAACTCTTCTTTCCAGAACAAATCCTCCCGGGCTCTTACTCCATAGATAAGATCCATCCGCCGGGTGTCGCCGGATTGCAATGCCGACAGCAGCATGGAACGGAACGGCGCGTTTCCCGTACTGGTACAAATAAACAAAAAATCACGCCCGGTATTGGCATCAAGCACAAAATTTCCGAACGGTCCTTTCATGAGTAATGCCGATTCCGCCTGGCATCGCTCTTCCACCCACCGGCTCATGCGGCCGCCGGGCGTGAGCTTGATGGCGAATAGCAATTCTTGTTCACCGGGCGTGGAAGCAATGGAATACGCGCGCGCCTGAATATCCGCCGGATTATCCGCATGCGGCACATCAAACAAAATGAATTGCCCCGGTTTGAACGTAAAACTTTCCGGCTTTGCAAAACGAATATCATACACATCTTTCGCGATGAGGGTTTTGGAAATGCACGATACTGAATACGTTGGAACAGCCATAATTATACTATTAAGGAAACGTTTGTTAGTTGGTTTGTTGGTTCGTTTATCGTTTCTCGGGATTTAAAAGATACTGTTCTTTTCTTTTTACTGTCCAATGTCTGTAAGTAATGAATCAACTTTGCGAGCATACTGCAGATTTTTTTTATCTGCTCGTTTAAAACAACAAACTCTTCTTTTGATATGTACTGTTCATCGATTGCATCATACAGATGAGATCGGACTTCCGCTGCTGATCTTTTAGCATGTCCAAGAAAAACAATAAATTCGAGAGTACTTAGCGCATCATTGCCTTCGGCTATATTGGCTGATATAGATCTGGCTGCCCTTGTGATTTGATCAATAAAGGCATAATCCCTACGGACATTTTCACGCTTACAAATTGATCGAATTTTTTGAACCAATACTCGACTCTCCTGCCATGCCTGAATGTCTTCAAAAGTATGAAATGTAGTCATATTTCGTAACAATAAACGAACAAACGATAAACCAACCAACAATTACTTGCCATCTGTCTTACTTCTCTCCTGCTCAAGCAAATGAACAAACTCATCAAAGAGGTAGTCCGCATCCTCCGGACCGGGTGTTGCTTCCGGGTGGAACTGGATAGAGGAAAAACGACCGCTTTCGTGACGGAGACCTTCCACTGTTCCGTCATTGGCGTTACGAAACCAGACGTGCCAGCCGGCGGGGAGACTGTCTTCCTGCACGGCAAAGCCGTGGTTCTGGCTGGTAATGATACAGTGCTGAGTTTTGAGTTTTGAGTCTTCAGCCGTCGCCTCTAAGGCTATGGCCGACAAGTGAGACGCGAGAGGCTCTTTTGCGTTGGGTAATAATTCTTCTATGCAAGGCTGGTTCAAGCCGCGGTGGCCGTACTTGAGCTTGTAGGTATCGCCGCCAATGGCGAGCGCCATCAGCTGGTTGCCCAGACAGATTCCCCAGGTGGGAATATTTTTATCAATGGCGTACTTGAGCTGCGCAATGGTGGCCACGCACATTTTGGGGTCGCCCGGACCGTTGGAGAAAAAAACGCCGTCGTACGGCTCGGTGTACAAAGTAAGATCAAAATTCCACGGCACGCGCACCACGCGGACTCCCCTCTTTAGAAAACTTCTGATGATATTCCGCTTCATACCGCAGTCGTAGGCGATGATAGTTAAAGGTTCGTTCGTTGGTTCGTTGGTTCGTTTATCGGCCTGCCCTGAGTCTGTCGAAAGGGTTGGCTCATAAATAATGACATCATTACAACTTACTTCTGCAACGAGGTTTCTAAGGTTTGGATCTTCTATTTTTCCGACAATGTCGTTGGTCGTGGGCGTATCCTGCACTATGCGGCCGAGCATAACGCCGTGTTCGCGGAGCTTTTTGGTGAGTGCCCGCGTATCTATGCCGGTAATGCCGGGAATGTTATGTTTCTCCAGCCAGTTGCCAAACGAACTGACTGCATTGTGGTGGCTGTGCTGCTCGCTGTACTGGGCCACTATGACGCCGCGGACATGAATATTCTCGCTCTCAAAATTCCTGGAAAAGCCGTGCTCATTCTTCTCCTCCGTAGGCACGCCGTAGTTGCCAATAAGCGGATAGGTAAAAACCAGTATCTGCCCGCGGAAACTCGGGTCCGTTACGCTTTCGTTATAGCCCACCATACCCGTGGAAAAGACCACCTCGCCATCGGTATCCACCCGGGCGCCAAAGCTTTGGCCGGAAAAAACAGTACCATCGGAGAGAATGAGGGAAGGCATAAGAGTGAACCTAGGGGAGTAAAGAAGGCATGGAAAACGCAGAAAGCTGGATCTGCGGTAGATTACAGGTTTTTAGAGTTTTTGGTAGACAGGTCACAAACATAGCTGACAAACGTCATAGGGTATGTCAAAATGGCAAACTGAACTGCTATCTGTGCTCTTTTACATCACCATTTCCCACATTTCCTGTCCCGAACAAACAGGCTTTCACACGGAAGTCCTGCCATCGAGGCAGGACGTGTGGGAGGAAGACAACACATCAGATTCAGCAAGGAGACCAGCCATGACGCTCCGCAACATCCTGACGGTCGGCATCATCCTGGGGTTCTTCGGGTCATCGGCACTGGCCTGCGATGACAACGTGATCATCGCGAAAGTCAATAAGCTCATTGCAGATCGGAAAGCCTTCATCGTCGACGGGCGTCTGGTTTTAGATGCACCGTCTCCGCCTGCCAGCCCCACGATAGTGGATCGTCCGGCGGTAGTAGCCATCGGCGAGCCGGCTCCAGTGGTCATCAATACCGCACCGCCGGGCTCAACGGCTGTTGCCGTGAACACCGGCTCGGCACGAACGGCTGACATCGGCGAACTTCGCAACATCATGGACGAAAAGGACCGTATCACCAAGCTGGAAATCGAAACGCAACGGCTTGCCCGTGATAAATTCGATAGAGACAAAGGCGAGGATCTTCAGAAGCGAGTGACCTCGGCCGAAGAGGCCATCAAGAAACACAGCAAGAAGCTGGTCAAACTACGGAACCAGATAGTCCAAAGCGAGCAAAGACTGACACAGCAACAGGCGGAAAATTTGCGGCTGACGTTTAGTCGCATGGACAGCCTGGCCCTGGCAAACAACCTCAATGCCGACAAAATTGCGGCACTGGAAAACAGCTTTGAGCGCGTCATCCTGTTGCGGGCACCAGTGGCCACCTACTGGACCGTGGCTTACCAGCCTGTAACCGGCTGGACAACCATGTGCCACCCGTACCCGTATTAACAACTGGGTCTTCTTCCTTCCCCACTACTCCCCGGGCAACCGGGGAGCTATTTATTTTGGGGCGACGGCTTTTAAAGCATCACTAGTTGGGTCCGATTCTGGTTTTTCTTCATATTTTTTCCAACCTCCTTCCTCTCTGTCGTATTCCCACGTTCCACGGGTAGGATTATTTTTTTGTCTTGAAAGAATTTTCTTCGGCAATCCTTCACCAGTGTCTATAAATTTATATTCCCAGCCATCTGTTTTATAAGCAGCATTTGTTTGTGCATCCCAGGAGGTCCAGTTTTTACCATATTTTTCAATAGCACCAATAAGATTACGTACCAATACCTGATCCCGACTTTCTGTCACGCTTGCCTGGACATTAAATTGACGTCCGGTAGCACCAGGAAGACCCATACTAACACCGCCGCCGTAATTACCGGGACGGCGGTATCGTACGGTAACCAAATCCGTTTTACCGCTGCTTGGATTAACACGCTCATCGACACTTATACCGGCATTCTGCAATAAGCCTTCCGCGTTAGGTGTTTCAAATTTACGACTGCCACGATTTGGAAAGTAATAGACAGTTTCGTATCCCTTATAACTGGGAACGGCAAACGTTCCGGTCGGGTTAAAATCCGGAACATTAATCGCTATAGAAAAATTTGGGTCAACTTCCACCTTGTAGTTTTGCTCCGCAAGAACAGGAGTATTCAACGGACTTTCTATTGTTCTTTGAATATTCTGACCCAACACCCTTCCAACAGGACGAGAATTCCTTGGTATATTTGTGTAACTGGGTTCGGCAGTATACTTCTGTAAAGATGCCTCTTGGGCAAAAGCCGGACTATATGGGACTGCCGGCTGTCCCCCTGCCCTTAAGGTGGCGTTCAAACTTCCCGGTCCATACATAATAGGAGCCGTACGGCGTAAATCTCCTGGCACATTAGAGGGCAGACGTAATTCATTCGGATCTACGCCGGCATTTAACGCTAAGACATTAGCACGAGCCATTTTTGCTGTATAATTTGGATCGGTTGGATTGGTTCCAGAACGAAGCCACCTTGCCTCACTTTCTGCATCACGTCTGCCATCCGCATAATTTTTCTGCTTTTGCTTTTTTGCCATCGCATCACGATCCACATTGTCCGCATGAGGTCCATAATTATATCTACCTACGTTCAGACGTGCATAGCCTTCCTCTCCATTTGTAAGCTCGTTCAATTTTACATTAGCGTAAGTAAGCCTAACCTTTAGAGCATTCATGTTATCCTGACCGCTCTTGCGACGAATATTCCGGCCAGCACGCACAGTGGCAAGATCTCTTTCGATAAGGTTAATACATTGACGGATAGCTGCAATCTTCTGCTCATCATCCAGTTTTTCACTGCGGAAAATTCTATCCGCGGAATTGGAGGTAATGGCAAAGCTCCGAGCTGAATCAGATGAGCGTGCTGGTGCTCGTGTTCCTTTTGCAAATACCTCAGCCTTCCAACCCAGATCATTGGCTGCTTTATCCACAAATTTTTCGACAGCATCTGAATAAATAAGACTCTTAGGAATTGGAATGACTCCCTCCAGTGCATCACGCAAATAGATAGCAACACCTCTGGCCTCATCAATTTTTAACTGACCATCAGCAAATACTTTTTCATATTCTGTCTTTGCAGCCTTCTCAATATTTAAGTTTGCCGTCATTTTTGCGTCTTCCACTGGGGTTATACCATTACGTAACAACTTACGCGCAACGTCCGACCCTAAACTCTCCGGATTTACTCCAGCATCAAAAATTAATCTGTGCTCCTTGTCAGACGATTGAAAGCGAAAAGCGGAAAAAGTTTTACGCATTGGATTGATTGAGGGATTGTTCGACAGCATTTAAAGCAGCAGCATCCTCCTGCGTGCTCTTAATTTTATATTCCGTCATCAGTGTTTTTTTTATGTCACCAATATGATCTTTATAAGCAGACATAAGATACGAAAAGCGTTCTTCAAACAGCGCAAATGCTTTTTCGTACCGCTCACTGCGCTCCCGCTTCTGCTCAGTTGTCTCACTTTTAAATTTTTTCTCCAGGCTGTCCATATTCTCGGGCAAAAGGTCCGGTTCAATAGCACCCATGAGTATAGAATAAATATGTTGCATGGCTGCAACAGTTTCCGGTGAGGTGTTTGTTTTTTGTGTCATTTCTTAATATTATAGCAAATTTGGCCAATTTTTACAATCATGTTATCTAGAAGTGCCTTTATTGGCATTTTATACAGTTTTTATTGACAAATTATGATTTTATATTACAATTTGTGGTAGCTCCTTCACAACAAAGCGGATTTACTACGGAGAGGCTCCGTGGCGGCTTTGAAGTGAGGCAAGACAACTCTGCCGAGGACAAGCAATGATCATCTACTGGCAAGTCTTTCTGATGGTGGCTTTCGTGGCTCTGTCTGGATTCGCCGCCTTCACGTACTTCACGGCTACACGGAACGACGCGGCGATCGGAGCGGCATCAGTACTGCTGGCAGTCCTGATTCTGATTTTTCTCTTTCCCCTGAGCGTCAATGACACTTCGCCAGAGGCGTTCAAGTTCATCAAGGACAATTTCGGATTTTTCAGCATCGGCGGCATCATCGTCGTGATACTGGCTATCCTGGCCTGGGTATTTAGCGCCATTGAAGCAGCTGACGCCACAGTGGCCTCAAGTCGTTTGCCAACTAGGCCAGCAACAGCCGGCCGAGACACTGCTCTCCTCATTACGTCCATTGTTATCATCATCGTAGGTATACTTACGGTGGTCGCAATGATTCGAGGAACCGTCGTCTTCAAGCAACGTACCGGATGGGGCCTCCTGGCTGACACTGTGTACAGCGCCAACAGCAAGATTCAGGGAGAGAAGTATGTCATCACGGAAGACCCTCTATCCCTGGAGACGCCCCGCTCACTCCTCAGCACCGAAGAGCAAAACTACTGGAAAGGGCAGCTGGAAAGCATCAAAGAGAGTGGCACTGATGCGCAGCTGAAAGACGCAACGATCAATCACATCGAGCTGGTCCACTACGATGTGCGCCAAAACGCCACTGGCGACCCCACTCTTATCGGCTACGTCGTTTTTGAGTTTTCTTGCGGAGAGGAAAAGAAGATCTCCATGAGAAAATTCGAGATCGAGATCCCACTGAATGAGTTCATTACAATCCAGATCGATAGCGTGAAGAGCACGGAGTTTGCTGGACGAGGGAAGAGCGTCGCACCAGGCGGCTTCGTTAGGAGTCCTCTCAAAGCCAAGCCCGACATTGGGCCGGCTGCCATCCGGGTCCCCAAGTAAATCCGCACAACCTAACAACCACCCAGCGCAAGGAGCGTATCTGGGTGGTTTTTTTATTTACGATCAAACGGGTCTACATCAGTTGCCTTTTTTGTTGCGTCTTTATCCCAAGCCTTAAAATGCACCAGTATTTGCCTTGATGTTTTAGCAAGAAAAACAGGCAATGGTGTCTCAGCCATTATTCCAACGACCCCATAGCGAACTTTATCTCCAAAAACTTCAACGGTTAATTCTTTGTATTCGTGAAAATCAGGCATTTTTGATTCTTCAATAACTTCAGTTCTAAGAACTGCAAAACGTTCAAGGTCACGATCAGGCGCTACAGCATTTGTAATATTTGCCTGATTCAAGTTGGAAGCCTCCAATACCAAAGAGCCTAAAGTCTGTGTATTATTCAAGTTAGAATTACGTCCTTCGCGTGCCAATTCTAAATAGGTTTCGCGAGCCTTACCGGTTAAGTTTGGGTACCCCTGGTTCGATGGCAATGCACGACGGGCGTCTTCCACTATCTGGACACGCTCACGGTTTACAGGATTTTTTGCAGCCCAAAGATAAAAAGTATAGGTAATACCTTCGCTTATCTGCAGCTGATTATTTTCGTTATCAAAAAATTCCTGATAGTCAGCTTTTAAATTATATTTTTTAGCTGTTTCCCGTAAACGTTTGCTTATTACACTGCCATTTGTCTGAAGCCTCCATTTTGCAGGATTTTCATTATTCATGTCAAATTGCGTAGAAAGCTCATTTAATGGAACATCAGACAAGATTCCAAGTCCGGTAGCAGACTGCTCCAGACCATCCCGGTCATGAGAATCCAGAAAATTGACAAGAGTAGACGCTCGGGTTGCAGCAGTTTCAATGGCAGACGCTTTTTTGTCCGAACCCGCTTTAGCATTAAGGCTTTCTTTTGCCTTGTCGGCAAGGTCTACTCCTACATCCAGCAAGTTCACACCTGTAAACGCCTTAAGTCCAAGAATAGAAATTGCACCCGCTACAGCAGCGTACCGAACCTTTTTAAACGTTAACAAATAAATAACAGCCGCACCTAATATTATCTTCTCGTACCCGTCCATTTTATTTAAGGCATCAACAAAACTTGTCTTTGCCTCTTTGGCTAAATCCGACTTGGAAGCCTGCGTCATAACATCCAGCGACTGTGTCACTTTTCCTTTAATTAATTCACGATCTCGTGATAAATCATTTAAATTGTCATGAAGGTATGACAATCTTTCTTCGGTTATTACACCTAATTTTAATGCGCCTTTAAACAGGGACGGAGGAATATCTTCCTTCAGTGTCGCAACTGTTGCAGGGCGAGTAGGGCCATTTATTTTATGCTGGAACCGAACTGCATCTTTTAAATCCTGCGTCATATTTTGCCTTTCCTCACCGGCAGACAAAACAGGACTGTAATGCGTATTCAAACTTTTCTTGGCAATACTCAAGGTTGTATCATCCATTGCAACAGTTTCACCAACCATTCCGGACAGAGCTGTATTAATAATAGCTTTCTTTGCATTCATTATTGCAAACTTATTCGCCGTAGGAATGCTTGCACCAGGGCCTGGAAATACGTCGTTGTATTCTGCTCTAACGGCAGCAGGAATGTACTTCTCCACAAATTCAACATATATTGCCTGCCTATCCGGCCCGGAAAGTGACAGTAAAAACTGCTCAGGCCCAAATGGCGGAGCAGGCGTTGGAGTTGTTCCGGGAGCCGTTAAATCGATTGTATTAAAAGCGGCAATCCATTTTTGACTATCGGTAAGATTCTGAGCAGTAATCCTATCTGGCTTATCAATCATTCTTTTAAATCTTGAATCAGCTACCGTCATTCCAGAAAAGAAAGACTCGACACTATTCACTGCTTCTCGCGCAGGGTCTACAATATTATCCCTGGCCCAATCTAAAGGACCGGCAAAGTAGCAAAGTCTTTGTTCTATGTGCCGGTATGTATTTTGTTTTTTGTGCATAAAGTTACTAAGTTGCCTTACTAAGTGCTTTGTATATTTTTACTCCTCCTAAGCCGGCAATCACTCCCGGAATTAGAAATGGTAGTGCCACAGATGCAGCTAATGCACCCGTTCCCAAACCAAAGATTGTATATGGATTTTTAGCAATTTTCACTGGAGTTGTTACCAATGCAGCAGCAGACCTTCTTATAAAACCTGGGCCGGCATTAGACGCTGAGCCATCGGGGCTTGATGTGCTGCCAGAAGCACCAATGCGCTCCCTGGCCTGTCGCTTTCCAAAAGGCCACAAGGACCTAGTCTTTTTCTCGTCAGCTTTTTTTAAAGTTTTATAGGAACGATCAACACGCTGTTCAATATCACGCTTTTTATTGGCATCTGCGTAATATTGGTCACCTTTCAAAATTGTATGTACAAGCTGGCGACGCTCCTGCGGCGTCATGGATGCAATACGGTTAGCGTCTGCTCCGGCACCGAACGCTGCCTGTAATTCCTGCGCTGATAAAGCCGACTTTTGGACTGCCTGAGTAACCAACTCATCGCCTCTATTTACAATGACAGCATGCAAACGCCTTAGAAAATCGGTCATTTCTGTTGTATGCGGCAGGCGGCGTGGGTCCGTTTCCGGCAGATCATATAAATACTTTGTGCGGAAATAGGCATCTGTTAATTCTTTACTTGTATGCTTACCGAATTCATATTTCTTAATTTTATAAGCAGCCATGGGCAAACCAATACCAGTATCTGTAAATAATTCTTTTAGATATGCATCTAATGCATTACTTTTTCTCATAAAACCTCCTACCTTGGATCTACCTGCTCCCCACTTCTTCATCTCATCTTCGTCCTGTTTATCAGCCTCAGCTTTAGTAAGGCCAAGGTCTGGATATGCTTCAAGTGTTAAGCTGTTACTGTCTGCAACCACCTGCTCATTCAACTGCAGGCGTGCCTTCATGTACGCAAGTGTGCTTTCCAATTCATTATTACGCAGCCCTTCCTGCATAAGCCCGGCCCGCACAATTTTCCACGCATCTTCCGAGGTTAATGGGGCTGTTGGGGCTTGCTGGGGTTGGGCAGCTAATTTGCTGGTAATGTCAGCTATCTTTGTATTGTATGCAGCTTCATCAAGCAAATTAATACTTTTATTTGTATTTGCCGAAAGCAAAACTTCCTTATATTCCCGGATAAGCTTGGACTTATCCAATGCAGGTCCAATCATAGATGGAATCACAGTATAACTTGCAGGATTAAAAACTGAATGTAGAGTTGGAAATTTTGCTGCGGTAATATCAGTCCGCTTTATACCCAACTCATCTAATTTAGAACCCAAATCTACAATTTTTGATTCAATCGAATTAATTGCCACCAACATTTCCTGCAACTTATTTTCTTCTGCCAGAGCATTTGCCTCAACCTGTGCATACTGATTATTATTATCTCCGCCTCTAGCAGTTCGCTTGTCTATTCTATTGATGAATGCTGGAAACCGCAGAGTGGTTGCCATAGTTATTTCATCAGGCGAAAGATCATTTAATAAACCAGTACCGGTATTACTTATGTACAAAGTTACAGGATTGCCATCTGCAATAAGACCGAACTCTGCCGCATTGGCCCGAATTTTTCCTAATGCACTTATTCCATTAGTTATTTGATTTTTATCGAATTTAAGCACCGGAATAGCATCTAGCTCTGTGTGAATAGTAGTAATCTGACGAAGCTTAATTGCCTCATCTCTCTCACTAATTAATTTCTGCTGATCACTACTTACCGCTCCAATTGTATCCAATGCAATCGGGTTTCTCTGTGCCACAGTGAGTGCCAGCAATATCTCACGGTTATCTGCGGTACTGCCTAGCAGGCGCTCAACCGGCTGCCTGTTATTTACCGCCTGATCCAAAGTGGATTCAGCAGATGCAAGACTGCTGCCTATGCGATTTAACTGAGTAAATATTCCTTTAACAACATCAATTGGAGCAGGATTAGGTATTCCTACACCAGTTTTTGCGTTTATTGTTTTTACGAAATTTGCAAAATCTGCAGCACCTGGTGAGGGCGGAGGAGCTGCAAAATAAGCTCCTAATTGAGATTGATCCATACTTGCAGCATCAGGTTTTTTTCTTAAAAAGCCCGGCATATCCACAATTGTTTTATTTGGTCCATTAATAATTGTAACTTCACGCAGTGGAATTTTTGGATCAATTACTTCTGTCTTAGACTTTAAAATTTCATTAATAACAGAATCTATTGGTGTACTTCCATCATAGGAAGTATGAGTTACTCCGCATTGTTGCAATGTTTTTCCTGCAACTCGATTTTTTATCTCTTGTACAGATCCTGTACTCCAATTTTCGTTGGTAAGGTCTACAGAAATTATGGGAATGGCTGGAGGCCTACCAGACTTCCATATTCTTGTTCCATCAACCGGCCGGATACCTGCAGGCATTTGTTCCAGTAACTGCCGCATATCTTCATCTGTAAAATGTATATATGCAGTTTTTAAAAGTGCATCAGCAGCAGTAAGTCCTTTTTCAGCTGCAAATGCTGCTGGATCAGCCTTAAGTACATTTCGTTTTTCTTTGTCATATGTTGGCTTTAAAATATCTTTTATGACAGCTTCAGTTTTGCCGCGGGTTGCTGACAACTGCCTGACAATTGTTTCAAATGCAGCTGTTGCATTGGCATCATCTGAAAGCTCTTCCAATGAAGGCAAACCCAAATGATGACGCAAAATTGCATCGTATTCATTACGAACACTTTGCTTGCGCGTAGGGGTATCTTCCCGGTCTAGGAGCTTGTTAATACTCATATGAATCCAGTTATTATAGCAAATTTAGCTACTTTAGGGAAGGATTTATACAATTGTCATAAATTATTGACCGTAAAGTAATAATAAATGCATATCATAGGATATTCTAGCATTTATGCCACTTTCCTCTGTGGCTGCTTCGCGGCAGGGGCTTCGGCACTTGGAGCAATGGCTTGTGGCGCATCTGGCTGTAGAATTTCTTTATTACCATATTTTTCCAGCATTTGCCTCATAATAGAGCCATATAATGAGGATGGCCCATTAAGGCTTAGAAATGTCTGTAGCTTACGTCTGGCCGATTCCTTTATTGCCTGGGATGGCGGCTCTGTATTTGGAGGTTGATATTTAATAGGTGGTCCCTTCATAGGGGCAAACACGCTTGGCATTTCATGTAGCCTACGCAACGCGAGTCTCCTTGCCTCTGTAAGTCTTGCTTCAGATGAGTCCGGCAATGGCGATCCTATAGATGAAGTATTCTGCTGGGCGTCTGGATGCAAAATCAACTGTTGCATCATCATTTGAATCTCCTCATCGGTTTTATTGGTGAATATGGAAATAACTACCGGCAAGGCAAGCTTTCTGAATTCCCGGGCAGCGTCCAGGCCGTTACCGATATCCGAAAGTGAAGCCATCGCCGGGCGCAATGCTTCTATTTTTGCCAGCGCAGCAGATTCATCTATCTTGTTTTGATCTGTCTTATTATTATGCAGCTTAATAGCATTTTTCAAATTAAAGGAGAGATCTGCCAATGCATACTGAATGCTGGCTAGTCTTTTTTGCACATCAGACGGCCAGTAGGCGAAGATAGAAAGGGAACCCAAAATATCATTCAATGCATTTGCCTCATCTATTGCATCCATATTGCCAGAAAGCTGATATTCAACAGAGCTAGTATTTTTTACCCCTCCCGGCCCCACTTCCACATGCCGCTGCCGCCCATCCCCCACATCAACTGCCGCTGGCATATCTACACCAGATGCAAGTGGAGCATCCAGTACTAACAGGGACATTCCAGGCATCTCCGGCCCAAGAACTTCTGTGCCCAGCAAGTGCCGAATGCTTTGATACCTATTTCTTATAAGCACATTCAGGTGCCCGTCAACTGCCTGCGTCATGGTCAAACGCCCGCTTTGTATGGCATTGAACGTTTCTATGGCGCCAAGATTAAATAAGAATTTTTCGTACGCGGTCTTATTCCTAAGAATCTCAGCTTTTATAACTTCCTGCTGGGCGCTTACTACCTGCGGATCCACCCGGGCCTGGCTGTTGGCCTTAAGATACGACCGGATGGCAAAGGTCATGCCTTGTTCCAGGTTTTGCCGGTCTATAGCAGGGGTGGATACAGATTGCATGATTAACTAAGCAGCATCGGCACCATTATGGGGCTCTTGCACCGGAGAAGGTTCTGGTGGTGAATTATCTTGTGCCAATTGGTCATCACCCTGCTCATTCTGGAGAGGCTCAGAAAGCGTTAATTCAAAAATATGATCGACATATTTCATTGGCTCCAGAAGAAGCTCATCTTTACTTATATAATTCGACCCCTCGCGAATAATAAAGTCATTGCTGCCATTCACTCCTTCTATAACCACCCGCTTCTGCGGATCGTTGCGGTGAACCAGATACACAAAGTGGCCTGCACTCATACTGCCTAACATTTTTAAGAAATCCGCATCTGTCCTGTAATGAACCATAACAATATGTTGGCCCGGATTATCCTCTAATCTTTTTTTCAAAGGCTGAATTACATCATGCTGACGCTGCTCGGCATTATTTGATAGATAAAAACTTTCCACGTTACCGCCTATAACAAGCTGAGTAGAAGAAGGCGGTAATCTATGCATGTCTGCAAAAATATCTACGTTATTTTTCTCATACATCTCGTCCATTTCTTGTTCCTCTAATACATTCCCAATCATGCCATCCACAGCCTCTGGCGACCACTCATCGGTAAACTCAAACCCGCTGGATATAAAAGATAAAGGCTGCAAAATTGCCAGAACCTGTTGAGGGGCCCAGTACGGGTTTTCGGCACGGGGAACAGAATGCATTTTTTCCTGTATTGCCTGAAGCGCCTGCTGCCTGTCCTGGTCATTTGTTGCAGAAATAAAAGCGATAATATGATCATGAATAGCGTCCATGACAGGCTTTGCGTTGTCTCTGAATAATGGCTCCATGTAATCATTCAATCTTTCAAGCACTTTCACACTTAAATTATGAGGTGTAATTACGGCATGAGCACTTGCCTCTTCATGGAGTAACTCGCGCAAGCTTCTATAGAATTCTCTCCATTCTTTGAATCCTACTCTCATGGAAGTCTCATATTCATCTTCCAACTCACGTAATTTTTCCTGAATCCGGTCATCAGGCATTTTCACTTCATCTTTTAATAATGCGGCAACATCTTGTAATGCCTTTCGGCGTACATTGGAAATTGTCTGTAGTACCTGCAGCTGTCTCTGTAGTTCCTTATGCCTGGAAAGTGCAACCTGGAACCCAACGCGGAAATTACCCTGTAAATCTTGAATGTTTCTAAGTGCCATACGTCCGGACTCCTGAACATTTGGAGGTAAAACATTCGGCACACCATGGTCATTAATTTCTGGCATATATAAAAAGCTAAATAAAGTAAGGGTATATACGTAAGACGCGTCAACTGTACAGTTCTTACAAAAATGCATAAATATATCAACGCTGTTTTGC
>JAQBQQ010000017.1 GCA_028286915.1 Candidatus Peribacteria bacterium | reverse complement strand
CAATAAATTCAAGGATTTTCTACCGTAAATTGCTCCAAAAATGCATACAATCGGGCGTGCAGTGTCTCCAAGGGCACAGCGGATCTTTTGAAAATCCATCAACACTTATTTTAAATACAATCAATGGCGAACAGAAAAGGATTTGGAGCAAAATGTTTATTCATACAACGGGCGTGGGAGCAAACCAGCTATTTAAACGTGATTTAGGTATATCCATACCATTTCGGTACTGGAAAGCACATCTTTTAATTACTGAACGTCTTGCTCGTCAAAATCTTTTTTATATTGAACCTGATGAAGCAGGTCTCATGAATCACGGAAATAAGACGATTATTGGCTTTAATGAAGATGAAATACCTTGTAATGAGCCTGAATTTTCTACAATTCCAGAAAAAGTTGAATGGGGAAAATCGGCTTTATTACGAATGCTGGAATTAAATGAACATTTTTTACATGAACCGGTAGCCTGTATAAAAATTGATGTTGAAAAAGGATACAAGAATTCTTCCTCGACGCGGTCTGTAAACATGAACATCTTCGAGCCTTTACCAAATCATATCTGTGCTCTTCCGGGAAAAATGACTGAAACTCCTTATATGGTTGATCAATTAATTAAGTTAGTTTTTGAAAGACTTGATGATCTCAAAATTAGTAAACGTCCTTGTGATATTGGGAAATAACTGTAATCTAACATTCATGTTAAACACTCAATACTTAGAACAAATTGATGGAGCTCGGAAGGACCATAACCTCTTTACTGTAGGCGACTTACTAGAAATGCAAAATTTGAAGAATAATATTTTTCTCGATCCTTTCTCTTGCCTTATTAGCAATAATGTAAGAATAGGAATAGGGAATATTTTTTATTCAAATATTACTATCCTTTCTCAAGAAGATAGTATAGTTGACATAGGAAATGAGAATACCTTTTTCCCTCAGACCTGTATTAGACTAGCAAAATCAGCCAATTTAGTACTTGGCAGCAACATCCAATTAGGAGATGGAGGCGTACTCATGCGATTAACAAGTGATAATGTTGTTCGACTTGAAGATAAAAGTCGTCTTATTGGCGGAGTACAAATTATCGGATCTTTAACTTGTGGTATAGGTTCGCAAATACTTGGTCAAATCGTGATAAAAAATTGCATACTTGATGGAGGTAAAGATTCAAGTGAGCCGAATGCGGATCTGAGAGGAGCGGTGCTGAAAGGATTTGGTGTCGCAGATTCTCTTCGTGTACCTACAGGAAAAGTCATTTATGGACATGGTATCTTCAAGGAAGACGCGTTAGAAAATCAATCATTCTATCACCCACTTCCATCGACAGAAGTGAGTGCCTCCTGAAAAGCTTTGATATTTTCCAACAAGTGACTTGTATTGCTTGTGCCAGTCAAAATGATGCCCTGAAATTTATGGAGCAGAATAAATCGAAATGATTCCACCCTTTTTATATGAGCATTAGCCTCATTGAATCCTGATAATCTTCCCATTCCGAATGGACGATTAATGAGAAGTTCGTTTTCTCGAAATATTCCACTCTTTAAAGACTCTTCAAATGACTTATTTTCGGCATTTAACGGAAATTGAATAAACTCCATTTCTGGAATATGCAAAACCATCTTTGCTGTTTCAATATCGCTCACGCTGGCACCAAAATGCTGAATGCCTTCATTTTTTGCAAATTCAATAGCCCGAAAAATATCATCTCTCTGTAAAGAAGCTGTAGTTGCTTTATGTATTTGTAATAGATCAATTTCTCCCAGTAGTCCCAAGCTTTGCATGATACTTTCTTTTAAGGCATGAAATGAATGATCAACATATGTACTTTGGTTTTCTTTAATCCAGTATTCTCCACACTTTGTAGCAACACGTAACCCTGATCGTACTTCATTTTTGAGTGAACTAAGAAAGTTTCCAAGTCTTTCTTCACTTTGACCATATGCAGGCGCTGTATCGAAGAATGAGATGCCTTTGTCGACTGCTGTTTGCAATAGAAGCTGAGCTTCTTCATTTGAGGGAATATCATGAGAATGCTCACCCCATTTTCGTCCCATTGCAAGACAGCCAAGGCCTAACGAAATTTTAACACTGGTCATATATGTATATTGTAGCATTTACCTGGAAATGCATCTCCTGAGTTCCGAATAAGCTCCCATACGGAGCTCTATTGACGATGTGCAATACATGACCGACTATACAGACTACTTCAAATGCCACTGGGAAGCGGAATTCTTAACAGGTAAGTCATTAAAAATTTGTGATTGATCAATACGAATATTCGTCAAGACAACTCGTGTAAGAAAGAAAAAGAAATCTCGTCTTCAGTACTGCTTGCCCTGCAAAGAGCATGTCGCTTCCGGAGAAGAGTTTCACTTCCTTACGCATTTGATTGTTCTGAAAACATCGGAGGGGGTGGTAATCCATCCTCTCCCCCATCGTATAAAAAGACGAGTATTATCAAGCTGGAGACATATCAGACATAGCAAAAAATTTTACATCGCCTGCGCATGACGACAAAAAAATGATCCAAAGCGCTAAAACGAATCACTGACAGGCAATGTAGCCGTGACAAAAAGCACAATTTGATTAAAAAAGGCAAAAATGCTATAATAAGTGTACATACACACATTCACACCTATGACAATCATTCAACATATTGCAATGTCGCCGAACGGCGTTTTCTTTGGCAGCACGCTTGTCCTCTTTCTGGCACTGCTGCTGAACATTCGTAACAATGTTCTGCGCTTGTCATTTCTGGATAAAGTAAATATTGCATCCATCGAATTCCGCCATCCGTATCTGCCATCGCTCAAAAAAATCATGGCAATCGGCTTCTGCGTGGCAGCCCTGTTACTGGTATCACTCAAAATGTTTGATTCGGAAGTAATGAAGGCGGACAGGAATATCTGGCTGTACCTTGGCGTCATTTTTGTGGATGCCTGCGCCGTGCTGATTATTACCGAGATCAAGAAAAAATATGCCAGCGATTTCGCGTTCGCATTTGTTACCAGCTCGTCACTCTGCTTCATAGGATTTCTGCTGCTTACGTCCGCCGGCCATATCCCCATGCCAATCGCACTCTTTCTGTTACTTCTGCTCCTTACATGCGTCGTCATCGCCTGGCAGATTTTTGACAGAACATGGTCCCGCAAAACGCAGATTACCTCACTTGTGACAATTGTATGCTGGCTGGTCGTGTTCGGAATGGTGCAGTAAAAAACTCGTAACAGTTCCGGAATATACTGATACTTCACACAATTCCCGAGCAGATCGGGAATTGTTTAGTATTGCGAATGAATGGTGCACTCGGCGGGGGTTGAACCCACAACCTTCGGCTTCGGAGGCCGACGCTCTATCCATTGAGCTACGAGTGCAGATAACAAGGTTCGACAGGCTCACCATAACAGACTAATCCAATCCGAAGAACTCTACCGCATTTTGTGTCGTCGTGGCAGCCACTTCTTCCAGGCTCAAGCCTTTGATCTGCGCAATGCACTCGGCCACTTCCACCACGTACGCCGGCTCGTTGCGCTTTCCGCGGTACGGAACGGGCGCCAGGTACGGGCTGTCGGTTTCAATCATCAGCTGCTCCAACGGGCATTGCCTGATAGTTTCACGAATATCGGCAGCCTTGGGAAATGTGGCAATTCCGGTAAATGATAAAAAATATCCGGCATCCAATAGCGGCTTCACATCCTCAAATCGTTCGGTGCAACAATGCAGGACCAATTTTTTAGGTTTGATATCGGCAATACTATCGCGGATATCCTGAATAGCCTCCCGGCAATGGACGACAACGGGAAGTCCTTCGCAGCCGGCAAACCTAAGCTGGTGCATGAATACCTGCCGCTGGATATCTCTGGGTGAAAAATCATAATGATAATCCAGACCGATTTCGCCGATGGCTTTCACTTTTTTTGAGTACGTGGATAAAGCCAGCAATCGCCGCTCGGTATCGCCAGTCCACTCTTTCGCATTATGCGGATGCACGCCGATTGTGCAGAACAGCTCACTATGGCCTGCTGCCAGCGCCACACATCGTTCGGATTCAGCTACGGAATCAGCAATAATGATCATTGTGTCGATGCCTTTTTCTTTTGCCCTTGCCAAAACGGCTGGCAAATCAGCGTCAAATTGGGAATCGGCTAAATGACAATGGGTATCAATCATGAAAACATCATACAGCGGGTTGTAATCAACGCGCGATCCATTATAGTTGGCAGGCAAAAATTGCCACAAAGGCTGCTCGGTTGCCTGTAGAATTGAGAGACATCATAGATACCACACGGGTCGGTAGCTCAGTGCCCAGACCTGCAAAGCAGGGCGTCAGAAAACAAGGCTGCTCAATTGCCTACAAAATTGAGACACATCATAGATACCACACGGGTCGGTAGCTCAGTGGTAGAGCAGTGGCCTTTTAAGCCATTGGCCGCGGGTTCAAATCCCGCCCGACCCACCATCTTCCACCAATTTCACACTTCAAAGTAGACTTTTTGTCTTTGGCATGCGGTTTGTTAGTTCTTGCCTACCATGCTAGAAAGCCTGAGGGGGCTATAAATTTACCTATCACCCCTGCAAGCAGAACAGAAGAAGGCTTTACACTCGGATAGGAAAAATTGGAGCTGCATTGATTGTGCGGCTTACATCACCAGCGTTAATTTGTTTGAGAAATTACCTTTCCACCTTCCGCATGCGGCGCCGTGACTGTCACCGTTCCGCCGATGTTCTTCTGAATAAAGTAGCCAATTCCTTTGGATCCTGACGGCATGGAAGGGTCAACGACATTCAACGAAAAATAATACGTGTCATTAGAATCCCAATATGGAAGAAGGCCCGTGCAATCCGTTGCGCCAACCCTGCAAATTTCCATGGGCGTTGCGGGAAGAGTAGGCGGCAGGTGATAATTATGCTGCGCCTGGTAGTTGCCTACAACATTGAGCACACTTTGCAGGTCGCTCTTCCGCTGCTGATTTCGCTCAACAATGTCCGGCGATAAGCCCTGATGCGTTGTGTCAGACAGAATTTCGGTAAACCTATTCATCGCTGTCTGCTCGGCATCACGGTGCTGCTGGAAATACGCAGTGATCTCCGGCGGCGGCGTAAAAGACTTTGTCATTTGCGTGATTGATAACCAGGCCTCGGCTTGAATAAGATCTTTTGTGACGCCGTCTCCGTGGAAGTACTTCATGCCCAAGGTGTAAGCGGCATCGCCATCTTGGCCATAGGCTTTCTGCTCCAAAACCGTTTGCGGCACGGAGAGAATAACTGGCGCGGGCAAGCTCGATATTAAGCTGGAAGAAGATGATGATGAAAAATGCGGCTTGTAGTTGGAATACGGTTCGCCGGGATGGTTACGGAAAAAGAAATACTGGTAGCAAGCTTCGCCGTCCACGGAATGAATGTCACAAACAGATTCATTGTTTTTCTTGACCGCTACGGCCCGAACGCATGACGCCGTCAGACTTGGATTATCGATATGATGCACTTTCGGCGGCAGCTGGAGACAGAAGCTTGTATCCATGAAATGGAGGGCGGCAGCGGCAAGGCAGAAGTTCGCATCGTTTTCGGGAAAGTCATCATTGTATGCATGAGCTGGCATGGCATTGCAAAGCGTCAGCCATTCAGCTGCAGTATGCGCTTTGAAAAAGTCTTGCACCGTCGTCGGCTCTTCCGTCGGCATTTGTGCCGCAGTATCAGTGCGTTTGCCGTCACATCCATAGCCTTCCCATACATGGCATTTGGCATAATTCTGCACATCTTTTGGGAGCGGATCTTCGGCTGCCGGATTCATAATATGTGTATACCGCTTGTGGCATTCATCGGCGCTGACAGATGTGATGTCGCAGACAGACGCATCATTTTTCTTGATAGCCAGAGTCATAAGGCACTTCGAAGCCAGTGAGCTTCCCAGGTTATAGTCAGCGGGCAGTGCCAGACAGAATTGCGGATCAAGGAAATGCAAAGCGCCAGCCGTATTGCAGAAGGCACGGTCGCTGCGTTCGTCCGGATCATTAGATGAATCATCAGACGTTGTTGCGCAGAATTGCTTCCAGGCAGCTGCCGTATATTTTTGGAAGAATGTCTGCACTTCCGCAGGCTCCTCTAGACGCATGGGCAACGTCGTTGGTTTATCGGTGCCCAGCATGGCGCAGCCGACATCATCACTTTGAATGTTCCACAAACTGCAGTAGGCGTAGGAAGAGACGGCATCATGAATGGCAGACGGAGCGATAGACGACGGATGCGCGGCTTCTTCCTGCATGGCCTTCTGTATCTCCGTATCCGATGGCATAGGAGGAGCGGGATACGTTTTGATCAGACTGCTCATCAGCATTTGAGCTTCATGCTCTTGAATGGCGCTGAGATGCGTTTTGAAATACGTACCGCTTTCCTCCGTCATTTTCATCTGTCTGCTTTCAATGGGCGCGTACATCATGGCAAAAGAAAGATATCCTTCTGCTTGTACGTCGTCTTTACTTACACCGTCACCTTTATAATATTTGAGCGCCAGCGCATACGCAGCCATGGTGTTTCCCTTCTTTGCTTTTGCGTCTAGCTCAGCAACCGAGCCTGTTTCCGTAGCTGGGGTTTCGGGAAAGAGAAAGGTTGGCTGGGCCGAGGTGCTACTTGAATACGAAGAATTTAGACCGGCAGGGATAGCAAGCTGTTTGCTCGCGCCGCAGCCGGTAAGTATGAGCACGGCTAAGGCCGCCGTAAACGTCACTGCTTTGTATTGGTTGTTTGTTGACATAATTTATATTATACAATACTTTCAAAAAATTTACCAGGTAAGCACATATAAAAAACCATAGCGCTTTAATGGTCTGCAGATCGAGCAGCAGAACATTCCACGGCTTACGCATCAAAAAGGATGAATTTCAGAGTTTATGGACCTTTGAATTGACTAAGCATTATAGCAGATTTATTTTAATAATATTGCAGATTTTCTGTAATCATTGTCCATTCACAGCACTGGTTGTTTCGTAACAAGCCACAGCAGCAACTTACGCATATTGCATGTGCTTAATTTGCTGCTGTGACAGGTGAGCAGCACTACCGAGGTACAGAAATACCTTGGTTCCCAACACCTGTATGACAAAGGAGATGAACACATGTCCGTACAAGACCCGACGGTGCAGGCCTTCCTTCAGAGGAGGCAGGCGACGCGAGAGCTCCTCCCCGTCTCGGCCCTCAAGGAGGTGCCGGAGACGCTACGGGAGATTGCGACGGAGGTGATGGAGATCTCCGGCGACTGGAATGCCGTTGAGTTCTACACCGCCGACGCCGATGGCCGCGAGCGCGAGGAACAACGTTTCATGGAGGCGTTTGACAAGGGGGAAACCTACAATCCCCAGTTTACATACTCCTACGCGCAGCGGACGGATATGCAGAGCGCTCGGATGCGCCTGCAAGAACTGGAGCGCAGGTTCAGGAGCGCTTCGCAATCCACGCATCCGGCACAGTGGTTCGGCTCGGCGCTCATGGAGAAGATCCGCGACGACTTGGCCACCTGCGACATGGTGGATGGACTCGCGGGGCGCGCAGTGGACAACCTCATGGGCGATGCGCTCACCAAGCGTGCACTCGAAAGCAAGTACTGGCAGCCCGATGATGACCTGCTCCAGCGCGCCGAGCAGGAGTTCGAGTCGGCAACGATGCCAAAGACCGAGCTCCTCTCGCAATCTCCATCCAAAGGCAGGCTCACAGAAGAGCAGAAGCGCTACCTCAAGGATCGCAAGTGCGACGCGAAGGAGATCCAGAAAATCTTCACGTCGGCGCTGGAACGCTACAACCTCCTGCGCAGCGAGGGTGGTGGCCACGGCTTCGCAGTCGTGGTCTCCCGCGATACCACGGCCATCGACGTGCGGCATCGATCGTTGCAAGGCCAGACGGTCTTCCTGCCGGAGAAAGCTTCCCGTACCGGTCAGCGGATCATCGTCTTAACGCGTCACGAGATCGAAGGCCACGCGCGGCAGGCGCAGAACGGTTGGGATCTCTTCGGCATCCGGGGCGGACGGCTCACCTGCGACGATGAAACGCTTTACGAGGGGCTCGCCATGACGCTGGAGATTGCCTGCCTGGAAGAGTACTTCGGGCCGGATGAGGAGTATCGCATCTTCTCCTACGCCTACCCTACCGCTGTTGCACACGCGCAACAGGGCGGCTCTTTCCATGATGTGTTCAGCGACCAGCTTGACCGCTACCTGCGGGTCAAGCTGAAGGTTCCCAAGGGCACGCCGCTCCCGCAGCGCTCGGAGATCGATCCGACACTATGGAAGGACGGCAAGGACGATGCGTACTACACGACGTACCGCGTCATGCGCGGCCACATCGATACCACGAATCCCTACGGCTACGCGATGGCCAAGGATCTGGCCTACGAGCGCGGCCAGCGCATACACCGAGGACTCGTGACACTTGGCTTCGGTCACTACAACGAAGCGGCGATCATGACGCGGGATGGACTTCTCTCCCTCGCCGGGATTGATCTTAAGCCCGAAGACCTGCCGTTCACCGATCGCAACGTCGCCGACGAGCTAGTGGAGCAGATGCTCAAGGACATGCAGAGCAACTGACGAGACCGGCATTGAAAAATCAATGCCGGGTTACAAGCAGCCAAATGGACAATTGGCCACAGCATCCGTGCTGTGGCCTTTTTATAGATGTCTTATAGCAAGAAAGGATATAATTTCAATTATGCCTATATTGAAAAAATGGCATAAATAAGCTATAATAGTGAGATTCAAATACTTCACCTGCATCAGTCACGAACCCGCCAGTCCGGCTCCTGTACTTCCCTGCTCTCAAGGCATTGGACACTCAGACAGCGACGCGGCTTCACGCTCATAGAACTTCTTATAACTATGGGCATTATTGGAACACTGGCCAGCGTGACTATTGCATTCATCGGCCCGTCCAGAATTTTCAGGCAGACGGAGGATGCCAAACGTGTCAGTGCCAGTAAGCAGATACGAGGAGCGCTTTTGCAATATCTTATTGATAACGGCGATGTCCCACTGGCAGGCAGTTTTCCTGCCAGTGCAGCCACGGCTAAATATATATGCAAACCGGGCATTACCAATATTTCAGGCTGCATCAATTTAGATCAACTGATACCAATATATTTTGCATCTTTGCCTGTAGATCCGGTAGAACCGTGCGCAAACTACACGGGCTATAAGGTGTATAAAGATGGCGGCGTGGTAGGCGTCATTGCCGCCAATACAGGAAAAACTACGGTTGATGTCGGCCCGCCAGACGCGCTTTGCAACACCATCAGCGGTGCCCCGGAAATCAATCTGATTGAAAATAGTATAAGTATCGCCAGTGGTTCCACTGACAGCTTCGGATCCACGCCGCAGGGCTCAGCTGTCGTCAAAACATTTACTGTCCAAAATGCCGGCACAAGCCCTCTCATATTATCGCCGTCCACGCCGGATATAACTGGCAATTTTGCAGTCTCTGCATTCAGCGCAACTACCATTGCCGCCGCCGGCACAGCCACTTTTACCGTAACAATGACTGCAGGAAGCGTTGGCACCCCGTCCGGCACACTCAGCTTTACGACAAATGATGCAGACGAAGGCAGCTACACGGTAAATGTAAGTGGCACCGTCGTTGCAATCGGTGCTCCGGAAATCGCCGTTAGTGAAAGCAGTGCCAATATTGCCGATGGCGGATCTTTGTCTTTCGGCCCAACGCCGCAAAATACACCCGTTGTAAAAACACTGACAATCAGCAACACCGGAACTCAGCCGCTTACACTCTCCCCTGCGACTGCCAACAGTACGTCTGCCTCATTTACCATTGGTGCTTTCGGCAGTACGACAATTGTAGCGGGAGGCACAACGACTTTCACTATCACCATGACTGCGACCAGCATCGGCAGTCCCAACAGCACTATTTCATTTACAACCAATGACTCAGATGAAAGTAATTACGACTTCACGGTATCGGGGACAGTAGCAGTGTCCGCGCCGGATATTGCGCTCTTTGACGGAGCAAACAGCAGCGGCACACCAATCACCGATGCCCAGGGAACAGCCATCAGTTTCGGCACCACGCCTGTCGGAACGGCAGTCAGCAAAACGTTTACCATTCAAAATACAGGCAATGCCACACTGACGGTATCGCTCTCAATTCCAAACCCAAACACAGACTTTACCATTACGACACAGCCAGCCGCCGCAACCATTGCAGCCAATACGGAACGGACATTCATTATGCAGATGGCGGCGGTATCGGCCGGCGCAAAAACCGGAACAGTAACCATTACCAGTGATGATCCCGATACCGAATCGAGCTTCACTTTCCCTGTCGCGGGAACAGTGACATTTGCCCCGAATAATATCGCCGGTTTGCAGTTGTGGCTTAAGGCTGATACCGGTCTGTACCAGGACAGTGCCTGCACAGTTGTCGCCACTGCCACCAATAATCCTGTCGGCTGCTGGAAAGACCAATCCGGTATCGGCAACGATGCCACCCAGCTTACTACTACAAAACGACCGCTGCTAAAACTTTCCGCTCTGAACTCCAATTCAACTCTTAAGCTGGACAATACGGATGACGGACTTAAAACAACAACGATTATAGGAAACCCATACACCGTATTTGTGGTCTACAATACAAACGGTATAAGTGCTCTCCGCCGCGCTGTTCAAGGCGTGGATAATAACTGGCTTGTCGGGCCGTATAGCGGGCTGCATAAATTCTACAACAGCGCCTTCATTAATGGTTCCTCAGTCATGTCCGGGCAATTCGTCTATGCCTCCGTATCCGGCACATCCGCCGGCGCTTCCTTTTATCTGGGCGGAGCACTTATCGGCTCAAATACAAACATAACGTCGCCGAGCAAAATCGCTCTGGGTGCTGTGGGTATTTATAATGAACCATTGAATGGTGAAATTGCAGAAGTCATCGCTTATAACAGCGCCTTGTCTACGGCAAACAGGCAGGCGGTAGAATTATACCTCAGTACAAAGTACGGCCTGTAGCATGGTGCGCCCGATAATGTAATTCATGGTAATGCTGCAAATATTCCTTAAAAGGTAACACTCTCCTGCAGGGGAAAATCCTGCTATTCTTGCGCCATGAAAATTGCCATTGTTCATGAACTTCTTACTGTCCGCGGCGGTGCCGAACGCGTGGCACGCGTATTTGCCGATATGTTCCCGGACGCACCGGTGTATACGCTGCTCTATAACGAAGTGAAACTTGGCGAATGGTTTCCGGCCAGCCGTGTCCGGACAAGCAGTCTGCAGCGCTTTGCTCGCTTTTCAACAAATCATCATCTGTATCTGTCCGCATTTCCCAGGGCCGTAGAGGCATGGGATTTTTCGGAGTTTGACTTAATACTTTCCAGTAGCTCGGCCTTTGCTCACGGCATTATGAGCAATGGCAAGCCCCGGCACCTATGCTATGTGCACTCCCCCGCCCGCTACCTGTGGGACAGCACGCACGAAGTGCAGGAACGCGCCGGTGAAGGAATAGCTGGCCCGCTGCGACAAGCCTACCTGCGGCGCATTCTGCCGGCACTGCGCGTATGGGACACGGAAACTGCCAGTCGCCCGGATTATCTGCTGGCAAATTCCACCGAAGTACAACGACGCATACAACAATACTGGCGCCGCGACAGCACTATCCTCTACCCGCCGGTGGATGATTTCTGGTTTGAACCGGGACAAAAAAAGACTGATACCGGCACTCCTTATTTTTTAATTGTCTCCACGCTCGCCAGGTACAAGTGCATTGATATCGCCATTCTCGCCTGTAACAAGCTGAGAAAAACATTACACATTGTGGGCGAAGGCCCGGATGCCGCACGCCTACAGTCACTCGCCGGGCCGACGATTCATTTTCACGGCCGTCTTCCCAATGAAGATGTCCGCAGCATGTACGCATCTGCTGATGCCGTCCTCTTCCCCGGTCACGATGACTTCGGCCTTGTTCCGGTAGAAGCCATGGCCAGCGGCACACCCGTTATTGCCTACCGCGCCGGTGGTGCAACCGAAACAGTAGCGGATGGCACAACCGGACTATTCTTTTCCCAGCCGTCTGCCGACTCACTGGCAGAAACACTCACGCATTTCAAGAAATCGGATTTTGATAAACACGCCTGCACAAATCACGCGAAGCAGTTTTCCAGACAAAGGTTTGAGGATGGAATTCACCGGCATATTGAAAAAATGATGAACTAACCGCTATGTTTTATATAATTGATTTCTGCGTATGATCAACATCAAAGCCAATAAGCCATTGGCAATAAGCCCGGCAAACGGATACAGCCCTGTCACTATTGAATAGGACCCAAGTGCAAGCAGAGAAAATGCAAATTCGACGGAACCCAATGCCCAGGAAATAATCGTTTCTTCATAAGGCTGATAGAAACCTTTGTGGATAGTCGGAATATAACCACACATATATATGATAGTGATAAGTATAACTGAACCTGTTGGATCTTTTGTCAGCCACCATACAAACAAAGCAACAACAGATCCGACTAGCGAAATCCAATCCAACAACACAAAAGATTTTTGATTGTTACGAAGAGCCAAAATGAATATGAATAAACAATACAGGCATGCATAAGCGGAAAGCCACGAACCTGCGCCTCCTTGCCTAAGAATTTGTGCCGTGAAAGCGATACCGCTTAAGAAAAACCAGACAAACCATGAAATGGCATGCGGCTTGGTTTTATTGTTTAAAGTATCCCGAATATAGGGAAAGCTTCCCAGAAGTCCGACAAAAACAGACAGCATCCCGAGGATATTTTTATAGTCGGACATGTATTTATCTTAAAGCAGAAAAATGTAAGCGATATATAAAATCAACAATCATGCCCGTCAGCCTTCGCTTCTTGCTCAAAGCCGACGAGAAAATGGACACTGCCGAGTCGTCTATTTCCTCTATCTCTTCTATTTCCTCTTCATCATCCTTCAAACATCGTCGCCTGCATTCCCTCCGGCAACACCCTCCCCAGCTTCTCGTACGCTTTCTTTGTGGCTACCCGTCCTTTGGGCGTCCGTTGCATGTAGCCCTGTTGGAGCAAATAGGGTTCATATACATCCTCAATCGTTTCCTCTTCATCGGCCAGTACGGCGGCAATAGTGGACAAACCAACCGGGCCACCGTTAAACATATCCACAATGGCCGACAAAATGAGGCGATCTGTGGCATCGAAGCCGTCTTCGTCTATCTCCAGAGCATCCAACGTGTGCTCCACGGCCGCAATATCGATACGCTCCCGGCCCTGCACCTGCGCGTAATCCCGCACGGCACGCAGCAGGCGGTTGGCAATGCGCGGCGTGAAGCGGCTGCTTTTAGCTATGCGATGGGCGGCGGGAGCATCAACAGCCATGGCTAAAATCTCGGCGGAGCGCTCCACAACCAACTGCATTTCCGGAATATCATAAAAACTCAACTTGAACTGATTGACGAAACGGTCACGCAACGGCGCACTCATGGAACCGGCTTTAGTTGTTGCGCCAATAAGTGTAAATGGCTTGATGGCCAACCGCATGGAGCGGGCTGTCGGCCCTTTGCCTATCACCAGATCCAGCGCGTAATCCTCCATGGCGCTATACAGCATCTCCTCTACCACGGGGCGCAGGCGGTGAATCTCATCTATAAAGAGGGCGTCGCCCTGCTGCAGGTTACTAAGTATGGAAGCAAGATCGCCCGGCTTTTCCAGAGTCGGCCCGCTGGTAATGCGAATGTTCGCTCCCATTTCGCGCGCCAGAATAAAGGCGAGCGTAGTTTTCCCCAGCCCCGGCGGCCCGTGCAAAAGTGTGTGTCCCAGTGGTTCCTGCCGGCCTTTTGCGGCCTGAATATGCATCAGTAAATGACCTTTTATTTTACTCTGACCAATATACTCAGTAAGCGTGCGCGGCCGGAGCGACTGCTCAAACTGCGCCGGCTCACCCGGCAGCGGTACCGGCTGCGTTAAAGATGCCGCCGAATCTGTTCTGTGCAACGCCATAGGCAACTATCATAGCAGACAAGAACATGAGGCCAATGCAGACGGGACAGAAAAATTCCGCACCATCATCTGCCCGGCCAAGAAAGCCCTCTTAATGGTTTCGCGCGCATACGTGCGGTAGAATCTTATTCCATGAATCGTCTTCACACGGTACTGCTCACCTGCGGCTGCATACTGGCACTCATACTGCTTGGTACTGCCGATGCCGTCTTTAACGGGAATCACCTGCTGCTTCCATCCGGCGCGCAACAGGCAGCCGGTGTCATCAAACAGTCCGGCCCGGACCTCAGGCAGATATATAAGGATCTTGCTCTTACCACCAGCGATGCCGAACTGGCTGCCTCCCAGAGCCTGCTGCGCAAAGTAGTGCCCAAGGAAGTTCCGGCGGAATCCACTGTTCTCCTATATAACAATGACCGGATTGCACTCTTCTCCTACGTCCAGTCCCCCAATGCCAAAGAGTATTTTCTGGCCGTCAAAGATGCCTTATTGCCATCATTTTCGCCTCAGATGAAAGATTTAAAAGATGAAACACGCACACAGCCGGACCGGCCCGTTTATAACTTCCTCACCTTTCTGGATCCGGCCATAAGTGAAGAGCGGCTCATTTTCATCCGTATACAGGACCGCCTCTACGAATTTCACGTTTCCGCCGGCCAGGATCAGCTGGTACAGAAGATTATTGATAAGCTGACTCAGTAAGCAGTGAAACGCGGAGGCTGTAGAAATGCCAATTTGATTAAAATTAAATGAGTATATCTATATTTTGTCATAAACGAACCACTCACTACGCCCTGCCGCCTGCCCACTCTCCTAATTGTCGTTGACCTGCGCGAAGATTTCATTACAATCCATCCACTATGGCTAAAACCATCAAGAAAGTTATCAAAGTTCAGGCAAAAGGAGGTCAGGCAAACCCTGCACCGCCACTGGGTCCGGCATTGGGCCAGGCTGGTGTGGATATTGGCGGTTTCTGCAGCCAATTCAACGAACAGACCAAAGATCGCATGGGCCAGTCGCTGCCGGTTGAAATTACCGTCTACGACGACCGCAGCTTCTCCTTTAAGGTAAAAGTAACGGCAATGGCCGATCTTATTAAGCAGGAACTCAAAATAACGTCCGGTAGCGGCGAGCCAAACAAGAAGAAAGTAGGCAAGCTGACCATGGCACAGATAACGGCTATCGCAGAAAGAAAGATGCCGGATTTAAATGCCAACGATATTGAAGCCGCTAAAAAAATCGTCATAGGCACCGCCCGCAGCATGGGTGTTGAAGTAGCCTAAAGCTACTCATCGCTTCCAGAAAGCCACGCACTGTTTTGTAAATCCCAGGCATCATTCTCTCTCCGCAGAATGACCGCGTGAAAGATTTAGTGCTTCCCATTCAGAATCCAAGATCGTGCAAAGACAACATGGCTGATATTCATTGCATACTTCTCCCTCCTTCCACGCAATGCATTTGTCGTGCACGAGAGAGAAACGCCCCGTACACTCGCATGGATTTTCTTCCCGACTTTCCATGGATATCCTCAATTTTCTAGGCGTCTTTGAGTCACTGTCAGTCCTTTTTATTCCACTGATGCTGACGCATTTGCTGGTACTCGTATTCATTCCGTCCATTTTAACGCCCGGCTCCAAACCTGCCGCCATCGGGAAGGCCATTTATAGTTATCTCATGCAGACCTTCGGCATTATTCTTATGTCTGCCAGTGCCATACCGGCACTCAGGAGTGTGCTTAGCGGTGCCGTGCAGCCGCTTGGTGCCAAATATTACCTGGCCCTTCTAATTGTCTTTGCCACAGGTGGCCTGGTGTTTTTATTACATGAACACATGGCTCGTACCATCGATGAAACATCCAAAGCCGTTCCATACGCCATTTACTTCTACACGCTCAAAATTATTGGCTTTCTGGCAACGGTTCTTGCCGCACTTGCCCTACTGAGCCTTATGTTACTGGGCGTTGCCAACACCATGCCCGACTGGTGGATAATGCCGGTTATCGCACTTGCGTACGGACTTATTCTTTCCTGGTGCACGCAGGTACAGACACCAGGTCCTGCTACTGCCGCCCGCACACCAACCCCCGCTCCCACCCAAACAATGCCTGTCAAAGCAGCTGCTCCTATGGCTTCAACGGCTGCCAAAGCTCCCGAGAAGAAAATAATGGTTTCCAGTCCTGCCATGCTGCCTTCGGTGCTGAACACGGTAAAAGTCGCGCCAAAACCGGCCAGTTTCCCAAGCACGCCGGTTTCAATGTCCGTTCCACCTGCCGAAGTGAAAGTTGAAAGCGCTGAACCGGCTGCCAAACCAGCCCATACTCATAAAGCAGCCAAGAAAGCTCCAAAAAAGAAGAAATAAGCCTTTCTTATTCTCCTTTACTTAAAAGCCGGGTTTCCCGGCTTTTTTTGTGAAGAACTTGCGGAAAAGCCGACGATCCTGCACAATCTGCGCGGTCCGTGGGAGCCCTTCGTTTTTTGTTCCGGGCGCCCCTGTTTCTACCACGTTCCCCCTCATTATTATGGCCTCTAAAGCCACTCCCCTTGCGCAGCGAAAGGGCAAAAAGTACGCCGCAAAGAAAGCATTGGTAACCAAAGACATGTACAGCATTGCCGAAGCCGCCGAGCTTCTGCCACAGCTGTCTATAAGCTCTTTTGATGCCAGCACAGAAGCGCATATCCGCATCAATGCCGACACGACACAGGCAGATCAGCTGATCCGCACGACTGTTTCGCTGCCAAACGGTACCGGCAAGACAGTACGCATTGCCGCCTTTGTACCAGATGACCTGGTGGACGCCGCCAAGAAAGCCGGCGCAGATATGGCCGGTAACGAAGACCTTATTAAGCAGATTGAAAGCGGAGATATCAACTTTGATGTCGCCGTTGCTCACCCGCGTGTCATGAAAGACCTGGGAAAGATTGCCAAGACACTGGGACAAAAAGGGCTCATGCCATCCCCAAAAGCCGGAACCGTTACGGAGAACGTAGCCAAGGCCATTGAAGAACTCAAGAAAGGCCGCATTGAAGTGCGCATGGACAAGCAGGGAATCATCCATGTGATCTTCGGCAAAGTATCATTCGGCAACAAAAAGCTGGAGGAAAACCTGATGGCCCTTATTGCCGCTGTCAAAGACGCTCAGCCAAGTGGCATCAAGAGCGAATACATCAGCACGGTGTTCGTATGCCCAAGCATGGGACCAAGCCTGAAAATACAACTGTAAGCACAGACCTGCGATCAAACTATTCCGCGGCCTATGGCTGCGGAATTTTTATAACGCAACGTTAAACGCACAAAATCTTCTTTGCTTCTTCAAACGTTTCCACCCGTACCAGCTTCTCGCGCATTTCCTTGGCGCCATCAAAGCCTTTGACATAGCTGCTAAGGTGCCGGCGCATTTCCATCATGCCGCGCTGTTCGCCTTTGTGAGTGACGGCCAACTCACAGTGCAACAAAATAAAGGGAATCTTTTCCCGGAAGGAAAGGCTGGAAACAGTGGGCGTACCGAAGGCATTCACCAGTGGCTCGGTGGCAGCCGCACTGTGTTCGTTGATTTTCTGCTCATTATTCAGGTGATCATTTTTTGAAGCTGCAGCCGATAAAGCCTGCGCAATATCCGCCATCAGCCAGGGGTTGCCAAATGTCCCCCGCCCCACCATAACGCCATCCAGGTTGCCGATTTTCTCCAGTGCGTCCCTGGCGGTAAAAATATCGCCATTGCCAATGACAGGCACGCTTACATTGCGCTTAAGTTCATAAATAGGTTCCCAGTCCGCTTTACCGCCGAATTTATCGCAATAGCGCCGGCCATGAATAGCCAATGCCGATGCACCGGCTTCCACCACGCGCTGGCAGAACGGAATGAGCGTGTTCTTGGTATCCCACCCCAGACGCGTTTTCACACTCACCGGAATGGTGACTGCTTTTTTTGTGGCATGGACAAGTTCGGCAGCCAGGTCCGGGTCCCGGATAAGCGCCGAACCATGACAGGACGATACCACTTTGGCGGCCGGACAACCCATATTGATATCTATGCCATCGGCACCCAATTGTTCCACTATCTTGGCCGCTTCCAAAAAATGCTCCGGCTTTTTGCCGAATACCTGCACAATAAACGGCCGTTCAATGTCCGGATCAAAATTGATCATCGACAGTGTTTTTTTAGCACCATATGCCAGCGCATCCGTACTTAAGAATTCGGTATACACAATCGTCTCGGGCGCCACTCTCTTTATGAGCTGGCGGTAGGAACTGTCTGTCACACCGGCCATTGGGGCGAGTGCGATCATAGGCCGGGGAGCGGTTTGCCAGTTGAAAGCCATGGATGAATTGGACAAGAGCATACTTGAGTGGCTCTGGCTACACAAAAAGAAAGCGAGCTATACAAAAGAACGCACTTCTGCCGCACAATAGCCGCACATGAAGCCATCCCTCCGCGCACGCCTGTACGCAGTTTTCCTTTCCGCGCTGCCGGTAGCGGCCCTGGCCCAAAGTGCGTCGCTCATTCCGGATGAAAGCAAGCTTGGCCCCGGCTGCAGCTTTGTAACCGGCATCTTCGGATTCCAATGCATTCCACTGTACCTGGCTTACCTTATCCAGCTCGCCTTCAGTTTTGCCGGCGGACTCGCCCTTATAGAAATTTTACTGGCCGGTTATGAAATAGCGTTGGCAGGCGTGCGCGGTACCGACACCTCCGGTCCCCGAAACCGCATTCTATACGCGGTTGGCGGTCTGGCATTCTGCATTTTCTCCTTCCTTATCATCGATACCATTATTTTCGCCCTCGCCCGGTAGGAAAAATCCCGCACAATTTTAGCGCACAATCCGCTCCGTCCCTCTTCATTCCATTCCAAACCGAAGCAGCATGCCACCCAAGAAACCTACGCCACCGCCTGCACCCAATAAAAAGAATGATAAGCAATCGTTCACATCCTTCCGTATTATTGGCGAAAAAGCGCAAAAACTATTGGCCAAAGCCAAAGAGATCAACAAGGCTGATATCAATGGCTCCACTCACAGAGTAATGTTGCCGGAACGAACTCCCCTAAATGAAGTAATCGCCTACCTGAGCATTGGCAATATTGTAAAAGTGGCCCTGGCCATTGCCGTGGTGTACTACGGTTTTCAAATGCTGTTCATCTTAAAAGATAAATTGGTTCTCATGATACTGGCTATTTTTGTAGCCACCATTATGGACCCCGGTGTGGAAGCGCTCAAGCGCATGGGTATTCCGCGCGGCCTTGGCGTGCTTCTTCATTATCTGATTGCCGTCTGTCTCATTGTATTCCTGCTCATTTCACTTATTCCGATTATCGCGGATCAGATACAGGCCATTGCCGGCCTGCTGAATGCGCGGGCCAATGCATTCCTGCAGCATCCGCAAATCAACCTGCCATTCGTCAATGCAGCCACCAATCAACAGATGACGGTATTCATTGAATCCACACTCAAAAGCCTGAATATCACGCGCTTCACAGACGCACTGGGGCAAATCAGCCAGAATCTTAACACCGTTGCGCAGGGGTCGCTTATTTTCGCCGCACAGATCGCCGGTTCTGTATTCGACTTTGTCAGCAAGGCCGTCATCGTGTTCGTGCTCGCTTTCTTTATTCAGGTGGAAAAAACGAAAATCATTACCTGGGTGCGCGGCTTCATTTCTTCGGATTACAAAGGCTATGCAACCGACAAGGCGGAGGTAATTCATTTCAAGCTCGCCCAGTGGGCACGCGGCCAGCTCACCCTCTGTCTGGTTCTGGGTTTCCTGGTATTCCTGGCGCTCACGATTCTGCGCATGCCGTACGCACTCACCCTCGCTATTCTGGCCGGCTTCACGGAATTTATTCCCGTCATCGGGCCGCTTATAGCTGCCGTTCCGGCTGTATTAATTGCCACCACCGAAGGCGGATTCATCTGGGGTCTTGTCATTATTCTGGTCTACTACGTAATCCAATGGTGTGAAAACAACCTGCTCGTGCCGCTCATTATGAAGCGCGCCGTGGGACTGTCCCCCATCGCCATCATTTTCGCCATGCTGGTTGGCATCAGCTTCCCAATTTTCATTCATCCTCTTCTGGGCATTATGCTCGCCATTCCTACCACGACAATTGTCGCCCTGTTCCTGGAAGATTTGCGGGAATTAAGAACAAGGAAACGAGTGGAACCGACGGCTTAAAACTGTGTATATCATGCTATAAAGGGCCTTATGACGAATAAGGCCTTTTTTTTAGAAATTGATCAATTTTATAATACATGTTATAATATATAAATATATGAAATCCATTGTCCAAAAAATATGGCCGGCAGTTCTGGGAGTTCTTGCGTTTATCGTTATTTCTTCATACGCAAGAAACCATTTGGGAGCGCTGCGAGACATTCTAAATCACACGCCTGGCGGCTGGGGCATGGCGCTGTTTGTCCTTATTGGAATTGTAACCGTAGTGATCCCCTTCGCCAGCCTTTTGCCGTTCATACCTATTGCGGTTGTGCTCTGGGACTGGCCGGCTACAGCCGCCCTGGTATGTCTTTCCTGGGTACTGGGAAGCCAGATCTTATTTGAGGCTGCGCGTTACTTCGGCAAACCGGTCATCGGCAAATTTGTATCTGTATCGCAACTGAAAACCATGTCCGGGCTGGTGGAGGGGAAAAGCATGTTCCACGGTATTTTTATGCGCATGGTATTGCATGGCGATATTGTGAGCTACGCATTCGGACTATTTACAGATACCAGCCGCTTGGAATTTTGCATCATTACTGCCATAGGTGTTGCACCGGGCGCCGTTATGTATGCCTATTTCGGCAGCCTGCCGCTTACATACCAGGTTGGCATGGCGCTTGCAGGCCTGTGCGCCGTGACTCTGTACTGGGCGCTGGAACGGAAGTTGTCGCATGGGCAGATATCTTTGGCAACATTCAAGTGGCCGGTGGCATTCAAGACAACAGGAAAATAGAAAGCCAAAAAATTCCTTCAAAGCAGAGACCTTCTGCTGATTTTGTGATATTGCCTATCCGGCTTTGGATAGCGATTATGAATAACGCGTTTAGGCAAGCCACTTCCGGCAGGCATCAAAACTGCATCCTTTGCTAAAAATCGGTTCCTGAATCAATAAGCACTGATAGTCCGCTTGATCAACTTTAGTATACATACGTCCAGAAGACCATATTACTCCATCTCTGACACTATACTTATTATATACATCAGATAAAATGTCATGATTCCGGTCGACATTTAGCACTCCCTTTATTAGACTGCTAATGACACGAGTCACTATCATTACTTTCTCATCATTTGTATGCATCCGTTTGATCGCTTTACCCCTAATGCCAAGCTTGCTCTGCAGATTGCAGAACAGGAGGCAAAGAACATGAAGAGTACGTACATCGGTACGGAACATCTTCTGTTGGGCCTCCTCAGCATTCCAAAATCCCTCGGCTTTTCCATTTTCACGGGAGCCGGCGTGACGCAGGAGAATGTTCGCATTCTTCTGAAAGCCATGAAGACCACCAGCGTGGAAGGCCAGCACGTAAAACACGGGCTCTCCACTTTTCTTCATACCGTCATTGAGCAGAGCGTGGTAACCGCGCACAAGTTCCGCCATGCCAACGTAGGCACGGAGCATTTGCTGCATTCGCTCGTTTCCACCGGCAAGAACGCCGCCACGCTTATTCTGGAAAACATGCAGGTGGATCCGGAGGACCTACGCATGCGCGTGGAAGAAATGTTCGGCCAGATCAATTCCTTCAAGCAACAGAACCGCAACCTGGAACAGTCGCTGGAAGCATTCTTTAGCGGACTGCAGGGTATGGTGGTTTCCGGCATGCAGCAGAATCAGCCGAATGCCGACCCCGAAGGCTTGAAGCGTAAAAAATCCGACGGCAAAAGCAAGACGCCGGTACTGGATTACTTTACCGACGACCTCGTAGCCAAAGTAAAAGAGAAGAAAATAGACCCTATCATCGGTCGCGATGAAGAAATTGAACGCATGATCCGTATTTTAAACCGCAAGACCAAGAATAACCCCGTGCTCATTGGCGAGCCGGGCGTGGGAAAGACCGCCATTGTGGAAGGCCTTGCCCAGCGCATTGTGTCGGGCATGGTTCCGGATTCGCTCAAAGGCAAGCGTCTGCTGATGCTGAATATGGGTTCGCTCGTCGCCGGAACGAAGTATCGCGGTGAATTTGAACAGCGTCTGGATGACATTATTAAAGAAGCAATCAAAAGTGATAATGACATTATTCTGTTCATTGATGAAATGCACACCGTTGTTGGTGCCGGTGCCGCCGATGGCTCGCTGGATGCCGCCAACATTCTAAAGCCGGCTCTTAGCCGCGGTGCGCTCCGCGTCATTGGCGCCACGACCCTGGATGAATTCCGCACCATTGAAAAAGACCGCGCATTGGAACGCCGCTTCCAGTCTATTACCGTCAATGAACCGGCTGTCGCCGATGCCATCAAAATTATGGAAGGCCTCCGCGAGAGTTTCGAGCAATTCCACCACCTGTCCATTACCGACGACGCCATTGTGGCCGCCGTCACGCTCAGCAAGCGCTACATTACCGAGCGCTATCTGCCAGACAAGGCAATTGATGTCCTGGACGAAGCCGCCGCCGGTAAAAGCCTGCAGGATGCCGGCGCCTCGCCCGAGTTGCGCAAGACCGAAGAGAAACTGGAGACACTGCTGCAAAAGCAGCAACTGGCTGTTAAAGAACAGAAGTACCACCTGGCGCTGCGCCTGAAACAGGAACAGCAGACGCTCAAAGAACAGCTGGAAAAAATGAAGAGCTCCCACGATGGCGACCGCCGTACTCCCCTGCAAATTACCGAAGACGATATTGCCGCCGTTGTGGCGCGCATGACAGGCGTACCGGTAACCAAACTTCTCAAATCCGAAGCCAAGCGCCTCACGAACCTGGAGGCAGTCATGCGGAAAAGCATTGTCGGACAGGATGAAGCCATTAAAAAAGTGGCCCGCGCTATCCGCCGCAGCCGCGTGGGCATCTCCGATGTCCGCCGTCCCATTGGCTCGTTCCTGTTCCTCGGGCCAACGGGTGTAGGTAAAACAGAGCTCGTCCGCACCATTGCCAAAGAAGTCTTCAACCGCGAAGACGCGCTCATTAAAATTGATATGTCCGAGTTCATGGAACGCCATAACGTGTCGCGCCTTATCGGCGCCACTGCCGGCTACGTGGGTTACGAAGAAGGCGGCCAGCTCACCGAGCAGGTGCGCAGGAAGCCATACTCCGTTGTTCTCTTCGATGAGATCGAGAAAGCTCACCCGGAATTCTTCAACGTTCTTCTGCAGATTCTGGAAGACGGTATGCTGACAGACGGCCAGGGCAAGCAGGTGGATTTCACCAATACGATTATTGTCATGACCAGTAACATTGGTGCCGAAAAACTCACCAAACAGGCTGCTAAAATCGGCTTCAAACTGGAAGAGGAAGCCAGAGCCGAAGAAGATGAATACGAAGAGAAATGCAAAGAAGTGGTCGGCGAACTCAAAGACCATATGCGTCCGGAGTTTCTCAACCGTATCGATCACATTATCGTCTTTAACGCCTTAAACCAGCAGCACATCCGCAAGATTGTGAAGATGCATGTGGATACACTGGCTCACCGTCTGGAAGAGCAGGGCTATACTCTGGAATACGACCAGAAAGTAGTAAATCTGCTGGCCGAAGAAGGATTTGATTCGGAATACGGTGCCAGACCTGTCCGCCGTGTTATCCAGGACAGAATAGAAGCCGAAATCGCCGAACATATTCTGCGCGGCATCTTCTCCGAAGGTGACCACATTAAAATCACAAAGAAAGGCGCAGACGGCCTTGAATTCATGCGCGGAGAGCGCAAAGCGATAGTGGATACTACAGTGGAAGTGGAGGAGGAAATGGCGAATGCCTAGGAAACAAGTGGTACAAGAGATTCAAGGGGAACAAGAGATAAACTCTCTTGAATCCCCTGTTTCTCCTGTTTCCCTTGAATCTTGTGCTTGTTCAGCCTCTCTTTTGACTCACTTGCATCCTCTGACTCCTCGGTCTGGCTCCTTCCAATACATGCCCTTTTCTGCTATACTGATAGGAATTTCTCATACAAACACTCATGCCTATAGACCCCGTCAAAATTCCGCAGAACGTCTATATAGAAGACCACATAGTCGGGCCTCTCACCTTGCGACAGACGCTCATGATGACCGGTGGTTGCGGGTTTAGCTATGTTCTCTACTCGGTATTCGCCAAAGCCGCGGGGACACCGCCGGATATTATCACGACGATTATCCTCTGGGTGCCGGGCGTGCTGTCCATCGCCTTTTCTCTTATTAAGATTAATGATTTAACACTCATGAAAATTGTCATGCTCACGCTGGAGCGCATGCAGAAAGCACCCGTGCGTACATGGGCACCGCGCAAGGGCATTAGTATTACCATTCACACGTCCAGTAAAAAGGCTGAGCCGGCCAAAGCGGTCACGCCGGAAAATCAGACGCAGCGGAAGATCGAAGAGCTCAGTAGTATTCTAGACCATGGCATGATGCCGCTTGGCGCCGCACCCGTTGCGGACGAAGCCATTGTTGCCGTTTCCGCCGCCGCACCTGCGGCACCAGCCGTGGAAAAGCCAGTAGATACGCCGGACGACAGCGATATGTTTCCGGTGGATCCGTCCAAAATCAGCATTGATAAAAAGACACCGGAGCAGCAGTACTCGCTATCGGACTTATCTGTTTTCCGCGATATTTTCCCGCACACCAAATAATAATGGCCGATACCACACCGCCAAAGGCCAAGGACACCGTACGGCAGCGCAAGAAAGGCGCGCTCACATCCACCCAGCGTTTTCTGCCCATTGCCGAAATCCGCAATGACACCGTGCTGCTTAAAAACGGCGGGCTTCGTGCAGTCCTGCAGGTAGAGGCACTCAACTTCAGCTTAAAAAGCGAAACCGAGCAGACCGGTATTATTGCCGGCTACGAATCCTTCATGAACACGCTCAATTTTCCTATTCAGATTGTCATCCGGTCATCCAAAATCAATATTGATCCTTACCTGGCCGAACTGCGCGCCATGAGTAGCAAGCACACCAATCCTCTTCTGCGCGACCAGACTCTGTCGTACGCGGACTTCGTGGAAAAGCTGGTGGATGTAGCCGACATTATGCAAAAGCGTTTCTTTGTCGTCATTCCGCTGGACGCCACTATCCGCAAGAAAACCATGCTGGAGCAGTTCTTCGGCTTCCTGAGCCCGGACGACTCCACAGCCAAAGCCGGCCAGCGGCAGAAAGATTTTGGCAGCCACAGTAACCAGCTCAAAGATCGCGTGAACCTTATTCAGACGGGGCTGGAAAATATCGGGCTGCAATCCAAGCGGCTGGATACGCAGGAGCTGGTGCAGCTCTACTACCAGATATTCAACCCGCAAACGAGCCAGGAACAAAAATTGGGAACGGCTGAGGCAATGAAGATTGAGAAGAATGTTTTGTAGCTTGTTCAGCCTTCGTCAGCCGCGGCTGACTGCGGCCGACAAGAGTTGATAGTGAGTAGTGAGTGGTTTGATATTTTTGGCACTGTCAGGTTGAGCCTGTCGAAACCTAATCTCAGTCATTACTTCCACAGCACTTTTAGTCTGTTTCTTTATTATTCCTCAGACCACATTTCGACAGGCTCAATGTGACAGTGAGTAATTTTTGTTTGCAAAAAAAAGGGCGCACATGGCTGTGTGCCCTTGGTTTCCTCTCTGGGTCAACCATGCTTTAGATCAAGCATCCGGGTTAAGGAGCCGGTCTTCCAGCTGCCGCGAAAACTCGGTTTCTTCTGAGTGCAATTCTGACGGTGAATCACGATTGTCGCGAACGGCAAGAAGTTTAAATCCTTTACGAGCTTTATCGGGCAGCAGATTCAGTGCGCTGCTCGTTGCGAACAGGCCAATAGCAGTTGCAAGATGTCGCCTGCGGCGCTCATCTTTCACGCGGCGGAGCCTGTCCGCAATTTCTTCCAGCGAAAGCTCTTCACCGGCGTCCTTGCATTTAGCCTCAAGGAAATCGATCATTGCCTCAGAAGTGCTTTCCACAAAATTTTCCTCCACGTACTTTTGCAGCTCTTTCTTGGTGACCGTGAAGGAACGGACGAGATCCCAGTTTTTCCGGTTAAGCATGGCCATTGTCTCCAATGAGCGCGAAATTCTGACCATCAGAATTCCATAATTCTTATTTAGAACTAATCATGCAATATTGTCAAATAAAACTATCTTAAAAGCTTGTATAGATCAGAAAATATGACACAATAGACAGGAAATGACATTGCTCGTGCGAGAATGTCAAAACTTCTTTTTATCCCTTCCCTCGCACCCCTGTTTTATTATGGCAACTGCAACCGCCAAAAAACCTTCCATGATGGAAGAACTGCTCAAGGAATCCCCTGCCGTGCTTCGCGTGAAGCCTGGCGAATTGGTTGAAGGCATGGTCGTCTTCAAAGGTAAAAACAAGCTCCTGTTGGATATTAAAGGAGTCGCCACCGGTATTATCTCCGGTCGTGAGCTCCGCGACTCGTTCCACACATTTAAAGATCTCCGCGCCGGCGATACGGTGTCAGCCCTGGTGCTGGAGGAGGAAAATGACGAAGGAATGATTGTCATGTCATTGCGCATGGCCAGCCAGCAGAAAGCATGGGACTACTTCCATAAGCTGGTGGAAAGCGAACAGACAATGAAGTTTACGGCTCAGGAAGCCAACAAGGGCGGCCTGCTCGCCAACATTGATGGTATTCGCACCTTCCTGCCGGTTTCCCAATTGGCTCCGGTAAATTACCCGCGCGTCAATAACGCCGATGCCTCCGAAATCATCAACCGCCTGGCCAAATTCATCGGCCATACGTTTACGGTCAAAATCATTACGATGGATGAAGATGCCGGCAAAATTGTGGTATCTGAGCGCGAAGCCATGAGCGAAGAGCGCGCCAAGTCTCTGGAAAGCTTAAAGGTGGGAGATGAGCGCGACGGTATTGTGAGCGGTATTGTGAAGTTCGGTCTGTTCGTCGCCTTTGACGGCCTGGAAGGACTCGTCCACATTTCCGAAATCGCCTGGGGCCATGTCAAAAACCCATCCGAATATGCCGAGCCGGGCGACAAAGTGAGTGTGAAGGTTATCGGTCTGGACGGCGAGAAACTGTCCCTGTCTATTAAACAGCTAACCAAAGACCCATGGGAAGAAATCGCCGAGCGTTACCCTGTCGGCAAGAAAGTACAGGGAACGGTCATCCGCTTTGCCGATTACGGCGCCTTCCTTAAGCTGGAAAAAGACATTAACGGTCTGGTGCACTTAAGCGAAATTTCCCACCACAAGATCGTAGACCCGGGTGAAGTACTCACTATCGGCCAGAAAGTGGATGCCCAGGTGATCAATATTGATGTCGACGAACGCCGCATTGGCCTTTCCATCAAAGCTCTCATGCCTATCGATAAAGAAACCATGGAGCGCCTCAAGAAAGAACGCGAAGAGGAAGAAGCTGCCCAGAAAGAAGAAAAAGCTCCTGCAAAGAAAGCAAAGAAGGAGGTAGCAGAAGATTCATCCACCTCCGCTTCTGAGGAAGCTTCGGCGGACAAGGAGGATTCGGAAGAAGAAGTTGAGGTTCCCGAAGGTGCAAAGTTTGTAGCCTCCAAGGCAGGCAAGAAGTTTTACGCCGTCGATTCCGCTCAGGGCAAAAAGGTAAAGGCCGATAAGCGCGTGTACTTCAATACCGAAGAAGAAGCCACGGAAGCCGGTTACGAAGCGTAGCGAAAACACGTTCCGGAACAGCAGGTAGCCGGGGAATTAATTCCCCGGCTACCTTGGCATACAATCACATCACCCCTACACTCCGCCCATGAAAGCATTCATCTTCGATTTCGACGGCGTGGTATTAGACACGCAGCAATATTGGGACATGGGAACGGTGGAGCTGTATCGATCCTTTATCCCCTCCTGGACCGAAGAAGACAATGCGCTGTTGCGAGGGCGAAGCGTGGTGGATATTTACCACATTCTGGCTGATGACTACGATATACACATATCTGAGCAGGAATACCGAAAGAAGACTGATACATTCGCCCTGAACATTTACCGGACGAAAGCGCAGATAATCGACGGCGTGCTGCCTTTGCTGGATCTGCTGGATGCCAGACATGTTCCTCATGCCATCGCTTCGTCGTCCCAGAAAAACTGGATTGAAGAGGCTCTGGTGCGCTTTCAATTAACAGACAGATTCGCGTCCGTAAGTACGGCCGATGAAGCCGGACGAGGGAAGCCATACCCGGACGTGTATCTCCTGGCCGCCAAAAAGTTAGGTGTCGATCCGCATGAGTGTGTCGCCCTGGAGGACACCGCCACCGGCGTGCGTTCCGCCAAAGCAGCCGGCATGACATGTATTGGCTTTGACCCGAACCCGGACTCCCCTATCCACCTGCATGCAGATGTGGTTATTGGCAGTCTGCATGAAGTAACAGATGGACTGCTGGAGACAGTGATAGCAAAAAATTCCAAATCCTAAGCACCAAATTCCAAACTATCGTTCCGATCGATAGGGAGAGAGTTGAATTTGAAATTTAGTGCTGTTCCGAAGGGATCCCTTCGGGAGAGTTTCCAAGAGGCGTATCACTCAGAAAATGCAGGTGAATATACGGTACTTCCTGCCCGCCATCCGGGCCGACATTATATTGTAATTTGTAGCCGGTAATGCCGTGTTGCTCGGCGTATTGTTTGGCTTTTTGTATAAGCATGCCTGGAATGTGCGCCAGGTGATCATGCGCATGAGCGACGGATTCCACGAACTGCTTGGGAATAAAGAGGATATGCGTTTCCGCCCGCGGATGAATATCGGTAAACGCCAGCACTTCATCATCTTCGTAGACAATGGTTGCCGGAATTTCACGGGCAAGAATTTTATGGAATATCGTAGGCTTAGTCATATATTCTATAGTAGAACGATTTGATAATCATAACAAGAAGCTGCCCGTACGGCAAAATGTGGGCATTTCCTTCCGGGAAACATCAAAAAGGAGTATAATAAGCATATTCATGGCAACCCTTTCCAGTCCCGAACAAGGCCCCTCACTCAACGCTTCTCCTGAGTCTCACAATACAAAGCTGATTGTGTCTCAGCCGGCGAAGATGATAGAGCTTAATAGGCTACTTGATACATTTGATAATTTTTCCGATAAAATAAGCGAAAGAACCGGCGAAGACCGCTCAGGCGATATGGGCGGGGGCGGACAAAATGGCGTAAAACGCGACGACTCCAAAACCGTCTCCCCACGCGACCAGGCTATTGCGAATGTTCCGGCACCAGCCGTTATGCAAAAACAGCTACAGAGTCACATACAGAAAGAGGTGCAGGAACTGGCAGCCAAGGCGCGCCATATTACCAGGGCCAACCAGCCGGGTTCCGCCCATGAAGTAAACAAACTCTATGCCCGCATACGCCGGCTCAACAACGTCCTGGCCAGCATTCTGGAAGCATCAGTAGATGTGCTAAAGCGACTGTTTATACGAGTATTCATTGATGAACAGCCGGTATTGTAGCTGGTAGCTTGTGGGAATGCAGATACTGCCAACCCGCTTATCGTTTGCCGGCTTATTTTTCTGATTCGCTGGTGCAACGAACCAAATGGCTATTGCCTCATGGTATTCTGCGTCTGCTCCACTCTGTCTCTTACCTGCCGGACAAAATCACCGACTGTCGGCACCCATTCAATCTTGGACAATGCCCAGATAACAAGAGGAACCACAATAACCACCACCGTAAGAGCGCCAAGCGCCTGCGCCATGCCGCGTAAAAATGTGAAAAACAAGTGCCTCGATGGCTTGAAGATATAATCATATTCAGCGGGCAAAGCTTCTATAGCCTTCTGAATATCGTCCAAGGACTTTTTCAAATGAGCCTTATTGGGAGCATCTGTTGCAGCCGTTTTTTTAAGCGAAGCTCTGGCCATATTATTCATGATCAACGTGTTTCTTGGCCGCCTTCTTCTTCTGATGCAGAAAATCCGTTACAAAATCCATCGCCTGATCCACTACCGAGAGCGGCTTAAGCACCACGCTCTGTATTTCCTGCGTTACCTGCTCCGCCCGTCGCGTAATTTTACGAACATCCACAATAACAAAGATAGCGTGATATAACACGATAATCAGCATGACAGCCACAAGCATGTACAGAAACATGAGCATTTGCTCAAATGTGAGAGGCATAAGTGCGGGAGAAAAGGTACACTGAAAGCTACCCTGTAGACGGACTGTGTGCAATGGTGTGACCGCTAAACTATGGCTTTACTCATTATTCAACAACTCCGGCTTCTCCCCCGTCGCAGTGCCGTAGCCGCCATCAGCTTCTACCAGCAGACACTATCGCCGGATCACGGCCCGCTGCGTCACTTATACCCATACGGTTATTGCCGGCACGAGCCAACGTGTTCAGAATATGGTAAAAAAGTAATCTATGAAAAAGGTCTTATCATAGGCTCTTTCCTATTGATATGCCGGCTACTCACCTGCCACCCATGGCGGAAAGTTGATGATGCAAAAGCCTTAAAAATACTCTTAAAATAAAGAATTCTGTTTAGAATTTAGGATTTAGTGCTTAGAATTTTAAAATATTTGTATCTTCACAAACCCATGCCAATCCGTATAATCGTCGGGCATTCACCTATGCGGGTGTCGTATAACGGCTATTACCTCAGGTTTCCAACCTGAAGACGACGGTTCGATTCCGTTCACCCGCTCCATCCGTCTTCGCGGTATAGGCGCTGACGAGCATGAAAAAATTTTGATTTCCATAGTGCAGCGATCCCGCTTCGACGCGATTGCGCTGGTGGTAAGCTGGCGTTCCATTGAGGCATGGAACACCTTTTGTGGCTTCTCAGTGCATATAATCACTGGTGCCACAGATTTTCATGTTAAGTACATCTTTATAGTTATAGCAATATCACAGAGTATTGGTCCGCTATGTATTACGTCTATATCTTGGAATCCGTGCTGAACGCACATCATTGGTATGTAGGAATGACTACCGATCTACAAAGACGACTTGCGGAACATAATGCCGGCGAAAGCATTCACACCAATAAATTCAAACCCTGGCGCATCAAGAGCTATCTTGCGTTCACGGATAAAGAAAAGGCGGAAAACTTTGAGCGGTACCTAAAAACCCAATCGGGCAGAGCCTTTGCTAAGAAATATCTCTAAGGATCGCGCCGTAGCGGGATCGCTATATTTCCTGAAAGTAGCAGCGAAGGCTTATATAAGCCATTCTATTTTGTATGGGCAAGCAGAAATACAACTAAAATATCGGTGAATTAGCTATCCGGCCTTTCTATGTCAGTTCGATGATGCTCTAGTGCGACTCGGCAACGTGTACCCGGCAGCAATGAGCCAAAGAAAACCCGGGAAGCGCGTCAGTGGGATTAAGAAGAACACCTGCGGGAAGACAAGACCTAGAGAGCTTAATTCTCCAATGGCTGCCAACACGAAGCCAAAGTAACACACCCATCGCGGTAGCAGGCGGAAGAAATAGGCAGGAACAGAAATTCCTGCAATAAGGAGCCCAAGTGGAACACTATATCCTGGTCCACCCAATGCAAAGATCAAAGAAAAGAGTGCCCGTACCAGCGTGCCGTCAGAAGTGACAGCTGGCTGTGCGAGCGTCCACTGTATCAGTGTCCAGACAAGCGTCAGGAGAGAAGCCGAGAAGCCGCCAAAGAGGGCAATATCCACTCCGGCCGAGCGCACGCCGTGAAAGCGCAGACGACTCGTCATCGTAGCGGTGTAGAGGCCGAGAGGAATAGCAGAACCGAACTGGAAGAATGCACCTAGGGAAACCTGAAATGGATAACTTCGGAAGAAGGCGGCAATCTCCTCAGAAGATTTGAATGGCGTGGGATACGCACCCCCTGTGAAGAGAGTCATGGAGAGAAGTCCAGCGAAGAAGAGCACTGTAAAAACGATAGCCAAGGTGCCTGGATTTGGCCCCGCATGACGAGTGCCTGTGTTTTGCGTGTCAGAAATTGCCATATGTACTTTACATTAATCTCATGAATTGTTATTGTCAATAACGATGAAGAAGAAATCGTATTCGAGCTCGGCATTCCTGCTTTCGCAAATCGGCGCATATGCCTCAATGCGCTTTGCCGAACGACTAGGGCCACTCGATCTGACACCACCTCTCGCGGGGATTCTACGCATCCTCGGCCAGGAACCCGATATGACGCAACGAGCGCTGGCCGACTTGCTTGGCATGTTTCCCAGTCGCCTTGTGCTTCTTCTCGATGAACTGGAGAAACGTACGCTGGTAGAACGTCATTCGCGGCCGAACAATCGTCGGTCGTTCGCACTGCGCCTGACAAAAGAGGGGCAAAATACACTCCAAAATCTCGGACGGATTGCGCAAGACCATGAGAAAGAATTATGCGTTGGGCTAAATACAAGTGAACAAGAAACGCTTCGGGAATTGCTCAAGAAAATTGCCACTTATCAGAAGATTCGACCGCGAGTGCATCCAGGCTATAGAGCTCGTTCCGTTACGGACACGACTCCCTAGCCGGACAGATCACGGTTGTCACAGATTCCAGTAACCCGCTCCACCTAATTTATGGCTTATGTAAGCCATTTGTTTTTTGAACTAGTGACAGAAATACAACCCTGCTACTCTTCCGCTATGAGAAAGCTCATCATGTGGAATGTGATCACCATCGATGGCTATTTTGAGGGTGAGAAGAGTTGGGACTTGCCATTCCACGACATTATCTGGGGCGATGAGGTGAAGCAATTTGGCATCGAACAGCTCAAATCGGCTGACATGTTGGTATTTGGCAAAACTACGTACGAAGGAATGGCCGCTTACTGGCAGACCGCAGAGGGTGAAGGCGAGACAACCGCGCTCATGAATAGCATTCGCAAACTCGTCTGTTCTCGTAGTTTGAACAAGGCCGATTGGAACAACACCACGATTGTGCGAGATGCAGCTGCGGAGATTCCGGCATTGAAGCAGCAAGGAACCGGAAACATGTTTGTGTTCGGCAGCGGCAATCTTTCGGAAACTTTGATGAAGGAGAAGTTGTTCGATGAGTACCGGCTTCTTGTGGCACCTATCTTTCTCGGCAAAGGGAAACTCTTATTCCCTCAAGGGACACCCTACCACAAGCTCAAATTACTGGAAGATCGTCCTCTTTCCACTGGTGGCATCATCCTTCGGTATGCGCCTGTCATGGACACAAAATCCTAGAAGCACCCATCATCCTTCGCCTCTGGGCTACGGCCGACAAGTGTTTGTAAGATTTTCCAGTAACCCGCCCCACCTAAATTCAATTCCATTGAGCTATTTGAAATGTTTTAAAATGTAACCGGCAACTGGAACATAACTGCGGTATAATTCGGCCATGCAATTGCAGTTTTCTAAGTTTAGAAAAGAAGATTTTTCAGAGTACCAATCCTGGTATGCCGATTCCGAATTGAATCTACACCTTGGGCCGATGGAAAAAGATGATGAATGGCTTCATGCTGTAATGCAGGAAGCTGATGGATGCCATTATAGTGTTTTTCAAGGAAATGATCTGGTAGCAGTAATTGGTGTAATACTTCCAGATTCAGAGCATCCTGCTTATTTCATTACTGATTTTGCAGTAAAGCCAACTCATCGTGGTAAAGGCATTGGCTCTGATGCACTGGATGAACTGATAAAGCTACACCCTTTGAAGCCGGAGCAAATGTGGAAGACTTTTGTCGATGTTAGGAATCCCAAAGCAAAAACTTTTTTTGAGAAAAATGGATGGGCATGTTGCCCTATCACCCCCAATCAAGATGGAATGATCGAGCTTACATTCAGAGACATAGGCTCCCAGAAGGACTCATGACGGCTGTAATAGATTCCAGTAACCCACTCCATATATTAAGTTATTAAGTCAGTCGTTCTTCATATAAACTGCTTGTATGATAAAGATTTTGCCATTAAAACAAATAGACGATTCCGATTGTGGTCCGACATCTATCAAAATGGCCGTAGATTATTTGGGTTTGCCTATATCGTTCAAAGAGATAGCGAGAGTATCTGAATATAAACGCAAAGATGGTCTTACTGATATTGATCTTGTACATACAATAAAGAAGCTCGGGCTACGAGTACGTGCAAAAAGGAATACGTCTTGGACGGATCTTAGACGAGCAAACAAGGAGAATGCCGTGATTATCGTATCGTGGATGAAGTATGGATATATGGGACATTTCAGCGTCGTGGATAGTGTACAGAAAGACCATATTCTTCTTGCCGATCCTGAATTTGGCACACTGGAAAAAATCGAAAAACTGATATTTATGCGTCTATGGATGGATTATGATGACGTATGGTATGCCAAGCAAAATACGGATATTCAGCTACGCTGGATGGCGGTTGTTTCAAAGAAAAAGGAAAATGGTTCCATGACAGCATAATAGAACGATTTAATTTGCCTGCAGATAGTCTGCGGATATCTCCGTAAAAAATAGTATCGCTCGTTGCCTATATGACATTCATCGGGCAACGAGCGAACAAATAAATACCTACTTTGCCTGCCACTCCGTTGGCTGCATGAGGCCGACTTTATTACCTTCGGTGTCCAGGGCTCTGGCGAACCAGCCCACGCCGGGTATTTCACTCTTTTCCTGCGTAATGGTACCGCCGCTCTTTTTCACGGCTTCCACTGCCATATCCAGATCTTCAACCTGAATAGTGCAATCATAAGTGTGTATCTCATTCTGTGCAGGGCGCTGATACAGACCGCCATTGATGCCAGGCTGTCCTTCTGGACGCGTAGTAAGACCCCAATAGTCCATACCTCCCTGTTCTTTTGTCATCATTTGCTCTACTTTCCAACCGAAAGCTTCTTCATAAAATTTCTTGGCGCGCTCAATATTGTCTGCCTGAATCTCGAAGTGAATAACGGGATTGCTCATACTAAAGAGTGGGAAAGAATAAAACCACTATACTACTCATGAAGTATGTTGGCATCAATATTTATTTGCCGAACTTACCATACGCATACTTTTTTCAGTAAAAAACAGTACCGCTACCTACTTTATGGCTACGGTCGGTTTGGTAACTGCCTCATAATCGGAGCAGGGGTCCGGTGCTACGCCTCCGCAGGCACTTATAAAGACCAGCCAATTTTTACTCAGCGCATATGGGAAGTCCCCACCGGCACCGCAACTGAAAAAGTCTTCTCCAAATGATTGCTGATCCTGGTAATGCATTTTGTTAGGCGCAACGACGATCTCAAAAGCTGTCCGTAAAGGATAGTGCGCATCAATAATCTGATACCGCACGGCCTTGCTGCCACGGAAAGCGGCATCCAGCTTCGTGAAATATCCGTCAGGACGTTTGGGACCGCATTCTTTGGCTGTTTCGGCAAGCTGATGCGTGAAAAAGACTGAAACATCGACAGTATCTTTCTTAATTTTTTTCACCAACAAGTCTTGTGTGGAGAAACTGATAGGCTCGCCTGCCTTGACGGTAAGATCTTTGCCGGCATCTTTTGCATACGGAACCTCAGGCAATATGGTAAACGTACGTGCAATGGCAATGCCACTATGTTGCACGTCTGCTGATTGATGGGAGACAGTAAGAACATATGCTGTGTCACTGCTTTCCAGCAGATACAAAGTATCAACTTCCCTGCCGCTATCTCTTGTGGCGTAAACCGCCGGCTGGTTATTAAGTAGTATCTTCGTAGGATTCATAAAAGTTGTATCAATGAGCCGCTTCGCTACATCATCTACTGTTGTATGAAAGTATGAATCAATAGTGAGTGTCGGATGATTGTCACTGTTCTCATCCAAAGGATCATCAAACTGCCAGAGGCGAACACTAGCAGGCGTCTGATCCGCATACGAACTCACTTTCCACAACGAGGGATAGGAAACCGTATAATGAAACCCGGGATTTGTATACGTATGTATGTCAGCCGGATCCAATGAAGCGACAACCGGAAGTGATGAACTGGAAACGCTCACAGAATTGTCTGATACAACGGCGGTCTTGGCTAAAGGCATGCTGCCTCGGCAAGCGACAAGGAAAAATGCCAGTGAGAATGCAAAAATTTTCAGGTCAAAAGCAGGAGCGTGCATAGTGAATAGAAAAGAGGGCAGAGTGGGAAGAGGCAGGGGGAAAAAGCAGCCTATACGCCATGCGCCATATCCGGCGATACCGGCACGCCCGAAATCCGCAAGAACGCTCCACCAATGATAGCCGCTGCAACAGCGAACAATGCCCCGACCAAAAATGCCGCGTGATAACCGCCGTTCAGCGCCACCAGGTGATCGCTACCGGCTGCCACCAAACTGCCGGTACGCGATGCCGCGAGGCTGGCCAGAATTGCCAGGCCAAGTGCGCCGCCCATCATGAATGCGGTGTTCACAATGCCGGAAGCCAAACCGGATTCATGCGGTTCCACATCGCTCATGGCCGCAAGCAGCATGGGATTAAAGGCAATGCCGCCGCCAACGCCCAGCAGAATCATTCCCGGCAAAACATCAAACGTAAAATTACCGGCTACCGGCGAGCGTGCAAACCAGGCCAGACCGCAGGCAGCAGTAAAAAGTCCGATTGCCAACGGCCGGCGAATGCCGAACTTCATGACAATTTTGGCGGACAGCCCCAGCGAAAAAGCAGCCATAATCAGGTTGGCCGGTAAAAACGATAAACCGACTTGCAGCGGCGTGTAGCCAAGAACCAATTGAAGATACAGCGCCGAAATAAAGAACCACGCGAACATGGAAGCGGCCCAAAGAACGCCGACAATATTGGCGGTCACAACGTTACGAAGACGGAAAAACTTGAGCGGAATCATAGGCGACTGAACGCGCGATTCAACCCATACAAAGAGTGCCAGCAGCAAAGCGGCAGCGGCAAGCAGGCCGAGCGTCAGACTGGATGTCCAACCATTCTGGTTGCCATTCACAATGGCATACACCGCCAGCATTAACGATGTGGTAACGGTGACTGCACCGGCAACATCCAAATGTCCGGACGCCTCATCCTGCATCTTGGGAATGAGAAAGAAAGAAAGTATAGACACCAGAATGCCCACCGGAATATTCACCAGAAAAATCCAGTGCCAGTTGAGCGTACCTGTCAGTAAACCACCTAAAAGCACGCCGATACTGCCGCCGCCAGCCGAGACGAACCCAAATACACCCATTGCCTTTGCGCGGTCAGCAGGTTCGGTAAAAAGATTCATGGTGAGTGACAGCGAGACAGCCGACACAATAGCGCCGCCAACTCCCTGCAATGCGCGGGCAACAATCAGCGTCCACTGCGTACCGGCCAGACCGCAGGACAACGATGCCAGCGTAAAGAGCACAATGCCCACAAGAAACAGCTTCCGGTAACCATACAAATCCCCTAACCGTCCGCCAAGCAGCAGAAACCCGCCAAACGTGAGTAAATACGCATTCACCACCCAGGCCAGCGATGTTTCGGAAAAGCCAAGATCGGTTCGGATAGATGGCAGGGCAACGTTCACAATAGTCGTATCCAGAACAATCATGAGCGAGCCGAGACACAAAACCATCAGCGCCAGCCAACGGCCATTATGATGCGGGTTTATTCCGGCGGAAATACTGGAGGATAAAGTCATGGCAGAAGAAAGATAACGAATGATAAGGGCGTAAATAATAACACAATTTTAGATTCCTGGTGCATACACCACATGCGTCTTATGGAAGTAGATGTACGACACGGCAAGCACAATAAGGGCCACAACCGGAAGCATGGCCATGCCCGGGCCGATGACGACCGCATTGGCAATGATGGCGGAAATGAAATCGATGCCATAACCGACATATGCCCATTCCTTGAAACGCATCGGAACCATAGGCACAGCCAGTACGATACCGCCGATAACCTTGGCAATGCCGTCTTCAATACCGAAATATGCAGGAAAACCTAAATGCTGAATAGAGTTTAAGGCAAAGTCCGTATAAAACGTGACAGCCGGCAAGGCGATCAGCAGCACAATCAGCGCCGTGGAAACCCGGTAGATAATGCGATCAGTTTTGGTACCTGGAGAAGTAGTGTTCATGAGAGAAGAGAAGAGAAAAAATAGAATTCGATTAGTTCGACTGGTCACGCGATAAATACTCTTCCAGCTTGTCCATAGTCTGCTTCTGGCCTTCAATGGCACCAACTTCCTCTACCACCTTGTCACGTTCGGCTGCTGTATCAAACTGCATAATCATACTGAGCTTGGTGCTGCCACTCTGCTCTTCGAATGTAACGGTGACACGGAAATGGTTCGGGTCCTTCGGGTCATCGGAGCCATGGTTATAGACAAGGCGCTCGTGCGGCACTACCTCTTCGTAGACAATCACGTTCGGCCAGTCCCTGCCATCGGGGCCATGCATAATAAAGCGCCAGGTACCGCCGGGTTTTACCTCCATCTGTTCGATAGTATTCGTAAAGCCGGCCGGCCCCCACCACAGAGCTATGTGATCCGGGTTGGTCCATACTTCCCACACGCGCTCTATGGGCGCATGAAACGTGCGGGTGGTACGGATTTCACGGTCCGGAGTTGTCGTATGCTGATCAGTCATAAAAGAGGGTGAATAAAATATTATCCTGCCTTGAGACGTTAGCCTGTCATTCTGAGTGAAGACGAAGGACGACAGGCTCGGGGTGCACGTAAAAACAAATAACTATTTGGCCGCTCCTTCTGCGATGGCCTTGATATCCGCCAGACCTTTCTCAAAGTTCGGCCCGATCATTTTCTTGTCCATATCCATTATCAAACCCATCACTTTACCCATCAGACTGTTCGGTCCGGACATAGTCTGCGTGACAACTGTGGTGCCATTCTTTTCCTCAAACGTAAAATCGGTGATATTGCTTCCTTTGATGGGTTTCAGGAATTCCAAGGCGATGCGCACAAGCATATGCGGATGGCTCTCCAGAATTTTCATGTGACCGGAGCCGACATTTTTATTGCCTTCCCAGGCATAGGTGGAACCGACCCCGCTGTCAGGACCGCCATACATTTTTCTGGTATTCGGATCTAATTTTTCCCAAGGCGACCAGTCAGTCCATTTATGAAAATCATTAATAAGCGGAAATACTGCACTTGCAGGGGCATTCACCGTCGTGCTGCGCGTGTACCGTACTTCATTCGGCTGCAGGACAATAAGCACCAGAAGAACGACTATGAGAACAACGAGGATGGAAAGAATAACGGGAAGCATAGAAATAATGGAAGGAAAGTCAGTTAAGTATAGCAGCAAATTTATCCAGCGACTGGTTCCAACCCGCCTCGGCCAAGTGAGCCATTTCCTCCGGGTGACCGGTGTGCGTGAGTGTCAGCTTTGTTTTGCCTTTACCGGCATCTTCAAAGACAAATGTTACGATCATCTGCTCCGGCCACTCCCCCGGCATGCCGTAGTCTTCGGGAGAAATAATAGTACCGTGTTCGTCGGAAAAATTATCTGTGGCGACAATTTTCTCCAGAGGAATGATTTCCTTATAGGTGCCCGTGCTCCACATGTCTTTATCAAACTGAGTCCCTGCCGGACCGTGCATGCAAAAGAGATATGTGCCGCCGACGCGCAAATCCACTCTGGCGGAGGGCGATGTAAAATCTTTCGGGCCCCACCATTTCATGATCTGTTCGGATTCGGTAAAAGCTTTCCAGACGGTTTCGCGCGGGGCATTAAATATACGGGTAATGTGGAGAGTTTTGGTAGCCATAATGGTGAAGGTAAGAAATAGAAGAAGTAAAAGAAATAAAGGATAAGAATTAGGAATTTTTGAGGAATTCTTCCAGCTGGTCCCATGTTCCGTTGAAACCTTTTGTCATATCTGCCGTACCTTCGCCGAACATTTTTATTTCTTCCTCGCTGGCATTGATAGGCCCGCCAACCAGCGTAAGGGTAGTGTGACCATCCACTTCTTCAAACATAAGCGTGTTATGTACTTCCAACGGCCATGTGGGATTCCATGGATTACGCGTGACGCCGCCATCGGCATCCGAAAAGGAATTGATGAACGTGATTTTTTTCATGGGCTCAATTTCTTCATATATAAACTTACCCCACATGGCGGAGGCGCCCGGAGGAGTCATACTGTAAAGAAACACGCCGCCCGAACGAAAATCGAGCGTATAGTCATTCATGGCAAAGTCTTTCGGTCCCCACCATTTGGTGAGTTTGTCGGCATCCGTAAAGGCACTCCATACGGCAGCCAGCGGTGCATTGAATGTGCGGGAAGTGGTGAAAGTATCGGCGGGTACGGTTGTCATAGTGCGAGGGGGAAGAATGAGTCTTGAATTTTGAGTCATGAAAGAAGTTTTTCCAGCTTGTCGAAACATTCGTTCCAGCCGTCTCTATGCCCGTCGCGGTCATCTTCGTATAAAAAGCCGGTCTGGTGAAACATCATGGTGGTCGTGCCGTCGCCGTTATCCGCCAAATGTACGGTAACAATTGTCTCGGGGCCGGCTTCACCATCATTTTCCCAGGCATGGGTCATCACCAGCTTCTCAGGCTCCACCATTTCTTTATATTCCCCCACCACAATATGTTCTGTTCCATCCGGTGCCACCATGACACAACGGTACGTTCCGCCAACGCGCAAATCCGTTTCACCCAGTGTAATTTCAAAATCCTTCGGGCAGCTCCACTGCCGTATGCGGTCGCCGTTCGTCCATGCCAGCCAAACGGCTTCGCGCGGGACGGAGAATGTACGGGTAATAGTGAGGTCGAGAGTGGAGGGAGTCATAGAAAGGGGGATGAATCTTGAATCTTGAGTTTTGAGTCTTGGCTATTTGGGAAGAGTTTTTAAGTAAGCATCCAATGCATCGAACCGGTCGTTCCAGAGTTTTTCATAGGTGCGCAGGTATTCTGTAGCGTCCTTCATGGTAGACGGCGCCAGTTGCACAATCTGTTCACGCCCCTCCTTACGCTTGGTTATCAGCTTGGCCCTTTCCAGAACCTTGAGGTGCTTGGAGATGGCGGCAAAAGTGAGATTATACGCCTTGGCAATGTCCGATACCGACAGCTCCTTTATGGCTACCTGCCGCAGAATATCCCTGCGCGTCGGGTCGGCCAACGAGGCGAAGATATTGTCCAAGCTGAGTCCCAAAGAAAGTTCAACCATTTGGTTGAATGTTATGGTGTGTGAGATGGGATGTCAAATGGATAAATTAAATAAAACTAAATTTGCATATACCCCATAGAATTGTACAATTGCATTTATGACAAATCCGAAAACATTAAGTGCAGGTCAAAATGGAGGAATAAACGTACCTTATGTAAACGCTTATGGTATTATAACAAAAACTTTAGAAAAGATTAAAACAGCTTCAACGCCAGATCGTTTTACTCAAGATTTTCTTTCGACTAAACTTGCATTAAAAGGAGGCTCAGCCAGACCTATTATTCCTTTTCTAAAAAGGACAGGATTCTTAAATGCCGATGGTACACCTACAGATTTATATAAGGAATTTAGAAATGAACAATTGAGGCCCCATGCTGCAGCTCAAGGGATAAGAAAAGGCTATGCAGCTTTGTATGAAATAAATGAATATGTGCATGATGCTTCTGATGCTGAGTTAAAAGGTGTAATTGTTCAAGCTACCGGCTTAGATGCCAGTTCCTCATCAGTTAAATCAATAATAGGTTCATTCAAAGCTTTACGCAGTCTTGCTAATTTTGATGATATAAACGAAAAAGATGTCTTAGAGAGTGAGCCAACACCAGATTTTGAACAAAAATTTTCTCCCATAAAAGAGGTAGATAAAAAAAGTATCGATATTAAACTTGGTTATACAATTAATTTGAATTTACCTGCGACTTCAGATATCGCAGTTTTTAATGCAATATTTAAAAGCTTACGCGATCACCTTATAGATAGATGAGCAACATTATTAATTCCATAAAACATTTTTCAATGACAAGTCAGCTCATAGAGCATGAACTAGATCAAGTGGAAAAAAAATATGGAATAGATCTTAGCCGTGGACATAAAAATACAATTGAAGCTGATGAAACCTACTATCCACAAATTGAACAAGATATAAAAAATGAAGCAGCAATTATGGCTCCGCATTATGAAACTTTTTACTCTTTAGAAAAAACGGTTAGGAGATTAATAACTGCAACATTAAGTGCTGCAGAAGGCACAAATTGGTGGTTAAGCCATAGAATCAAAGCAGAGTTAAGGAAAGTTGCCGAAGAAAGGCAAAAGAGAGAAATCGACTCTGCTGTAACACCACGATCTGAAGAGCCGATTGATTTTTGCACTTTCGGAGAATTGGGCGAAATTATAAAAAATAATTGGGATGTATTTGCTTCAATTTTTTCAAGCATTAAAGCAGTAGAAAGAGTTATGTCTAATTTAAATATCCTCAGAGGTCCAATAGCCCATTGTAGCCAACTTGCTGATGATGAAATTGTAAGATTACAACTTACAATGCGTGACTGGTTCCGTTTGATGGAATAAAAAATTATAATCTTCTATGCCCTCTCTCCTCCTCATCTGCGACGACGCCGGGTTTGCGTCTGTGAACCGGGGCATACGCAAACATTTAATTAGATTATCGCTTGGTCAACTGGTAAAAATGCCTCATAAAAAGAAATAGTCGGCTCATTCATGCTTTCTTTAATCGCTTTAATATCTTCCATATCCTCATCAGTAGTCATGCTATATAAACTAGCAATTATATATCCTATAATCCACATAATATGCCCTCCCTCTTCCTTATATGCGACGATGCCGGGTTTGCATCTGTAGATAGAGGCATACAAACATTGGCAGAACAAACCAAACTCCCCTTCTGCGCCGAATATCTTATAGAACAGCCCGGCGCCATAGAGCGGGCAAAAGTGATGATGAATATGCCGAATGTATCCATCGGGCTGCACTTTGAGCTGAGCGGAATATCCGATGCCGAACGCGTGCAGATGACCAAAGATTTAAAAAGAAAAGGAACATGCCTGGGTGAACAGAAAGAAATGCAACAAAAAGCTGCTGAAGATGCCCGGCGGCAGCTCAGGTTTTTCCGGGATCAGCTTGGCCGGAACCCGGCACACATAAGCACGCACGGCAACTTTAATGCCGATATAAATGATAAAATTTTGCCGTGGTGGATGGAGATGATGAATGAGTTGTTTGAAGGCGATATTCCACCCATGCAGTTAAAAGCGCCGCATGTCCGGCATAATTTCTACAGCTGGAATTGCGAAGGCACCAAACGATCGCCATGCGAACCCGAAGAATTCGGTGAACGATTATCAGCCTTTAAAGATTTTCCACTAACGGAGTTTGTGCTGCATCCAGCCCTTCCGAAAGCAGGTGATGCAGGGTTGGATATGTTGTTTACAGCGGAAATGCGCCGTGCTGATACAGAAGCGGCTTTGAAAATTTTCAAGTCCGGGACTATAGAACGGGTGGGTTTTAGGGCTGTATCGGTGATATCGATATAAATTACCTTTGTATGAGCGATGGCAGCACTGTCGGCCAGGAACTAGCGCTAATAAATTTTCGATCCCAACGGTACACCGGCATCCACATGTAAAAGTGTCACTCTCCCCTCCGCGTCATTCGTGCCGCAGACCAGACACTTCGACAGAAGCGGCCCGATCTGCTTGGCAGCAAAGTTCACGACACAAACTACCAGCCGGTTCATGAGCTCCTCTTTGGCATACTTTTCCGTTATCTGCGCGGATGATTTCCTGGTGCCTATGTCCGCACCAAAATCGATAGTAAGTATATAGGCCGGTTTTCTGGCTTCGGGAAAATCAGCCACAGCAATCACCCGACCGACACGCAGCTCCACTTGCTCAAATTGGGAATACGGAATGATGTCCATATTATATGGCTGCTAAAACGCGTACGTCTTCAAGCCACTTCTTTTCCTGTGTACCATTGGGGCCGCGACGTGAGCCAAAAATAGTCTTTGAAGATAAACGAATACCACAATCTTTGAGGGATTTTCTAAAACTGGGAACATACGGCAGAAAACCCAAGCGGTAAATAAGAGCCGGTGCGGCTGCTGTAGAAAAGAAGCGCATGGTCTTGCCGGTAAACAGCCCCTTAATGCCACGCGAGGAATAGGAAAATGCAAAACCCGGCGCAAAATTCATGTCTAAAAAATTCTTCAAAATGGCCGGTACGTCGTACCACCAGACAGGAAATATGAAGACCAGCTCATCGGCTTTCTGAATCTCTTTTTGTATGGCATTCAGCTGCTGGCCTCTGGCACTCAGTTCTTTCTGGTCTTTATATGTCAGAAATTCCTGCCGGTTCTCCGGCGCATAGAGATTCAATATCTGTACCGTATGGCCAGCCTCCTCCCGGACCTTTTGGTACTTTCCGGCTATTTGATGCGTAAAACCCTGCGCATTGGGGTGAGCGGTGATAATAAGAGAGTGCATACGTGCATACTAAACCCGGACTGTCCGTCCGGACAATGCATAAGCCGCCTCTCGCAAAAAAACGTCAAATCTGCTATAATATCCAGATAAATCAACACACATGAATAAACGTCTCACTATCCGGGAAACCTTCCGTACGCTTCGCAGCCTTACGCCGGCCTGCATTGTGCTGGTAGTTATTGTCACGCTGGGCATCTTTTTCCATTTCCGCAGCAAATCCGTACTGCAATCCAAAATCCAGGAGGAACTAAAGACAGCGGCCGCCGTGGGTGCGCTCCAATTTTCGGCTGAGGAAATACATGCCATCCACCGGACGAGCGATATGACCACTCAGACATTCCGTACTACCGTTCGTAAACTGGATAATATCCGCAACCGCGTGCCCCAGGCAAAGTTCGCGTATATCTTCCGTAAAACAAACGACCCGCAGGCCTTAACGTTTGTAGCTGATGCCGATACCGGCAAAAGTGTGGCCGCGCTGGACACCAATAAAAACGGCGTCGTGGACCCCAACGAAGAACCCGGCTACCCGGGCGAAAGCTATAATATCCTCGCTGTTCCGGAACTGAAGAAAGCGGCGTTCGAACAGCCGACTGTCACCGCCATTTATACCGACCAGTGGGGCTCGCTCCTGTCCGGGTTCGCACCTATTGTGAATGCCAATGGCCAAACGGTAGCAGTGCTTGGTATTGATATGGATGCCAGCGAATATCTGATTGTCTCGCAAAGCGTGCTGTCGCCACTGGTTCTTTTACTGGTGTTCGTGGTTGGTGTACTCATGACCAGCTACATCGGCATTTTCGTCTGGAAGCGGCGACTGGAAAATATGCAGGAACTGGACCATGAACGTTCCCGTCTTATGGATTTGACACTGCACCAGATTGGCACGCCACTCTCCGGCATGCGCTGGTGGGTGGAAATCCTGCATGATGAATGCGAGAAATCAGAACTCGGTAAACATGAAGCCTTCGCGCAGCTGAATATCGGCATTGCCCGGATGACCGAAATTATTGAAGCACTGGCCAAAGCAAGTCAACTGCGCCGCAAAGAATTGACGTTGCACAACGAAGAACTGAATCTGCGCACCTCCATAGAGAGTACTGTTGCCGCTTTCCGCACAGACCTCACGTACCGCGAACAACGCGTGATATTAAATGTAAATAGCGATCTGTGCGTCATCTTCGACCGGTCACTTTTAGCGGAAGTCATACAATCCCTACTGAAAAACGCCATGTACTATTCCCCGTCCGGGAGTAGTATTTTCATTGAAGCCAAGCCGTACGAGAAAAATCATATACTCCTTTGCATGCGCGATGAAGGCTATGGTATTTCATCGGAAGATCTAACCGGCATTTTCCACCAGATGCGCAGGGGCAAAGACGCCATGAAGCAGCAGCCGGTAGGTAACGGCTTGGGACTCTACATTACCAAAGGCATTATAGAGCATAGCGGCGGGCAAATGTGGATTGAAAGCATGAAAGGCAAAGGAACTTCTGTGTACTTTACGCTACCGGCAGACGAATCATTCGAAGCAAACACTTCTCATACCCCCACACTATGAAAAAGAAACCCGTCACCAAACAACTGCATCAACAGCACCTGGCACAGGTGATCGACCGGAATATTGATACGCTTCTGGAAATGCGCCAGCAACTGGAACAGGCCAAAAGCATACAAGATAAAATTGCCGATTGGATTACGTCCTTCTCCGGCAGCATGGTATTTCTGTACTTTCATGTCATCTGGTTTGCGGTCTGGATGCTTATCAATACCAGCCTCACGTCGATTCCGGCTTTTGATCCTTTTCCGTTCGGCCTGCTCACCATGGTCGTCTCCCTGGAGGCCATTTTCCTTTCCACATTCGTTCTCATCAGCCAGAACAGGCTGGCACAGGTGGCGGACCAGCGTGCGGACTTGGATTTGCATGTGAACCTGCTCGGCGAATACGAGGTAACCAAAATTCTTAAACTGGTGGACGCCATTGCGGATCACATGGGCATAGATGCCTGCAATGACCCGGAACTGGAGCAATTGAAAGTGGAGATATCTCCGGACCAGGTATTACAGGAAATGGCGAAGCGCAAAAAAAAGGCATAAATCTTATGCATTGATACATCGAACCAACCCCCTATGCTTTGGTGGAATCATGTACAAAGAGCCATCATTCATTCTGACAAACGTAGTGTGCTAAAAACTACAGACTGATGATGCATGACCGCCAACCGGCCTTGTGAGTCATTTTCTGATCGACTTTTCACTAAAACAAACAAGCCTATTTGCTTCTCTTCGCCAGCTCTTCCCGAATTTCATCAATCACTTCTTTCAGTGAAATTTTGGCTTTTACGTAACAGCGAATGGCGCCCAGCGCTTCCGCTCTGGACAAGCTCTCCTCCTGGCTCAAATTGGTAAGCACAAAAATAGGAACATCGGCATTTATCGTCTGCTTCATGGCCTCTAAAACGGCGTAACCGTCTTTACCCGGTAAAATAAGATCTAGGAGAATCACGTCATAGTTTTCCGTCATCAGTTCCTCAATGGCCGAATCGCCATCGCCACACAACTTGGTTTCAAAGTCATGCTTCTTGAAGTGTAACTCCATGGCTTTGGCCAGCATGGTCTCATCTTCCACGATCAGAATTTTTTTTGTTTTTGCGTGCATATGCAGAAAGTATAGCACAAAAGTAGACTTCGGAAAAGACCGGATACGTAGTAACTGCCAAAGAACGTATGCATTAGGCACAAGCTGCCCACACGCTCTTTAGAATAGCAGTATGGATATGTGTGGCTATTTCTGCTATAATAAGAGGATATTTTTTCTATTTATGCACCAGCGACTCGCTGCACAAATCCGCCAATTCCTGGGAGATAACCCCGATGCGTCACCCTCCCTGCAATCATTGCTCAGTGCGATCAGTCAGGCATATGACAGTTTTGATGAATCCGAGGCAACGGCTGCAATATTCCGTCTGACGTTAGACGCGTCCACCAGTGCCATTTGTATCCTGAGTATGGAAAATACCATTATGTACGTGAACCAGGCATGGGAAAAACTGACCGGTTACAGCCGTGAAGAAAGTATGGGCAAAGTTCTGGCTGTACTATGGAGCGAAAAAACAAGCTTAAACATGTACCAACGTATTGAGCGCGCGCTTGCCGAACGCTCCGCGTTTGCATCAGAAGAAATTATTCATCGTAAAAAAAGCGGCGAAGAATACTACGTGCAACTCAACATGTACCCGGTTGCAACCGGTAAGGGCAAACCACTCCTGGCAGTGGTGCAACAGGATATTACCGAGCGGAAAATTTCCGATAACTCCAAGTCTGAATTCGTATCGCTGGCCAGTCATCAGCTGCGCACGCCACTTACGTCCGTCATCTGGAATCTGGAAATTATGATGGATACGGATGTGACTAAAATGAGCAGCGAGCAGCTGAAATCCATTCTGGAAGGCGCGCATAAAAGCAGTAAGCGCATGGCCGAAACCATCGCCACGCTCATGCAGCTTTCCAACCTGGAGGTGGGCAAAACACAGCCGAACTTTACCTATATGGAGCTTGCCAGCCTGCTGGAAACCGTCCGCGCCGAGCAGCTTTCGGAATATCTAAAAAAAGAACAAAGCGTTGTGATTGATTGTCCCCGCGAACTTACACTCTTCTCCGACCCGATATTGCTTAAGGAAATTCTGAGTAACCTGCTGAATAATTCGGTTAAGTATACGCCACTGAAAGGCACCATTACGCTGCGCGCAAAGAAAGAAGGACAAACATTGATTATAGAAGTGGAAGATAACGGTTACGGTATTCCGACCAGGGAGCAGCAGAAGGTGTTCAGCAAATTCTTCCGTGGCGAAAATGTTATCTACATTGAGAATAACGGGAACGGACTCGGCTTATATCTGGTGAATCAGCTGGTGCAGCTGGTTCGCGGACACATCAGCTTCCGTTCCGAAGAGAGTAAAGGAACAACATTTTCCATTACTCTGCCACAGGATGCCCGTACTCTGAGTGCGTCATCCGTACAGGAATTTATTCACGGGGCGTAATTGAACGCAAATCTTGCCGCGCACTACGAACCTGCATTTTATGAAGGATCAGGAATTTCTTGATTTTGCAACAATGTTGCATTAAGATGCATATATATTTCTCATTCCTTTGCAGCCATGAAACGCTTGTCAGTATGCATATGCGTCCTTTCAACCAGCTTCCTTGCAGGCTGCGCAGGAGCAGTACCCGGAACACCTGGCGCCACCTCCGGCCCGCTTAAAGTAGTAGCCACCTTTTACCCGCTTGCTGAATTCAGCCGCGCAGTGGGCAACGGCTACGTAGACGTAACAACTATTACCCCGGCCGGGGCCGAACCGCATGACTACGAACCAACGGCACAGGATATCGGCCGTGTTCAATCGGCAGCAGTATTTTTGGCCAATGGCGGTGGCGTAGATACATGGGCCGATAAAGCGGATACCGGAAACGCCCGCGTATTGCGGGTACAAAATTTTCTGCCACTGGACACGGCAACCGGTACGGCAAACGAAAGCCCGTTGGACCCGCATGTCTGGCTGGACCCGGTTCTGGCTCAGACAATAGTAACGCACATCCGCGATGCACTCACTGCCGCAGATCCGGCTCATGTGGCGGACTATGAAAAAAATGCCACGGCCTACACGCATGAGTTGCAGGCATTGGATACCGCTTACAAAACCGGGCTGGCCACGTGCGGAATTAAAAGCATTATTTCTTCCCACAATGCCTTCCATTACATGGCCAAACGCTATGGCTTCCAGCTCATATCCATCAGCGGTCTGTCGCCGGACAGTGAACCGTCGGCCAAAGAGCTGGCCGCCACCGCGGATACTGCCAGGACGAATAATATCCGCTACATCTTTTTTGAAACACTTGTGAGTCCAAAACTGGCCCAGACCATTGCCAAAGAAGTAGGGGCTGATACGCTGGTCTTAAACCCGCTGGAAGGACTGACGAGCGAGGACATACGGGCGGGCAAAAATTATCTGTCTATCATGCGTGAGAATCTCCACAATCTTCGTACCGCCATGCAATGCCAATAAATACGACACCTGCCATCGAACTGAAAGACGTGAGCTTCCGCTACAACGGCATTCCCCTTTTCCGCAGCATCAGTTTCCACATCGCACAGGGTGAATACGCCGGTATTATCGGCCCCAACGGCAGCGGCAAAACAACACTGCTTAAGCTGATGCTTGGCATTTTGAAACCCTTCTCGGGTACCGTACGCATTTTAGGACAGGACGTGCAGGAATCGTCCGCGCGCGAACGCATCGGCTATGTCCCGCAGCGTATTACGCAGTTGGACTTCTCGTTTCCGGCAACCGTGGAAGAAATTGTGCGAAGCGGCCGCACTCCCCTGCGAAAACCATCGGATAACGGCAGTGTATCCATTGAACGAGCATTGGCCGAAACCAATATGCTGGAGCTGCGAAACCGCCGTATTGATCAGCTTTCCGGCGGCGAACGTCAGCGCGCCTTTATTGCCCGCGCCCTGGCTGCCGACCCGGCCATTTTGATTCTGGATGAACCGACGGTGGGCGTGGATGCCGAATCGCAGGTAAAATTTTACGAATTTCTAACCGAAATGAATGAAAAGCGGGGCATCACTATTATTTTCGTATCACACGACACGCATGCTCTCATGAAGAATGTAAAATGCGTGCTGTGTCTGCAGGAAGGCGAGCTGTGCCAGTGCGCACCGGGGGAACTTCATAGTCACGATCACATCGAGCGCCACTTTGGCGCCCACGGCGGCCTTACTCATCACGCGCATGTTTGAAATATTTCAATACGGCTTCATGCAACGCGCATTTGTAGCCGGCCTCATGATCGCCATCATTGCGCCGCTCATCGGCATATTCCTCGTCACACGCCGTTACGCGCTTATGGCCGATACACTGTCGCACATTGCGCTGGCCGGCGTGGCACTGGGCGTACTCATTGGCGTGCAGCCGGTGGTATCGGCAGTGCTAACCGCCGTTATTGGCGCCGTAAGCATTGAAACACTCCGCCGGAAGCGCGCCGCACAAGGCGAACAGCTACTCTCATTGTTTCTCTCCGGCGGCCTGGCCATCGCCGTCATCCTCATGAGCATCGCGCCCGGCGGCAATGCCAACTTTGTAAGCTATTTATTCGGCAGCATTACGACAGTTTCACAGACTGATGTGTCACTCATTCTCGGACTCGGCCTGCTGGTGATCCTTACCGTCACCATTCTCTACAAAAAACTTTTCCTGTTATCGGTTGATGAAGAACTGGCCGAAGCCGGTGGAATAAAAGCGTCTATCTATAACACGATTCTGGTTATTTTAGCGGCTGTAACGGTATCCTTAAGCATGCGGATCGTGGGTATTTTGCTGGTCGGCGCACTTATGGTGATTCCGGTTCTTACCGGCATGCAGATCGCCAGAAGCTTCCGCCACACGCTTATTATTGCCGTCATCTGCTCGCTCTTATCGGTTACTGGCGGCCTTTTCATTTCCTATTACGGTAACCTGGCCAGCGGCGGCACCATCGTCATATGCGCTCTGGGATTCTTTTTACTGGCGCTGGGCTGGAAGGGGGTGAGGTAGAAAAGCTTATTCATAATGCGTCCACATCCGGATTATTTTCACAATTTTCTCTTTTTCCAATACCTGATACACCAAACGATGTTGCAGGTTAATACGCCTGGAATAAGCTCCCTCTAAATCACCTAATAATTTTTCATACGAAGGAGGTGAAGCAAAAGGATTATTTTCCAGAATTTTTAAAAGCTTTTTTACTTTTGTAGCCAGCGGCGTATTCTTAATCTTTTTTGCGTCTTTCACCGCCTGCTTCATAAAAATAAGGCGATATATCATAAATCAATCGTATCAACGCCACTTTCAATAGGCTCTTTCATTCCCTGTTTTATGGATTCGGCCATGCCGGGGATAGAAGACAAGTACATGGTCTCCTCTATAGCGCGCCAGTCATCTTCGGAAACCAATACAGCGTTTCCTTTCTTACCGGTAATCAAAACTGGTGCCTGCCCATTCTGAAGATTCTCAATGAGACGGTATAAAGTAGAGCGTGCTGTGGTAGCGGAAACGGAAGTCATACCCATATCGTACGCTTTTACGTACGTAATTGCAAGAGTTATAATTACAAACCCGTAAACACAACAAAAGAGAAAGGTAAGACCAATGAACACCTATCCGTCATCTATGGGACTGTCCCTCTTTTTCCCATGCCTGCATCATCCGGAACCACTGTTTCTATTTGGATGGATACTGCCCATATTCCGGACCGACAAGCGCTTACGACGGACGTAACAACTGATGTATGTATTATAGGAGCCGGAATTGCCGGGCTGACTACTGCGTATCTGCTGGCCAAAGAAGGTACGAAAGTCTTGGTGCTGGCCGATAGAGGGGTTGGCGCCGGGGAAACCGAACGGACAACGGCCCATTTGGCCAACGCACTGGATGACAGATATGTAGAACTGGAAAAAATCCATGGCATAGAAAAAGCCGCACTGGCGGCCGGGAGCCATACGGCTGCCATCAACCAGATTGAGACAATCGTACGCAGCGAAAAAATCGACTGTGCCTTTGAACGGTTGAATGGCTACTTATTTGTACCCGAAGGTGAATCAAATGATATTTTACACAGGGAACTAGCGGCGGCGCACCGGGCCGGGCTCACGGATGTGACAATTGAAACACGCGTGCCGCCGAATACGTTTGATATGGGCGTGCATTTACAGTTTCCGGATCAGGGCCAGTTTCATCCGCTGCTGTACCTCAAAGGCCTGGCTGATGCGGTGGAAAAAATGGGCGGCATTATTCATACAAATACGCATGTGGATTCCGTGAAAGGCGGTGAGACGGCGGTCATCAAAACAGCCAATGGCCATACTGTGACGGCCGCATCGGTAGTTGTGGCAACCAATGCGCCTATCAATGATAATGCCACAATTTATACGCGGCAGGCGCCCTACCGCACGTATGTAGTGGGACTGAAGATTCCCAAAAAAACACTACAGAAAGCGCTCTATTGGGATACGCAAGATCCCTACCACTACGTTCGGGTAGACGATTCGCAGAAAAACCACGATGTGCTGATTGTCGGCGGTGAAGACCATAAAACCGGCCAGGCGAATGATGCGGGGCTCCGTTACCAACGGCTGGAAACCTGGGCCCGCAAACGCTTTCCGGCGGCGACAAAGGTACTCTACCACTGGTCCGGCCAGGTATTGGAAACTGTAGATGGCCTGGCTATGATTGGCCGGAAACCACTTGATACAGACAACGTATACATTATTACCGGTGATTCCGGCATGGGCATGACCCACGGCACCATCGGCGGCATGCTCATCCGCGATCTCATTCTCGGCACAGAAAATCCATGGGCAGACCTGTACGACCCCGGCCGGAAAACCATTGGTGACCTGAAAGAGTTTGTGAAAGAGAATGCAAATGTAGCCGGCGAATATGCCGACTGGCTCAGGCCGGGTAAGCATGATGACGTGCCAATGAAAACAGAGACCGGCATGGTTGTGAGGCGCGGCACCAAACGCATCGCCGTATATTGCGACGCATTTGGCAAAAAGAATGAATTGTCAGCTGTTTGTCCGCATAAAGGCTGTATTGTGCATTGGAATTCCGGTGAAAAAAGCTGGGACTGCCCCTGCCATGGCTCCCGCTTTGACCGCTATGGCACTGTGGTGAATGGTCCGTCGAGTAGGAATCTGGTAATGATTGAGGCTGACTAATTGTTTGTTCGTTTTTCGTTTGTTCGTTTATCGTTAGGAATAAAATAACGAGCTAACGAACCAACAAACCAACGAATAAACGAAATACATGCTAAATGGCTAAACAAACTTGAAAAGTCAGATAATCAGAGTAGTATTAGCTACTACATTACTTTTATCTACTTATGGCAATCGATACACCAGACCATCGGCCGTTCTCCTCTATTTTCGGCGATGACTACAATCAAAATCCGCCAACCGATGAAGCCGGCCAGAGCTACATCTACGATACGGAAGGCCGCAGCACGTCCGACAATGGCGCATCCATGAACGACAAATCCCCTTTCACCGACATACAGCCAAAGCAGGCGGCCAATACCAAAACTGAACCGCATGATACAAATAATAACGAGGGTGAATATGGTGACCGTGGCGCAAACATACTGGAAGGCACCATGCTGGATGCCGGGAAGAAAACCATTTCCAAGCCTGTTATAAAGAATGAACCTCCAGCCAAACCTGCACCAAAAGCAAAGGCAGCTCCAAAAAAAGCCATTACTAAAAAGGCACCGGTAAAAAAGCTGGCTAAAAAAACCGCAAAGCCCGTCAGGAAAGCAGTAAAAAAGGCAGCTCCAAAGAAAACCGCGAAACTGAAGCCGAGGAAAATCATACGGAAGACAATGAAAAAAGCTGTAAAAAAGCCGGTTCGCAGACAGGCTGTTGTGAAAAAAAGTAAGACTGCCAAGGCCAGGACGTCTAAGAGTGCACCAGCCAGGAAGTCTGTAACCAAGAAATTGCCTATGAAAAAAGCAGCGTCCAAAGCTCCAGCCAGGAAGAAAGCTCCTACAGGACTAAAGAAAGCAAAGATTGCCTTCACCAAGCAGGGTGGCAACACCCGCGGTAAGGCCAAGGCCGGCGGACTCAAGCCGACATCCGGGAAAGTAATCCGGGGAGCCACCAGAAAAAAACGCGGACGAAAGTAAGGCATGGAAAACTGACGACGACAATAAAAGCGGTTCCAGCCGCTTTTTTCCGGGCAACGCGGCAGAAAAACTTTCACACCGGCATGAACTGCCTTAGGGTAATCCCATTGGCGTTTGCCAATGCTCTTTGGCAACACGGTGTGATCAAAAGAAAGGATCCCATGACCCGACGAGCTTACAGCACACTACTGCTCAGCATTCTGGCGCTCCTGGTGCCACTGTCGTCAAATCTTCGCACGGCATCGTTACCCGGTACCGGGAGCCTGCAACAAAAAGCCAACCGTCTTCTGACAGTACGCGATGATCTGATATATGAAACGGAAAAGCTCATCCGCATCAATGGCCAACTCCAGGAGCCGGAAAAATATGAGCAGGCTCTTGGGAAAACCTACCACACGGCGGGAGATGCCGATGACACGGAAAATTTCTACGCATGGCTACATCATCGCGGCTCACCCGATGACTGGTATTGGACTGTGACCTATTGGCACAGGGAATACGGCGGACAGTGCCATGCCTTGCAAACTATGCTGTCGGTGTATGAGGGGCTGTTGAAAAAAGAAGGTTTCAGCGGACATACCGTGCCGCACTTTTTGCGGCTCAGTGTTCCTGCGGAAACGATGAGGGCTATCCAGCGCCCGTTGCCGGCCGTGACAATGAAGAAAACATCCAACCTGCCGCTCGCGGCAGATCGCACCCGTTGCCCCTAAGACCTGTCCGTTTCTGGCGGACAGGTCTTTTTTATATTTTTATGCAGCCGCTGTTTCTCCACCCAAAAGCGTAATTATCTCGCCGGTGATATAGCTGCTATCTGCTTCTGATGCGAAAAAAACATAACTTGGCGCCACTTCTTCCGGCTGAGCCGGACGCTTCATGGGAGTATCCGCACCATGCGTACCGGCTTTATCGGCCGGCTTATCCGCCACATTCAACGGCGTCCACACCGGTCCGGGCGACACGCAGTTTACCCGGATTTTACGGTCCACCAACTGCTGTGCAAGCGACTTGGTAAACGCATGAATGGCACCTTTGGTTGCCGAATAATCCAGCAACTGTTTATTCCCCTCCAGTCCGGTGACGGAACCCGTATTAATAATCACGCTGCCCTCTTTCATGTGCGCCAACGCCGCTTTGGCCATGTAAAAATAGCCGAAAATATTGGTCCGGAACGTCTTCTCGAACTGGGCTTCGGATAAATCTTCAATAGTCTCCTGATGCTGCTGATAGGCCGCATTGTTCACGAGAATATCCAGCTTCCCGTACTTTTCCACAGTCGTTTCCACCGCCTTCCGGCAAAACGCGGCGTCCTTCACATCGCCCGGAATGAGCAGACATCTTCTGCCCTCTTTCGCAATAGCCCGCTTGGTTTCCTCGGCGTCTTCCTGCTCAACGGCCAGGTACACAATAGCTATGTCCGCCCCTTCACGGGCAAATAACACGGCAACGGCACGACCAATACCCGAATCGCCACCGGTAATGAGCGCCGTACGGCCAAGCAGCTTATCTGCTCCTTTATAGAGCGGCGCCTCATATCGCGGACGCGGATCAAGCTGGGATTCCAGTCCCGGCTTTTCCTGGTGCTGAGCGGGAAAAGGCGGCATGGGCTCTTTAAGTTTCTTGGTAGCGGAACGCCGTGTTGAATGAATGGACATAGACAGACAGAAAACAAATACCTGTGTTTGACGCAATGAGCCTCCGGATATTGCAATCCGAAGATAGTAAAAATAATGCAATTCAAAAGCAGTCGTATTTTTTCATTCCTGCTACACTGTGCTCCGTTCCCCTCTTTATATATGGTACACGTACGCCGTTTTTTCTCCGGTCTCCTGCTCTGCCTGCTCATTGGTAGCCATCAACAGGCACATGCCGCCGCAAAACCCATGCCAGACTATATGTCTACCATTCGGATAGATGACGTACTTCGCCAATTTCACATTACCGCTGACCGGAAAACGCTCATTGCCATTACTGCCGATGCGCCGGGGAACCAGATTGCCTTCCTTTTCCGCAACAAGAACAATCAGTTTAAATTATACGTGAATACGAAGCTACTGATCACCGGCACGCAGAAAACGCCGCACATTCCAGCCGTATTCCGCTTTACGGAAGACGGACACCTGCTTTCAGCCGTAAACCCGACACAGCTTTTCTACGATGCAACGCAGCTTTCCAGTATGGATAATGCCTTTGAGTACGACCGCGGCACGACAACCGTTTACGAGAATGCCGGACGTCTGTATTTTCCGGAAACACATCGCATCCGTATGTTCGATACACGTACAGGCACGTCGGTCACGCTTCATGAACACCCGGACGGCACGGTTGAATACCTGCGCGGACATGGCCAGGATTTGTTTTATACGCTGACCGAAAAAGGGAATGCGTATCTCTACGTCAATGGCACAAAGCTGGTGGAAACACCGGTGGAAAATCCGTCGAACTTTCTTGTCCTGTCCAACGGCGATGTAGCGTTCTTCGCCCACAGCGGAGACAATTATATTTTGTATAAAAATACTATTCCGTATTTCACGGCCAAAGGCTACGGCGGTTTTCTGTTTGAAGACCCCAAGGGTAATCTCTGGCATGCGGCCTTCGATTCAGTAACACCAACGGATGTCGCATCATACAATGTGCATTTGTATAAAAATAAAGAAGAAATGAAGACGCCGCCGCTCTCCAACCTGGAAGGATTTATCGATTTTCATAACGATTCATACGCCACGCGAGCCGCGAAAAAAGGAGAAACTGCCATGTACTTGCTGAAAGACGGCAAGCTTGTGGGACAGCCATTCTCTTTTTCCCATCCGATAGATTTTCAGGGCGTGCAACTGGATACGAACAATATCGCCTACATGCGCAACTATGCCGGAAACCGCTGGCAGCTGCTTGCCAACGGCGAACCGCTCTTCCAAACCACCTTCCGTAATATCTGGTTTTTCCAGAAAGTGGGTACGAAGTTGCGCGTCTTTGGAAGTACATTCTAGCAACATTTATTTCACAAAACGCTCCACACGCTTGTTTTAGACGTGTTATACAAACTTTTATTGTGTTCAGGATACTGACACAATCCTAAAGCGCATCAGGGCTGGCTTTTTGAACCGGAATTTGCTATAATTCATAGATTTTGGTGAGAAAAACATCCGGATCAAACGTAACAAATAAACATCAAACACACATTCATGAAATTGCATACGCTCATGTTCGGCTGGGAATATCCTCCGCACCACACCGGCGGTCTTGGCGTTGCCTGCCAGGGACTCGTGCGCGGACTTTTGAAAAACGGCGTACATGTCACGCTCGTTCTGCCGCACAACCAGGGCGCTACGGAAGAAAATATGGACGTGCGTTTTCCTACGGAAGAAGTGCGCACTATTATTCAGGTGCAAAGCGCATTGCAGCCGTATGATAATTTTGAAGAGTATGCCGCGCGCTTGAATATCCACAATATTCCACGTGAAATCAATACGCTCTACGGACCGGATCTCGGACAAGCCGTCGAACAGTTCACGGCCATGAGCGTGGAAATGACGAAAGACATTCATGCCGATGTCGTACACAGCCACGACTGGATGACGTTTGAAGCGGGTGCACGCGCCGCACGGTATCACGACAAGCCGTTCATCGCTCACATACATGCAACCGAACTGGACCGAACCAACTTCTCGCCGGATCCATGGATTGCCGAGAAGGAACGCAAAGGCCTTATGGCTGCCGACAAAGTGATTGCCGTGAGCCAGTACACCAAGAATATGCTAACGGATCACTATGGCATTAACGGAGACAAGATCAATGTTGTGTATAACGGCCACGATCAGAAAGCAGCCAGCACGGAGCCGGTCATTATGAGCCAGACCGGAAAGAAGAAAAAACCAATCGTTCTGTTTCTGGGCCGCCTGACCATTCAGAAAAACCCATGGCAGTTTTTGGAAGTAGCCAAGCGCGTGCATGACTACCGGCCGGATGCGCAGTTCATCATGGCTGGCGATGGCTCCATGTTAAACGAACTGGTAGACCGCGCCTGCGCACTCGGCCTGGCCGACAACATTATCTTTACCGGCAAGGTACAGGGCAAAGAAATCGAGGCGCTCTACCGGGCAGCCGATTGCTTTGTCATGCCTTCGCTCTCCGAACCATTCGGCCTGGTGGCACTGGAAGCTATTGCCCATGGCACACCTGTCATTCTAAGCAAGCAGTCCGGCGCCGCAGAGGTGGTGGAGCACGCGTATAAAGTAGACTACTGGGACACCGACATGATGGCCGACTGCCTGCTGACAATCCTGCGCGAGGAACCACTGGCCATGCAGCTACAGGCCGAAGCTCCGCGCGTTCTCCAGCGGCTTACCTGGCAAAACCAGGCCGGCAAAGTTTCTTCTATCTATCGCGATATGACGCAATGCTGAAATCCGTAGAGACGCCATGGTATGGCCTCTCTACGGAATCATTCACCTATACATTCAATCCATATCTACCCCACCCGTTATGACTCCCAAGATTTGCTTCTACTTCCAGGTCCACCAGCCGTACCGCCTGCGCGACCTGCGCGTGACGGATATAGGCAAGGGCGACCCTGATTATTTTGATATCGAAAAAAACGATGCCATTTTCCGGAAGGTGGCCGAAAAATGTTATCTGCCTGCCAATAAGCTGATTCTGGATCTGGTAAAAACCTATCCGGACTTTTACGTTTCCTATTCCCTGTCCGGCGTATTTCTGGACCAGTGCGAGGAATACGGACCGGATGTGCTGGATTCTTTCCGCGCGCTTGCCGCCACCGGAAAAGTGGAATTCATGGCCGAAACGTACTACCACTCACTGAGTTATTTAAAATCTCTGGATGAATTCTGCGCCCAGGTAAGCAAGCATGTGAAGAAGATCCAAAAACTTTTCGGCCAGACGCCGTCCGTCTTCCGCAATACCGAACTCATCTATAGTAATGAAATTGCACAAGCCGTCCGGCTGATGGGCTTTAAAGGAATCCTGGCCGAAGGCGCCGACCGCCTGCTCGAGGGCAGGAGCCCGAATGAACCGTTCGTGCCACCAAAGTTCCGCATGCCAAAAAAACGTGAACTGATTATTCAGAATAATCGTCCGCTGCCGGAGCGATCCGACAACATACATGTGCTGCTCAAAAACTACCGCCTGTCCGATGACGTCGCCTTCCGCTTCTCGGATCGCTCATGGGTGGGCTTTCCGCTGAATGCCGAAACGTTTACCGACTGGCTGCTTTCATCCGGCGGTAACAACATTAACCTTTTTATGGACTACGAAACGTTCGGTGAGCACCAGTGGGCTGATACCGGCATTTTCGAATTCGTGCGCGCGCTGCCAAAAATCTGGCAGGACCGCGGCGTGCAGACGGCAACGCCGTCGCAGGTTATCGATTCATGGAACGCCAAACACAAAAATATTGTCGATGCCCACAGCTACGTTTCCTGGGCTGATTCCGAACGCGATCTTTCGGCCTGGCAGGGCAACCTTATTCAGGATGCCGCGCTGTCCGCACTCTTTGCACTGGAGCACCCCGTCAAAGAATCCGGTGATACCGAACTGCTGGAAATCTGGCGCAAGCTGTCCACCTCCGACCACTTCTACTACATGTGCACCAAATACTGGAGTGACGGCGACGTACACAAATACTTCAGCCCGTACGATTCACCCTATGAAGCCTACCGGCGTTACTCACATGCGTTGTGTGATCTTCGCACTCGCCTGGAAGAACCAAAGCCTTTATCAAAAAAACATACTATGTAATACGCACTACGTAGTACGTATCAAGTAGTACGTAGAAAATACCTTCACCTCTTTATGCCCCGCTCGCTCGTCCTCGGCAACTCCCGCGTCCTTGCGGCATTCGATGAATGTCTGCAACTGCGTGACTTATACTACCCGTACGTGGGCATGGAAGATCAGACTACGTATGGCCATATGCACCGCATCGGTGTCATGGTGGAAGGTGTCGGTTTCTCCTGGATCAACGACGGTACGTGGCAGATTGATATCCGCTACACGCCCGAAACACTGGTGGGAAACAGCACACTCAGAAATGAGCATCTGGGAATTGAAATCAAACTCCTGGATTACGTGCATCCGGTTCACGACGTGCTCATGCGCCACTTTAATATCCGCACGCTGCACGGCGAGAAGCGCAAAGTGAAACTCTTTTTTAACCATGATTTCCACATTTACGGCGACAAGCAGAAAGATACCGCCTTCTACGAGCCGTATACCAACTCCGTCATTCACTACCGCCAGAACCGCTACTTTCTTATTGGCGGCCAGAGCAGCAATACAGACGAATGTTTCATAGGCAAGCGCGGCGATAAAAACTCCACCATTTTGCGCAGTATGGAGCAGCTCCACAGCTGCGGCATCTCCTCTTTTACCGTTGGAAAATCTGAATACCGCGGCCTGGAAGGAACATGGCGCGATGCCGAAGACGGTATTTTATCGCAAAACCCCATTGAGCAGGGTTCGGTGGATTCCACTATTTCCATTGATGCCGTGGTGGAGGGCGATAAGGAAACGGAAGTGGTTCTCTGGCTGTGCCTGGGTAAGCACTTAAACGAAGTTCTAAAACTGCAGCAAATTGTCATAGAAGAAACGCCCGAGCGTCTGCACCGAAACTGTCACAATTACTGGAAGAGCTGGGTGAATAAGAACAAACAGGATTTCGGCACACTCGGCGCCGATATTGTGGATTTATACAAGCGAAGCCTGCTCATGATCCGCACGCATATTGACTCAAACGGCGGCATTATTGCCGCAGCCGACAGCGATATTATGGCATTCAACCGCGATACCTACACCTATGTCTGGCCGCGCGACGGCGCCTTTGTGAGCATGGCACTGGACCGCGCCGGCTACGGCGAAGTGACACGCACTTTCTTTGAATTCTGCGCCCGCTGCCAGATGCCGGACGGCTACATGCTGCATAAGTACAACCCCGACGGCTCGCCCGGTTCATCCTGGCACCCGTGGTATGCTCACAATGAACCGCAGCTGCCAATACAGGAAGACGAAACGGCACTGGTCATTTATGCCATCTGGAAGCACTTCATGAATGTCCGGGACTTCGAATTCCTGCAGAAGATCTGGGAAGGATTCGTTAAAAACGCAGCCCAGTTCCTGTGTGATTTCCGCGAAGAGGAAACAGGTTTGCCACTGGCAAGCTACGACCCGTGGGAAGAACACCGCGGCATATTTACCTACACAACCGCTTCCACGGTGGCCGGCCTGCATGCAGCCGCACAGATTGCGCACCTGCTGGGACACCACAAGCACTCCGAACACTATCAGCAGATTGCCGATGAAATGAAGCAGGCACTGTGTTTCCATTTGTTTGATGAAGGCACGCAGCGCTTCGTCAAAAAAATCACCCGGAAAGACGGCAAAACAACCGACGTCGATACCACACCGGACGCCAGCATATCCGTCGTCTGGATGCTGGGTGTCCTCCCCGCTCATGACCCGCGCATTGTCTCCACCATGAGGCAACTGGAAGAACATCTTACTGTCCGGACAAGCGTCGGCGGCATGGCCCGTTACCCGAACGACAATTACCAGTGGTGCACGCCGCTTAGCAAAGAAATTCCCGGCAACCCCTGGATTATTACCACGCTCTGGTACGCCCAGTGGCACATAGACCACGCGCTGGATGTGGCCGAACTGGAACCGGCACGAGCCATCCTGCAATGGGTGGTAAAGCAGGCAACCAGTTCCGGCGTCCTGCCCGAGCAAATGCACCCGCTCACCGGCAAGCACCTCTCCGTCTCGCCACTTACATGGAGCCACTCCACGTACGTGGAAACCGTGCTCAAGTTTGCCGAAAAAGAAGCGGCATTGCTGCGGGAAATACTGTAGTAGAAAATGAGCAGTAAGTGGATACAGCGGGCATTTTCATGGCGCTATCGCTCACTTGTTCGCTTGTGGTTATTTTCCTCTCCAGCGAGAGCTCGCATGTTTCTTTACCCTTGATTCAAAAGATCGATAATTCCTGCTATTTTTTACGAAAATTAGTATAAGATAGCGTTACTATGCATTCTTCCCGCCACCTCTCCGGTCTGTTTTTCGCTTTATGTCTGCTGCTACTGTCGTCATCTGTCTTTGCGCAGAAAACCGGCAGTGGAGGTGTTACCGGTTCGGGTTCGTTGCAGGGCAGTGGCAGCGTAACGCCTGCGGTTGCACAAAAAACTCCCGAACAGATAGCGCAGGAAAAAGACCGCGCGCGGCGGCTGGCCGGGTTTACCGATTTCCGGCTAAAGGGAAGCCAGAACGAAACCGCATTCCGGGCGGCACTTACCAAGTACCGCACAGACCGAAGCGCGCTCCGCGCCCAGTGCCGCGAAGATATCCGCCGCAGCAACAAAGATGCGCTTCTGGCCACCAAATTGCGCTGCGTTCGCGGCGAATTAACACTGGATCGCGAGTACTACCGCGCCGCCGACAAATACGCCCAGGCCATTCCCGGACAATTATTGCTCTTTAAAAAGAGCCTTATGCCACCGCTGGAATCCGCACTGGAAGCTGTGAACTCATTCGTGAATGCCATAGACCAGGGCGTGTTTGAGAACGAAGAACAACTCATTACCGCCAAAAAGAATTTACAAAAAAATTATCGCGATGCCGCCAACCTGACACTTACGTTGGTACGCGCCGATAAATTGCTCAACTGGCTGTACCACACCATGGATCTAACCAATACCGCCGCAGCCGAGCAAAATGCGCTCGCCGGAGAGGATTTGCAATCCTGGGCAAGCGCCAAACAATGTCTTTCTTCGGCTGAACAGAAAGTATTGCAGGTTTTCCTGCCGGAAGAGACGCAGAAGAAAGATGTCTACCGTCAATTACTGGCAGACCTTACTGCCTGCACGGATCAGATTTCCGCTATTCCGGTGTACGCAAAAAATGCCGCAGCTGTTCCGATAAAGCCGTACTAAAACTACAGGCTTCCCTGCGCAGGACTCATCGCTTGAAATATTTTTCGTAGAAATGGAGAGAGCATCGCCTGCCTTTGCCTTATGACGCACGCCCATATTCCCCATCGCATTGAACATTCGCGCAACAGACACTCGCGCGCATTTTTGGATGGTTCCACTATCGTCATCCGGCTTGCCAGGAACCTCTCGGCGCACGAGGAGCAGGCACACATAGACAATCTCCTTCGTCGTATGGCCAGACAAGTCCGGAAAGAACAGGAACGGTCCGCCATCCAGCCATTTGAGCCACTGCTGCAAGGCGCAGCCACGCTCAACGTGTCGACCATTTTTGATGCACATACACTGTTTACACTGCAGCCGGGAACGCGTACCAAAGGCAAAGAACATGCCAGCGGCTGGCTGGTGGACGTAAGCACCCAGACAAAGCGCGCATCGCTGCACCGGTTACTGTGGAAACTTCTCTCCAAAACCTACGCCGATATTTTAAGCGACCGGGTACGACTGGTAAATCAGCGGACACTGAACGTAGCTATTTCCGACACCAAGCTGCAATATGCCCAAAGCCAGTGGGGCAGCTGCTCGGCCCGGGGCGTCATTATGCTGAATACCGCTCTTCTTTTTACGTCAGAAGAACTGCTGGATTACGTCATCATCCATGAGCTGGCGCACTGCGTACGCAAAGACCATTCAAAAGCGTACTGGAAAGTAGTAGAATCCGCTCTGCCGAATTACGATGCATTACGCAAAAAACTGCGCACATTCAAGCTCTCGGCGCTGTAACGGTCTCAGGCAGCAGTATCCTGCTTTCACTCCTCTACCCCTCCCATTCTATGACTAATTTCTATGACAATAGCGATGAAGATGATGACGAAGAAGTGGCAGACGATCCACTTGCCCTCAATGACGATATTGACCCCGAACTCGGACGCGCCATTGGCGAAGGCGGCAGCGTGGAACCGTTTACGGATGATGAATAATGAGACGGGTGAGGAAGTTGCAGTGAACAGGTTGTAGCTTTTGTATCAAAACGCTCCTCACCCGCCTCGCCTGATTCCCTTGTACTTCTTGTTTCTCAAGATAAAAACGGCGCCCGCATCTGCCGCATTATTTTTCCCAGCAAAAATACCGGCAAACCCACAATACTCGTCCAGTCCCCTTCTATCCGCTCAATCATCAGCTGGCCGGGACCGTCAATTTTGAATGCGCCTGAACTGTTCTTCCATCGGGCTACATCTGATAGCCACCAATCCATATCCTGTTCGGATAATTCCTTAAACTGTACCTTAGAGGTTGATATGTCAATGATGCGCTCACCAGTCGGCGCAATAACACAAAGGCCGGAATGAACCAAAGACGTACTTCCACTGTGAGCCTGTAACATGGACCTGGCTTCCGCTTCATCCAATGGCTTTTCTAACAGCGTGCCATCGGCAGAAACAACCAGCGTATCGCACCCTATAACCCAGCAACTCGGATTTTTTGCCGCCACATCTGCCGCTTTTAGTTCCGCCAAAGCCATGGCCCGTTTCGCCGGATCATGTTCTACGTGGTCGGACTCATTGAATGCACTGGGAACCACCTCAAAATCCAAACCCAAACCTTGCAGTAAGGTTTTTCGCTGGGGACTGGAAGAGGCCAGAATAAGACGTGATGGCTGATTCATAGAATGAATATATGGATTCGTTTATTGGTTAATTTGTTGATTGGAAATAACTAATAATAAAATATATTCCAGTAAACCAATCAACCAATCAACCCGACAGCTCTCTTCACCCTTTCCATCGTCGCGCCTGCAATCAGCCGGGCTTTCTTCGCACCATCGGCCGCAATCTGCTGTAAGAGATCATCATTTTTCTCCAGCTCGGCGCGCTTTGCTCTCATGGGTCCGAATGCATCCAGATATGCTTCAAACAAGCGCTTCTTCCCTTCGCCGTACATCAGGCCGTTTCTGTATTCATCGGCCAAAGCAGCTGCATCGGTACCCGACAAAAACAGCTTATGAATCTGATACGTAATCGTAGTATCCGGATCTTTAGGCGCCGTTGCTTCCCGGGAATCCGTCACAATGCTCATAATTGCCTTCTTTATATCTTTCTCTTCACCAAAAATGGGAATGGTATTACCATAACTCTTACTCATTTTCTGGCCGTCGGTACCCGGAACAACCGCTACCTCCTCGCGAATCTGCGGCTCGGGGATAACGAATGTATCACCGAATTCATTATTAAACTTAATGGCTATGTCACGCGTCATTTCCACATGCTGCTTCTGATCCTTCCCGACCGGAACTACATTCGCATCGTAGAGCAGAATATCCGCCGCCATGAGGACCGGGTACGTAAACAATCCGGCCGTTGCAGAAATCCCCTTTTCCACTTTGTCTTTATAGCTGACAGCCCGCTCCAGGAGTCCCATGGGCGTAAGCGTAGACAGAATCCACATAAGCTCCGTATGCTCCAAAACGTCGGACTGGTAGAAAATAATTGCCTTCGCCGGATCAAACCCGCAGGCCAGAAAATCCAGCAATGCATCGCGCCGGAACTTTCGCAGATCATCCGGGTTACGCACGGTTGTAAGAGCGTGCAAATCCACAATGAAAAACAGATTCTCATCGGCTTTGCCCAGCCATTCAAAATTCGGCTTAATGGAACCAAAGTAGTTCCCCAAATGCATAGTACCCGATGGCTGAAGTCCGGAGAGAACGCGCATATGCAAAATAATAACAGAAAATAGAATATGTATTAAGGGATATATAACATGGACCCTTATGATAGCTTCAACATAAATTTAATTGTCCTCACAGCGCCTTCAGCTTTTTCAGCACATCCAGAAAATGCCTCGGCAGCGGCGCGGTGATGTGTATTGTTTCTTTCGTGAACGGATGCACAAATGACAGAGAGGCTGCGTGCAGGAAAAACCGCTCGTACTTAAACTGGCGGAAAAAAAGCTTATTAAACTTGGCATCGCCGTACACGTCGTCCATGACCAACGGGTGCTTGATGTTGGCAAAATGCCTGCGAATCTGATGATGCCGGCCGCTGTCCATATCGGCTTCCACATACGTCACAAGCGGCAGCCGCTCAATGACACTGTAGCGCGTGGTAGCTTCCACCGGTTCTTTGGTTATGCGCGACGGCAGTTTGCTATCAATAGTTCCTTTGGTTTTCGGCAGCCAGCCAACCACTAGCGCCCTGTATACCTTCTTCATCTCGTGCGCCTTGTACTGCTCCTCCATGACATCAAACATATGCTTTGTTCTGGCAAACAGCACAATGCCGGATGTTTCAAAATCCAGACGGTTAAGCGGCCGGATTCCCGGGTACTCCTGCTTGAGGAAATCGAGCAGCGGCAGCCTGTCTATGCGGCCGGCGCCTTTGACTACCAGTTCGCCGGACAATTTATTGACCGCCAAAAGGTGCTCATCCTGGAATAAAATGCGGTCGGCATGAATCTTCATGCGCCTATAGTAGCGTAAAAAGCTCCCTATAAGTAAATAGTAGCGCTATTGCCTCTTTAAGCCGTCTAAAGCGGCCATATTGCAAAAAAACCCAAAATCCTCTATAATAGTGTGTATGGCAGACAAAAAGAAAATACTCATTGTAGAGGACGAAAAAGCCCTCCAGACAACGCTCTACATCAAGCTGATGAAGAACGGTTTTGAGCCAACTGTCTGTGCCGATGGCCAACAGGCCATAGACATGCTCATCAAGACCAAGTTTGATCTTGTCCTGCTGGACATTATTCTGCCAATGAAAGACGGCTATATGGTTCTGGAAGAAAAAGCTGCCACCATCAATAAAGATACGCCGGTTATGGTAATGACCAACCTATCACAGCCGGAGCACCTAGCACATGCCAAGAAGCTCGGCGCCCGCGACTGCTACATGAAGTCCCAAATTTCGCTCAAGACTGTCATGGCGAATATTCAGAACGTACTGGGGTTCAATGAGCCGCTGCCTGCGTAAAAAGTTCTAAGAAAAGTTTTAAGACTTGAGCTCTGAGCTTTGAGTCTTGAATTTTTTATATTGGCCTTATCCGGGATTTCATCTTTTTGGTGCTTTCACATATCATGCCTTCCGCATGTTTCATTTTTATTCACAAAGAGAAAAGTATCCAAAAAAGTTTCTGCTTATCGGATCAGTTGTATTGCTGGTACTTATTGCATCGGTGTACGCACAAACACTCACGTATGGTTTTATTAACCTGGATGACCCGTCTCTCGTAACGGAGAATACAACCATTCAAGCCATCAGCCTGCACACGGTTGGACGCGCGTTCACCACATATGACCCGGAACTCTATGTGCCATTTACGCTGCTTTCGTATCAGCTGGACTGGTTCATGGGCAACGGTGCCGCATGGGTATTCCACCTCACGAATATTCTCCTGCACATGGGCAGCACGCTCCTGGTCATGGGTCTGATTCTCCAGCTGCGTCCGCGGAAATATCTTCCGGCATTCCTTGGCGCCGCTGTTTTTGCCGTGCATCCGGCGCATGCCGATACCGTTGTCTGGGTATCATCACGCAAAGACCTGCTGAGTACGGTGTTTCTCCTTGGCAGCCTGCTGATGTATCTGAAATACCAGAAAAATATGCGGCAGCAATGGCTGGGCACCAGCATTATCCTCTTTGCGTTCGCCCTGCTTAGCAAGGTAACTGTCCTGCTGTTACCACTCACATTTCCCTTCTTTATGTACGCGCAGGGACAGGCAACAGACAGATCCCAAATCAAAAAAACGTACGTCCACCTTTGGCCTTTTTTGGTTTATAGCTTCATTTTTGCCGCCATTGCCCTGCACGGCAAAACACAACTGCTCCATAACAATCCCGTCACGGAAACTCTGCCCATTGTGCCGTACGGCATTCTGTTTTCGCTCGGAAAAATCCTGGTGCCCGTTCATCTCACGCTTGCGTATCCGTACCTTGTGCCCGTTGCATGGACATCGCCACTACTCATAGCCTCCCTTGTTCTTTGTCTGATTATTTTCGGATCAATATTTTTTATCAAAAAGAAATACCTGCTTCCCTTGAGTGCATTCGTATTTTTCCTGTTGGCACTCAGTCCCAGCCTCTCAAATCTTTCCACAAACGGCATCCATTTTATTACCACCAATCGGTACCTCTATCTGCCATCCATTGGACTGATTATTTTTTGCAGCATCTGGCTTTCCGATATTTTGAATACAAAAATGATACGGAAATATGCTTTATACGCCGACGTTTTTCTGCTGATTATCTTCACATATATGAGCGTCCGGCAAGCCGGTCTGTGGCGCGATCCACTCATTCTTTTTACGCACATGGAACAACTCTATCCCCGTTTCTATCTGCCATCCTATGTGCGCGGCACGGAATGGGCGGACAAGAATGAATGGCGAGCTGCCGTACGGGAATATGAGCATTCATTGGCTCTCCACCCGCGTAATGCCGATGGCTGGAGTAACCTTGGCGCGGCATATGCTCACTTTGGCAGAACGGCTGATGAAACAGAAACATACCGAAAAGCACTCGCCATAGACCCGCATATGCTGGCGGCACGACTGAATTTGGGCATGGCATTCATGGACCAGAAGAAATTCCCGGAAGCAAAAAATCAGCTGGAAGAAGTGCTAAGGCAGAACCCTGGAAATGCGATGGCTGAAGAATTGCTTAAGCAGTTGGCATCAAAACCATAATCACCCTCTTTCCGGTATATGTGCGTAATATCTCATATCCTCCAAGGATGGCCCCTTCGGTGAAAAGAGATTCCTTACCGCTCCACTGAATCTGGAAACCAGAGTTTGCGGCGGCGGTTGCAACGTATTCCCCTTGTCATCATAGTTCTTCATAACTTCCTTAAGCGCCGATTGATTAATAGGATTCCGCGGACGATTACCGTGTGCAAGTTGCATGGACGTAGCAGGATGATGCGGAACGGATTGTATTGCTCTGCCAACTGACGGTTTGTGGCCACTATGTACCTGCTGCTGTAGCTGAGTAGAGCGCACGGGCATAACGGCTGTATTTTTGGATCCGGACGATGGTAAATTTCTTTGATGCCCAAGAGCGGATATCTCTTTTTTTATACCTGATTTTCGCGCAGACACAGCATCTATAATCCGTACCAGCATTTGCTGGCGTGCAGCCATATCGGCCACAACACCGTGGTACTCCTTAATAATAAAAGATAAATCAGAGCCGTCCGAAATGAGCGCATCGTATTCCGGCGGAACGTACACGGCGAGCGCTTTCATATCCTCATGTATGTGCGCGGAAATCTCTGCGGGTACAGCCATATGCATTGCCATCTTCTTTTGCTCCGCCGCCGCGTCCGCTTCTCTATCAACTTTTACTTTTATCTGGGCAAATTTTTCTCTTACGTCAGGATTTTTCGATTCCAGCTGGGCATATCCGGCGTAATCATACTGCGTAAGCTTCCAGACATGCTCCAACTCAGCGTCATTAAACCCTTCCAGACTATCGATATGAATAGTTTTATAAATATTTTTATACTTATTCTGCCTTTTGAACTCTGCCAGCACCTGCTCCAGCTGCGTAATGGTCTTATTATATATCGGCCTTTCTGGCACTGTGTCGATAGGTAGCATATATAAGTGTGGAATAATACATCGTATAATGGTAGCCCAAAGCCAAAAAACATCAATAATTATCATAAGAAAATAATTTAGCGATGCATAAGAAAATTTGTACGATAAATGTGATAGCAAACATCTATCATGTAATGTTCAAGTGAGGATATGTGAAACGTATACGGAGTTGGCAGGTGCCTTTTCTTTATGGCAACAAATAAATTACGCCTGATTTTGTGGGTTGGTTTTTTCAAAAAATGACACGCGAGTGCCATGGTCAGCTTTAATTATAAAATATAAGTAAAAATTACTTTATTTTATCTTCGGGAGTCACAGGAATCCACAAATCAGGATCCACCTCTGTAAAAGACTTAAAACCAACATAGCCAAAGAACTTCTCAGCTCTGTCAGGTGAAGCATGATTTAATATCATAGCTTTTGCTTTTGCTGCTGATGTATCTACATTATGACGTATTTCATTTTCAAGCTCCTTAGGATTATAAGTATGGTTATATAAATCAAATCCTTTCGAAGTAGTAATAAGAATTTGATCCCAAGGAATTGGCAATGATTTTTCTCTATCTTCCACAAAATCTGACCGATGATTGTAAGCTCGTAGACGATTTGCTGCCTCAGGCAGCAACTGCTGCATTTCATTATAAAGAACTTTAAAGTTACGCGAGTCTTCAGGAAAACGAAATAATAAATTTACCGATAAATTCGGAGCAATTTCTAGAATGCTTTTATACCAATCGATCATATGTTCATCTGGTACAAAAGAGCCTTCTTGCTTAATATGAAAAATTCCCACATTGGCGTTCCTCTCAGAGTGTTCTTTAATGCGCTGCATGAATGCTCGACGAGATATACCAGCTTCGAAAGATACGGCAGTAATTTTTACCGTCGCCAGAGCTTCGGTTACATCTCTTCTTAGTGCAATTGCTATACGTTCAATAACATCTCGTCGGGGTATTACTCCTAAACGCTCTATACTTGAAAGCTCTTGTTGGCTAAGACCGCTTAATTCAGCAACCCTCTTTTGAGTTTGATCATTCAATCGGCGGCTATTCACAACCCACTTAGCAAATTCGAAACTGCGCGGTTTAGTCATATAATTATACTCTAATACATATTTTGATTTTTGCAACTATTTGGTGGACGATCTCGGGTTCGAACCGAGGACCTTATCCGCCGCGGCGGATGAACCGTACGCTCGTACGCTCTAAACCCAAAGGGTCCCCTTCGGGGCCATCTGAGCTTCAATGTACAAGGTAAAAATGGTGGGCAGCACGGGGTTCGAACCTGTGACCCGCCTTCGCCTCTTGGCTACGGACGGGCAAGCCTTACTATCTTGATGGCCTGCCATCGGTAGCTCTACCGATATCAAAGAATTACATGTGTACTATCCATGTTATCAAAGCTCATAAAAGAGCGAAGGATGGTGGACATCACTGTACGACGTTCGAACTAAGATACATGAGACTCATACAAGGTTGGAGAGTGCCTTTTCATTATTGCAGCAACCAGCTTACGCCTGATTATTTAGGCCGGTGTTTTCAAAAAATGACACGTAAGTGCCATGGTTAGCCTATACATTGAACACTCTTAATGGCTATGAATTGTCTATATGAAGATGTTATTATCATTTTTCATGAATTCTCACTATGGAACAATTTTGGCCGGTCTTGTAACTGTCTGTCTTGTTTCTTGTTCAGAAGCAGACGTAGCCACCACAAAAACTGGTACATCGCTTGCCCCTAATTGGCATACCGAAAAATTAGCAACGCTTTCTGTGGCAGATGACACATATGACCATCGGATTATTTTCAGCCCTGATGGAAATCATGTTGCTTATGTAGAAGTAAAAAATGGACAAGAAAGGATGGTTGTAGATGAAAAGCCAGGAAAATGGCATGGAAAAATTATTTGGGACAATTACCAGTATCAACAGAATACTGATCCTTTGAATCATGTCTTGGATCGTTTTCGATCAAGCCCATTTTTCACTGCCGATGGAATCATTGTGTATCGAGCATGCGAAGGAAAGAATTTGGATAGTCAATGCCGAGAAGGTGAATTAAACCCTGAAGATGAAGAAGACAATCGGCCAATATCTCATGATCAAAAAGTGATCGTAGGCACCAATGAAGGCGAGTCTTATCCATTAATAGAATGGATTTCTGCAAGCGAAGATGGAAGAACTATAGCCTACCGCGCATTCAAAAAATCTTTACTGCCATTTGTTGATCCTTCGGTAATAGTGGTCAATGGAACCGAGCAGAAAGATGCCTTTGATGAAATTGGTGATCCAACCGTAAGCGCTGACGGAAAGAAGATTGCCTATCGCGCAAGAAAAGGCGAACAGGCGTTCATTGTTGAAAATGGAGTTCAGGGAAAGAGTTTTCGCTTTCTATCAAATCCTTTCTACAATCCCACCAGTACAGATCTTGTATATTTTGCCGTGCAAAACGGTCTTAGTCTTATCGTCAATGATCGAGAGTGGCCTGTTTCATTTCCATATCCCGGCACAGGTGACGCACCGCCAATTTTTTCCAATGACGGGACAACCTTAGGATTTACAGGGAAAGGAATGATTACCCTCAATCTTAAAACTGGCCATTTACAGCAATTCGCTGAAGATAATGACACCTATTACCCTGTTATTAGCCCTAACGGCTTAAAAGTGGCTTACATGGTTGAAGGTGGCAACGGTCAGTACTTTACGTTAAATGGGATAAAAGACCCTCATGAGCATAACCGGATAGTAGATATTGCTTTTAGTTCGGACAGTCGGAGGATTGCCTATACAGTCCAACTGGTAAGCATAGAGACCTCCACAGGAAATTCCGGCAATGACATGCAAATGGTTATTGATGGGAAACCGGAAGAAGCTTATCAGTATGTAGGCAGCCCTCTATTTAGCCCTGACAGTAAAAATATTGCCTATGCTGTTCGTACGGGATCAGGTGCTGATACATACGGCCTATCTGACTCACAAATGTTCATAAAATTTAACGACAAGAACATGAAAGCCTATAGAAGCGTTGGCTCTCCGGTTTTCAGCCAGGACGGCAAACATTTTGCCTATGTGGCAGGGCGAGGAATAAAGGAAGTACCTCAACGGGATGAAGAAAGACAAATATCTTCCACCTTAAACATGAATGCGGAAACATTAGTCGTAATTGATGGTCGTGAAGGCGCATCCTATGATGAAATATTTGGTACGCCTGTATTTAGTCCCGATGGAAAATTAGTAGCTTATGCTGCGCGGAGAGGAAGCGATCTAATGTGGGTAGTAGATAATATTGCGCAGCGCCTATAATAAAATAAAAGGCCCAATATTGTTCAAAGGCGCCTTTTATTCCTACAGCAAACAACTTACGCCTGATTTTAAGGTCGGATTTTGCGAAAAATGACACGCAAGTGCCATGGTAAAACTATGTCAGCTTGAAGGTGCTTCTCTTCTTACCGCAGTGTTGAGAAGGAAAATCCATAGGACTAATGTTATTGCACAGAAAAGAACAAACCCAAAGGAAGAAACGTTGATGGATGATATGCCACATCGTGGTGTTCCTAAGGCTGGAAAATGCGACACATCAATGAGAATAGTACAGGCATATCCCCAAATACTGCTCACCAGCTGCGCAAAGAGAAGGATGCCCATTTCCACTGCAAATAAGATTGTTTTTGTTCTCCTTTGCCAACGGGAAATCCAAAAGGCTACCAGGCTGGCACATAGGAAAATTGTGATCTCAATCAAGAGATATGGATACAGGCTCAAATGAAGTATCCAATCCGATTCTGCTTGAAGACTCTCAGGAATCTGAGGATGATAGGAGGAATACAGCAGAAAGACTCCTGCCAAGAACATGCCCATTTGAATACCAAACACCAATACTGCTGAAACCACTGATTGAAAGCTGGGCAACCAGAATTGCAGCGTGATTTTCTTGGGGGAACCAACGGTGGGTGTAGCCATATGTTCTTGGAAAATGCTGAGTGGCATTTCTTTGATAACCCTCAGCCAAGGGATAAAAAGAGATTTTCTTTCTGTCTTTGCGTCACAAAGCATGTTGGCAAAAACCTGCTCCATAGAAGCGTCATACTCTTTGCGAAAAGTTACGGGATAGAGGTTCAGCAGCTTCCTGTACAGTTTCTTTGAGAAATCTATGCCTTTGATGTTCTTATCATTTTTCATGCTGCAAAAGCATGAGCATGAATAAGCTTTCTCCTTTTTCCAACTTCCACCAATTCTTCTAATCTTCGTAGTTCAACAGACAGGCAGCTCTTACCTTTTTGCGTAAGACGATAATATTTCCTTCGCTCATCATCCAATTCAGGGTCAGGGCGTTCCTCTACCTCTTCAATAAGATTATCTTGTACAAGACGCTTGATGGCACCGTAGAGAGCTCCTGGCCCCATGGTTACGGCACCTGCTGAATCCTCTTCTGCTTGCTTCATGATTTCATAGCCATGCCTTTCTTTGAGGCTAAGAGCTAACAAGATATGAAACACTGTTGGCGTGAGAGGAGTGTGATGAACGGACATGGAGTGAGTATATCTTTTGTTG